>CAXUEB010000008.1:20129-30410 GCA_964249775.1 uncultured Spirosoma sp.
ACCATACGTTTCACCCCAGTTGGGTTCAGCTAACGTACGGCTCCATCGAGGTTTATCTGGAACGCCATTTATCCAACACCGACTTGCTGTTTTGGATAGGCTTAGACCGCCCGGAGCTGGTCGGGCTGCATTTGATGCAGAGCGCTTGAATCCGCTGGTTTTCAGCCCGAGCCAGACGTAGCTTTCAAATCATTTGGCCTACGCCCCAGCTTCACAGTAAACGTGTATGGCTATGGCTGCGGCTTCAGGTCTGTCGACTTCTTACCTGCATCGACTAAAGACTGACCAACGCATCAGTCAGGATGCTTCGGAGCGCCTGCTCCTATTGAAAAATCGACTCCAACACACTTTTGATACGTTTGACGGTCGCACGGCAACCGTATTAGGCTGGCTACGTGGCTACGTTCTCCGCTCCGGGAGTTGGATGGGCAAACCCCACTGCAAACCTTAGACACCGTCACGGGCTACACGTTGGTCGACCGGGTATTGGGCCGCATCGACCACGGGATCTTCGGCTAAAAGTTATTTAACGTAAGCTCTGGTTACGTACTTATTGCAACCGTCATTATATTTGCCCATTCCCATCCGAGCTATGTATTTAGAAGAACGCGTTGAGTAGTTAGAGAACTTGTCCGTCGATCAGGCAAGCAAATCGAGACCGTTGCCAAAGCGGTAGCCACCTTGACTGTTGAGGTAAAACAAGGCTTTGCCGATTTACATCAAGAAGTAGGCCGTCTGGCCGATTCTCAGGACCGCATCCAGCAAGACGTAACGTGCTTAGCCGACTCACAAGACGGCTTACATGAACGCTTCAACCAACTTGACCGTAAGATTGATCAGAAGGTTGGCGGGTTACGAGCGGAGATGAACCAAGGGTTTGGGCAACTCGACTCAAAGATTGACCGGGAGGTTGGCGGATTACATGTCGAAATGAATCAGCGGTTTGAGCAATTGGATTCCAAGCTCGACCAACTTGTAGCGCTGATTCAGGATCGGCTAAGATGACGGTTTATTTAAACTTTGCCTACCGGAAGAGCAACGATAATTTGCTCTAATCACCAATGGCGTACCAAACGGGGAACAATACAATCACTAACCAAAAAATTACGAGAATATGAGTGATGTTGCACTATCAAGCAAAGCAGAGAAAGAGGCAGTAAAGGCAGAAGATTTAACTGCATTTAGAGGTATTAAGCTTTTACACATTAAATCTCAGCTTTCACTTATATTAAATCAAATTGGTAGAGTAGGGATATTTGATGAATATACAAAGCATGACATAAGCCATATTGACTATATGCTAAGTTCTTTAGATTGGATAATTCCAGAGAAGACTCAGAATATAATGACATCAGCAGACTGGTTGATGATTGTTCTTTCTATTTACTTTCATGACTTAGGCATGTTAGTAACTAAAGATGAATTTAATAAGAGAGACAAGTCTAGCTTTCCTACTTTCAAAGAAGAGATTGAAAAAGGTTTATATGGAACCACTTTTAGAGACAAAATAGCTGCAATTAAAGATTCAGGTGAAAGAGACAGATTTATGTATCAAGAATTAGTAAGAAGAACGCATCCGGAACGAATAAAGTATTGGATATTGGATGAGCAAAATCCAAACTTTGAAACTGCTAACGGAGTCGCGAGAGAAATAAAAATCTTGATAGGCAATCTCAGTTACATGTTTAGAAGAGATTTAGCATATGTGTGCGAAAGTCACCATCTATCCGATTTAAACAATTTAGACAAATATCAGCTGAATCAACCTTACGGCTCTTCACCAGGGGAAGAAGCTAATTTACACTACGCTGCACTTATTTTGAGGACGGCTGATTTGTTACACGTAACATCTGATAGAACTCCGACCGTAGAATACAGACTGATTAATCCGGCCGATCCTATAAGCCAGGATGAATGGGCAAAACAGAGAGCCGTTACAAAAGTCAGACCTCAATTCAAAAAGAACAAAGATGGAAAAATTGATAATAATTTAGAAAAAGATACTTTTGAAGTAATCGCTTTATTCGAGAATGAAGATGGTTTCTTTGGCTTAATATCTTATCTAAATTATGCTGATACTGAATTAAAAAATAATCATAAATTTCATGAAGTAGCTAATGAAACTTTGTCTTTAAATTACGAGTATCCTTGGAAATATATAGACGACTCTAACATACAGACTAAAGATTTTGATAAAAGACAATTTGAATTCAGATTAGACCAAACTAAAATACTTGATCTTTTAGTTGGTCACACTCTTTATAATAATCAAGCAGTTGTGTTAAGAGAGTTAATACAAAATGCTATTGACGCATCTAGATTGAAAGAATATCAGTTACAGAATAAAGGGATAAATTATAACCCAGAGATTACAGTTAATTGGGACCTAGCTAATCGCATATTATCCTTTACTGACAATGGAACAGGAATGGATATGGAAATAATACAAAACCATCTACTCAAAGTAGGATCTTCAAGGTATCAAGATGAAAATTTCAGAAAGGAATACCCTAAATTCTCACCTATAAGCAGATTTGGTATAGGCCTTTTGACATGTTTTCTTATAGCCGATGACATTGATATTATAACTAAAACAGAAGATACTGAAAAGGCTATATTATTGAAGATAAGAAAAGTACACGGAAAGTATCTACTGAAATACTTGGAAGCAGCTAAGACAAAAGAATTAATTATAAATCATGGAACTATCATAAAGCTGTATGTAAGATCGGATGTGGATTTATCATACATTGAACAAGAAATAAGAAAATGGATAGTAATCCCCTCATGTAGAATAGTATTGAATAATAACGGTAAAGAAGACATAATAGGGTACTCCACTCCTTCAGATGCAATATCTAAGTATTTGGAAGATATTGGTTACGATTTAAGTGAAGGTAAGATAAAAGTTGTTCAACATGATAAAAATGGGGTACAGTTTGCATATGCGTTAAAATATATTGATCATTTCAAAGAGTGGAATTTTCTCGAATATAAACAACGAAATAATGACGATTTCGCTTCTATTGGTATATGTGTTGAGGGAATAAAGGTTGATTCGAATACGCCAGGCTTTACTGGTAGAAATTTTTTAGCTCTTGCTAATACAAGAGGCACTAATGCGCCAAAAACTAATGTTGCAAGGTCCAATATTGAATTCACGGAAGAAAGTGAATCTTTATTTAAAACTGCCTATGAGATTTATTTAGATCATTTTCAAGAAGAATTTAATAATTTGAGGAAAAATGGATTTTCAATTTCTTGGGCTGCAAGAGAAGTGAATTACTTACTCAATACGTTCATTAAAACTAGTTCTCCCTATGATAGTGAGGAGACAAAAGTACAAAGTAGAAAAGCTTTTGATAAAGCATTGTCTACTTCTAACCTCATTCTAGTTGAAAGAGACATAAGAAGAGAAGTAATTAATCTTGATATGTTAATCCGAGATAATCATTATTGGACAGTGGATTGTGCATCTTATAGATCAGCCGATCAATTAGTCAAAGAAGTTAAAAATTCTAATACCTCTGCTCTATCGTTGATGAGTACGCTTTTCGGGAATGAAGATGCTAAAATTGATCATATTAACAACCTGTTATGCAGTCTGAACACTTATAACGTTATTGACGAAATGATTTTTCAAAGGTTTCAGGTAGATGCGATAAAAATTATTCCTGAACAAAGAAGGTTAGACCTACGGTGGGCTATTAATAAACGTAACATTTGGGAACATATTCCACTTGGAAATGGGCGTAGATCAGTTAACACGTGTTTTGTTCAATTAGAAGATTTAGAAATTCCGTTAGATATAAATCAAATTGCTATCAATTCCGATAAGTATTTCTTCATATTAAAAAACTCTGAAATCAATGCATATCTAGTGAAGCTTATCAATTTGCTAACCCCAAAAAGGCAGGTTAAGTACATCATACTTTCACGAATATGCAATCTTATAAATGAGCTTTTCGACTATAAGTTTTTAGATAGAACTAATATTGAAGAGATTATAGAATCTTTCCTTGAGAGAAACGAGTATAGAGACCGAACTTATGGTAGGTTTATTTGGAATGAAGTTGACAGAGAAGAACTGATCAATGCTATATTGAAGACCAACTTTGTTAGGTACGATATTACAATATGGTCTAGGAGAGATGCTCCTTCCAATGACGATGCACCCTTTTAGCAGTTTATTCTATGATTATGTATTATTCGCTTATCAGCTTTTGCTCCTGCTTAAGTGTCGTTTTAGTTGGTAGACTTTTTCGAGTCAACCCTAATTATGGGAATAGTTTCCTTAACACAAGACAGTTTATCCAACACACCTAATTAAAGTATAAGGCCCGGTGTGCTGTTACCTGTTTTAGTATGAGTATGCTACCGGTGGTCAGAGCTTCTTATCAAGCAAACAGGCCCGACAACCAGCCGGGCCCTGTCTCTTGTCTACTTCACGTACAACCACCGATTATACAGCGCTCGCTGCTCGGGGGTTTGGTTGGGCAGAGCTTCTAAGCGGTAGCTGACGAGCGGGTTTTGGGTTAACGTAACGGGAATTCGGCGGACGAGGCCGGCCCGGTTGACCAGCACGTTGAGCGTTTCGCCCACCTGCCGGCCGCTGATGAGCCGCAACAGGTCGTCGCCCACGCGGACGCTGTCGACCGAGAGGACTTCGTCGCCCACGTTCAGGCCGTCGGTGTAGGCCGCCGACCCGCGCCGAACGCTGGAGATAATCGCTTTGCCGCCCTGAACGCTCACGCCCGCGCCTAAGAAGCCGTCGTCCGTGCGGCCCGCGACGTTGACCACTTGCAAGCCCACCGGCGCGAAATACGCGTTGTAGTTGATCGGTTCGGCGCTGTTGACGCCGATGGTAAAGAAATCGTCGAGTTTACGGCCCGCCACCTGCTCGGCCGCCCGCCGGAACTCCTCGTCCGTAAAGCCGCGCTTTTGCTTTTTGTAATACTCCTGGTACAGCAAGCGCATCAAGTCGTCCATGCTGCGTTGGCCGTTACTGCCCGCCAGGATCGCTAAGTTCAGCAGCGTACCCAGCACGGAGCCTTTGCTGTAGTACGAAATGGTCGTGTTGTTCGAGTTTTCGTTCGGGCGGTAGCCTTTGATCCAGGCGTCCCAGCTTGATTCAGCCACCGACTGCACCCGCACGCCCGGCTGGTTTTCAATGCCCGTGATGTCGTTCCCCACGATAGTCAGGTACTGTTCCGGCGTGTGAAACCCGGCCCGGCGCAGGATGTAATCTTCGTAGAACGACGTGCAGCCTTCCGACAGCCACAGCAGGTGCGTGTAGTTTTCGTTCTCGTAGTCGAACGGCCCCAAGGCGATGGGCCGGATGCGCTTGACGTTCCAGAGGTGGAAATACTCGTGGGCCACCAGCGTCAGAAAGCCTTTGTAGCTGGTTTGGGTGGCGTAGGCGTTACGCGTGGTTTGCAGCGTGGTTGAGTTGAGGTGTTCCAGCCCGCCCCCGGCCTGCGGAATGTGGTGGACAATGAACGTATAATCGGGGCAGGGATGCTCGCCCACCACCGACGCAGCCGTTTCGCAGACGCGCTTGTAATCGGCGGCTAAGCGCGGTTGGTCGTATTCCACATCGCCGAACATCGCCACCGTGTGCGGAAGGCCGGACGCCGTAAACCGGAACGTCTCGTGGTTGCCAATCTCAATCGGCGAATCGACCAAAATATCGTAGTCAGCAGCTTCGTATGTAAAACTCTGATTGGAAACCGGACGTAAACCCGTCGCGACGTTCTTCCAGGCTTTGTAGGGTTGAATAACGACGCGGTGCGGCAAATTCCGAAGCGCGTCGACGTACATAAACACGCCGGCGGGCGTGACGTAGCCGTGGTCGATGTCCACGAAGCTCGTGCGCACGGTTAGTTCGTTGGCGTATACCCGGTAACGGATGGTCAGGTTGTCGGCCCCGGTCGATACCCGCCAGGCATTCTTCCGTATCTTTTCGCTCGGCACGGTCTTCCCGTCGACGGTGGCGACAAAGGCTTCGACGTTTTTGGCGTATTCCCGAATCAGATACGAACCCGGCGTCCAGACCGGCATTTTAATATCTACGTATCCATTTTTACGTCCGTTCGTCGCGGCAGCGACGTTGCGGAGTTGCATCTCCACCTCGAAGTAGTGGGTTTGCGGCTCGGGCATCGACAGCACGTACGTAATCTGGGGCGTTGGGGCGGTTGGGTCGTCGGTCAGCGCCGGTTTGGCCGACGTTTTAGAGAGGGTAAGCAGGGTCCAGATAGTCAATAAATACCAGAGCCGGGCGTTTTTTTTCATACGGAAAGCGAAATACCTTCGTTTTTTGTCCAGATTTGAGCCGGAATTTTATCAATTTGTCGGCGAAACTACGACGCATTCCAAGCATTCACAACCGTTGATTTTTCCCATGCCCCTATTTCAAACCCAACCCGGTCAGTCTCAGTCGCTCCGCGTCAACCGGCGGCTCCTTTGGCTAATCGTTGGGCTGTTTACGGTGCTGTCGGCCCAGGCCCAGCGCACCCAGAGTCACCAGGAACCCGATTACCACTACCGCAACGGCCTCGAACTGTTCGAGAAGAATAACTACGCGGCTGCCCGCGCCGAATTCCGCCAGTACCTCGAACCCCGCCGGGGCGACGGTTCGCGGACGCTGCTCAACACCAGCGACCAGAATGCGGTCGAAGCCGAGTATTACGTGGCCCTGACGAGTCTGTACATCGACGAGCCGGGCGCGGAAGTACTCGTGGACCGCTTCGTCAAGAACCACAGTGAACACCCCAAAGCCGGGCAGTTGTACGGCGATTTGGGTGGGTACTATTACGCCCGGCAGGATTACGCCAAGTCAATCGGTTTTCTGGAAAAGGCCGTGGCGCAGGGCGGCAGCAGTGCCCGGCAAACAGCCTACAAGTACCAGTTGGCCGTGGCCTACTACAACACGCAGGATTTGCAGCGCGCCCTGCCCCTACTGAACGAGGTCAAAACCGACCCCAATTCGCCCGACGCGCCGGCCGCGTCGTACTACGCCGGGGTGATTAACTTTCGGAACCGCAACTACAACGAAGCCGTCGCCGATTTCCGGCGCGTGGAAACCAACCCGACCTACCAGAATCAGGTGCCGAACTGGATTGCGCAGGCTCTCTACCGCCAGCGTCGGTTCGATGATTTGCTGACGTACACCGAACCGCTGCTTAAACGGAACAATGGCGCGGGTTTGAACGAGGTCGCGCTGTTCACGGCCGAAGTGTATTACCAACAGAATCAGTTCGCGCGGGCGATTCCGTACTACAAGCAGTATATCAACGTAACCGGTGCGCGGGCACCCGGCACGGTGCGGTTCCGCTACGGGCAGTCGCTGTTCCGCACGGGGGCATACGCCGACGCCATTACGCAGTTGAAATCGCTGGCGGGCGGCAAGGACACGACTGCGCAATATGCGGCTCATACGCTCGGCATCAGCTACTTGCAAACGCAGAACCCGACCTACGCCCTCAACGCCTTCGATCAGGCCGGTCGGCTGTCGTTCAACCGCGACATTCAGGAAGAAGCCCGCTTCAACCACGCTAAGCTGCAACTCGACCTCAACAAGGGAGCCGACGCGGTGAAGGAACTGACGGCCTTTATTAAGCAGTACCCCGACAGCAAGTTCGAGAACGAAGCCAACGAACTCGTCGGCGAAGCCTATTTTGCGTCGAACAATTACCCGGCCGCCATCGCCTACATCGAGGGACTGAAACGCCGGACGCCCAAAATCAACGGCACCTACCAGCGGCTGACGTACAACCAGGGCGTGAGTGATTTCAACGCCGAACGCTACCCGCAGGCGGTGGCCAACCTCGACAAGTCGCTCCGGTTTCCGATCGATACCGAGTTGCAGCAGGGCGCGCAATTTTGGAAGGCCGAAGCCTATTCGGCGGGCAAGCAGTACGACACAGCCATTCCGCTCTACCAAAGCGTGTCGAAAAGCGGCTCGCCCTACGCCGACAAGAGCTTGTACGCCCTTGGTTACGCCTATTACAACAAAAAAGACTACCCCCGCGCCCTCCCCTACTTCCGGGATTTCGTGAGCCGGGGCGGATCGGACGAAGACCCGGCGCAGGTGCTGGACGCGACCATCCGGCTGGCCGATGCGTACTTTGCGGCCAAGCAGGACGAGACCGCGATGCGCTACTACGACCCGGCCATTGCTCGCAACGCGCCCGACAAAGATTACGCGGCTTACCAGAAAGCGGTGATTCTGAGCTATGTCGGCCGCGACGCCGAAGCCAAGGCGCAGTTCGAGCAGGTGCAGCGGCAGTTTCCCAACTCGCGCTTCGTCGACGAGTCGTTGTTCCAGACGGCCAACGTGGACTTTGAAAAGGGTCAGTACCAGGCGGCCATCCGGGGCTTTACGCGGGTCATCACCGAGAAACCCAACAGTTCGCTCGTGCCGGCCGCCCTCCTGAAGCGGGCCATCGCCTACGGCAACGTCCAGCAGTACGACCCCGCCGTGGCCGACTACAAACGCATCTTGGACGATTACGGCGACTCTGAACAGGCGCAGAGCGCGTTGCTCGGTATCCAGAACACCCTGAACGACGCCGGCCGGCCCGAAGAGTTTTCGCAGGTATTGGGGCAATACAAAAAGAGCAATCCGGGCAGCACGGACGTAGAACGGGTGCAGTTCGACAACGCGAAAAATATTTACGGCAACGAGAAGTACCCGCAGGCCATCCAGTCGTTGCAGGCGTTTTTACAAGAGTATCCCAACAGCCCAAATGCGGCCGAAGCCCGGTATTATCTGGCGGAGTCGTATCGGCTGACCGGAGACGCAACAAATGCCCTGCGCTACTACAATCAGGTCGTAACCGACCGGCAGTCGGCCTACTTCGTCCGGGCCGCGACGCGGGCGGCTGACCTTGAAACCAAAGCCAAGAACTACCCCGGCGCCATTCGGAACTACCGGCTGATTCTGAGCCGGGCCGACGATAAAGCCGCGCAGGTAACGGCGCAGTTGGGTTTGATGGATACGTACTTAGCGGCTAACAGGCCCGATTCGGCCGCGGTCATTGCCCGCGAGGTCGCAGCGGGCGGCAGCGTGGTGGCTGGCGCGCAGAACCGGGCGCAGTTGACCCTCGGTAAGGTGGCCTTCGGCAAGGCTGATTACAAGACGGCGCAAACCGAGTTTGAAAAAACAGTTGCGTTAGCCAAGGACGTAAACGGGGCCGAAGCGCAGTTTTACCTCGGCGACATCCTGTACCGGCAGAAAAAGCATAAGGAGTCGATTGCCTTGCTGCTCAAGTTCAACGAAGATTTCGGTCAGTTTGAGTATTGGAAAGGCAAGGCGTTTATCCTCGTCGCCGATAACAACGTCGCGCAGGACGAACTGGCGCAGGCCAAAGCTGTCTTGAACTCCATCATCGAAAACACCTCCGACCAAGCCATCATCGCCGAAGCCAAGCAAAAGCTGGCAGCCCTGGAGACCAAAAACTAAACGGATGACCTTACGTCCCCTGCTTACCCTTACCCTGTTTTCTCTTTCGGCAACCCTCTTTGCCCAGCAGCCGACGCGCCCCGCGAAGGAAGGCGAAATTGACAACCAGGAAATTACCGTCGAGAAAAGTCGGCGGATTGAGTTGCCCCCGGCCAACCGGCTGTTCAACAAGGTGCCGTCCGTCAAGCCCTCGGCCGAGCAACGCAAGCTGACCTACGAGTTTGACGACCGGAAACTGGAAGTCGGCGACCCGCGGATCAATACGACGGTGCTGCCGCCAAGCACCGGTCAGGCCGATCAGACGCCCGCGTTCAACAACTACGTAAAAGTGGGGGGCGGTAATTACAGTTCGTTTCTCGGGGAAGGCTTCGTCGGGTTGAACAACCTGTCCGACGTATCGCTGGAAGCGTCGGCGCGGCACCTGTCGTCGGCTATCGGGCCGGTCGACGGACGGAACTCGGCGCAGAGCGATACGCGGCTTCGGGTGACGGGCAAGTACCTGATCAGTGCGTTTAAGCTCCAGGCCGACCTGGGTTTCGACCGCAACGGCTATTTTTTCTATGGCTACAGCCCGGAGTTTGCGGCCCGCCCCGGCTTCGACCGCGAGCAGATTCGGCAACGACTCAACACGGTTAACTTCCGGGTCGGCATCGAAAACGCCAATCCCGAAAACGCCATCGACTACTCGCTCAGGACCGGCATTACGTCCCTACGCGACCTCTACAACGCAGCCGAAACCGACTGGGCCACCAACTTTACCGGTTCGCTCGGCATCACCGACAACGTGTTTGCGCTCGTGGCGGCCGACGCGTACGTGA
>CAXUEB010000008.1:30420-32043 GCA_964249775.1 uncultured Spirosoma sp.
CTCGTTCCGGTCGCGGTTCGACCTGACCACGACCGTGACGCAGCGCACCGACGGGGCCATCACCGACAACCGCAACCTATTCCGCGTTAAACCGACGTTTAAGTATACGTCGTCTTTGTTTACCGTCACGGCCGGGATCAACGCCGTCAACGAAACCGACAAACGGCAGGGTATCAACAGTACGCGGGGCTTTCCGGTGGTCGACATTGACGTCGTTCCCGCGGGCAACATTCACTTCTTCGCGGGCGTCGACGGCGACATCAACCGTAATACGTTACGTTCGCTACTGACTGAGAATAAATGGCTTGCGCCGGAGATTGTGTTAGCTAACACCGTTAAGTCGCTCGATTTGTACGGCGGCTCGAAGGGTGGTCTGGGCGGGGGGTTCTCTTACGAGGGTAAAGTGTCGTACGCCCGCTACCGCAACTTCTCGGCCTTCAACAACACCTTTCCCGACACCTCTAAATTCTTCGTGCTTTACGACGGGGGCGCGGCCCGCGTGCTGACCATCTCGGCCCAACTCGGCTACGTGCAGAAAGATAAGTTCCGCTCAACGCTCCGGGCCGACGTGTTCCGCTACGTCCTCGACCGGCTCGAAGACGCCTGGGGTCGCCCGCAAGTGGCCGGAACCTGGACCAACTCGTACACGCTCAACAAAAAATTGTTTGTCACGGCGGATCTGTACGTTTACCAGGGCATCCGCAACAAGAATTTCGTGACCAATGTAGCTTACACGTTGAAACCCATCTACGACGCCAACGTAAAAATTGATTACTTCTTAGGCAGTCAGGTGGCGGCTTTCGTTTCGCTGAATAATATCTTCGGGCAGAACTACCAGCGCTATTTGTATTATCCATCGCAGGGGCTTAACTTTCTCGGCGGAATCAGTTATTCGTTCTAATCCCCCGTTTCTGTCATGGCTGCTGTACCCGACTACCTCAAAAAACTGTTGTATCAGTACGACTGCGTGGTCGTACCGGAGTTAGGGGCTTTTCTAACGCACTACCAGGCGGCAACGTTTACCGAATCGAGTGGCCTCTATCTACCCCCCCGCCGGCGGGTGGCCTTCAACGAAGCCCTGCGCTTGGACGACGGCATTCTGGCCAATTACATCATGCTCCACGAGCCGGTGACGCGCGAGGGGGCGCAGCGGCACATCGGGGCGTTCGTGCGGGTACTTCAGCAGCAGGTTGAGCGCACGGGTCGTTTCGAGATTAACGGCATTGGTACGTTCACGCGCAACGACGAAAGCCGCTTGCAGTTTGAACCAAGTCTGCGCCAGAATTTCTTCGGCGAAGCGTTCGGCATGAGTGCTTTATCGACGCAGTTGGTGGCCCACGAACCGGTGGCGGAGCCTTCCCTCGAAGCGCGGCCCGTCACGACCCTCGGTCCGGTGCGGTTGCCCGACGAGTCCGACGCCGTGCTTACGCCCATGCCCCGTTCGCGCCCGTACTGGCGCGTGGCCGCGGCCGCCCTGCTGGTCGGTTCGCTGGGCGTCGTCAGTTATCTCTCGGTTATCAACCCCGGTCAGCCGCTGCAAAGCAGCTTGAATCCGGCCAACCTGTTCCGCCTGCCGATTCTCACTCCCGAGCGCGCGACTTCTACGGTTGCCAAGCCGAAATC
>CAXUEB010000008.1:32053-33253 GCA_964249775.1 uncultured Spirosoma sp.
GCCGAAATCGGTTGCGCTTCCGACGGCTAAGTCGGTTAAACCGGCGACAGCCGCACCGGCTCCGGTGGTAGTCTCGGTCGCCGTTAAGCCCGTAGCCCCTGCTTCCACGCCGACCGCTGTGGCAAAACCGGCGGTGCCTCCGGTCGGTAAGCCCGCTCCGGTTGCCACGGCCCCGGTTGTTGCAGCGAAACCGGTCCGGACGGGTCCGCTGTACACGATTTTCGCGGGCAGCTTTGCCAGTAAACGAAACGCGATAAATCTACAGCGCCGGTTGCGTCGAGCAGGCTACCGGGATGCGTACATCATTCCCCCAATTGTTCAAGGAAAGCTTTACAGGGTAGCCGCGGCCGGTACGCCGGCCCACGACAAGGCTCTGACAATTCAGACGGCGGTCAGTGAGTTCGCCGGTGTCCCCGCTTTTATTCTCAAGCATTAATTCGTTTACGTTCGATCCACACAAAAAGGGCGTCTTCCGTGCGGAAGACGCCCTTTTTGTGTGGTATTACCGCAGCAGTCGCCACACCTCGGCAACGCTCGTAACGGGCAACTGACACGCCCGGTTGTAGCAAACGTAAATAGCCGTTTGCCCATTGATGGGTCCGCGCCGGTCGAGCAGCGGCAGGCTGCTCTTGTCCGTTGTGCCGCACAGCACTTTGTTGGGATAAAATTCCGCGTCCAACTCGGCCCGGAACCGGTCAGCTTCGGGGCCAACGATAGCGATTTCGGCCGTGGGGCGTACCCGCAGGGCGTACTGCGCAGCCCAATTGGTCAGGTAATCGGCGTTTTTCTCGACCAGCGGCTGCACGCGCCCCAGCATCCGGTCGGCACGGTCGGCGTAGTCGGGCCGTTCCAGCAATAAACTCAGCGTGTACAGATTTTCGGCCATCATCGAGTTCGACGACGGAATGACGTTGTCGAACAATTCCTTGCGCCGGGCGATGAGTTCTTCGCCGTTTGTGTCGGTAAAGAACAGCAAATCGTCCCCTGTGGATTCAGCGTCTGGGTCCGTGAAGTTGGTCAGCACGTACTGCATCAGTTGATCGGCTTCCGTTAGCCAGCTTTCGGTAAACGTAGCTTGGTAGAGCGCGAGTAGGCCGTCAATGACGGCCGCGTAGTCGTCCAAGAAACCCGCTTGCCGCGCCCTTCCGTTTTTGTACGTATGCCAAAGCCGTCCATTTCGGCTGTCGCGCATCTGTTTTA
>CAXUEB010000008.1:33263-33945 GCA_964249775.1 uncultured Spirosoma sp.
GAAGAACGCCAGCCGGAGCGCCAAGGTCAAAAATTCTGGTTCGCCAAAAACACGGTAAGCCGTCACCAACCCTTTCAGCATTAGCCCGTTCCACGAGCACAGAACCTTGTCGTCTAAACCCGGCCGGACGCGCTCGTTGCGGACCCGCAGCAGCCGGGTGTGCGTGGCGTCTAACCGCACGTTCAGGTCATCGAGCGACCAGCCCATGCGTTCGGCGAACGACTCGTCGGACTCCGTGCGGTGCAGGATATTCCTTCCATGTTCCCAGTTGCCCGCGTTGGTCAGGTTGTAAAGGTCCGCGAACCAGTCATACTCTTCGCCCAACGCGTCCCGCAGTTCCGGGGTGGTAAACGTGTAAAACTTGCCTTCCACGCCTTCACTGTCGGCGTCGAGCGCGGAGTAAAACCCGCCTTCGGGGCTGAGCAGTTCGCGCTGGGCAAAGGCAATCGTCTGGTAAACCACGTGTTTGTACAACGGCCGTTTGGTCAAACTGTAGGCTTCGGCGTAAAGCGTTAGCAGTTGACCGTTGTCGTACAGCATCTTCTCGAAGTGGGGCGCGAACCAGTCGGCATCGGTTGAGTAGCGGGCAAAGCCCCCGCCGAGTTGGTCGTAGATGCCGCCCAGCGCCATGCGGTCGAGCGTCAGCGTTACGTACCGGAGGGCGGCTTCGTTCGGCACCGAC
>CAXUEB010000009.1:0-32832 GCA_964249775.1 uncultured Spirosoma sp.
ACCTGAACGATTGTTTGCACCAGGCCCTCGACAAACTGCCCCGTCGGCAGCGCGAAGCCGTTCATCTTCGCTATTTTCATAATATGAGCAACGAAGAGATTTCGAGCCTAATGCAGATCAATATTCAATCGGTCTATAACCTGATTTTCGGGGCGATGAGCAATCTCAAACGTTACGTTACGCCCGAAACCGTCTCGCTTTAACCCTGCCTATTCCTAAACTCGATCAAAGCCCCGACGCCGTGCAGCGTTGGGGCTTTCTGTTGTGGCGGCCGACGGTCCGGTGACGCATGCCGGTTGCGAAGCCCGTCCGGTTCGGGTAATTTCGCCGAACGTAACGTTAACCTATGCATACCGACGCAACACCCTTACCCGAACGGGTTCGCCCGCGCACGCTCGATGAAGTCATTGGCCAACGCAAACTCATCGGCCCAATGGGGGCGCTGCGCCGGGCGGTCGATGCGGGGCGTCTGCCGTCGATGATTCTGTGGGGACCGCCCGGCGTGGGCAAAACGACCCTGGCGCTCCTGCTGGCCGAAGCCGTCAACCGACCGTTCGTGGCCCTGAGTGCCATTCATGCGGGCGTCAAGGAGATTCGCGACGTACTGAGCCGCCCTTCGGGTCTGTTTCCGCCCGTAGTATTCATTGATGAGATTCACCGCTTTAACAAAGGTCAGCAGGATGCTTTGCTCGGGGCCGTTGAGAAAGGTCAGATTACGCTCATCGGTGCTACCACCGAAAATCCGTCGTTTGAAGTAAACAGTGCCTTGCTGTCGCGCTGCCAGGTGTACATTCTCGAAGTCCTCAGCCGCGACGAGCTAATTCAGCTCGTGGACCGGGCCATTGCGCAGGACGCATTTTTAAGGTCGAAGCGTATCACCGTCGCGTCCTACGACGCCCTGCTGCGGTTGTCGGGGGGCGACGGGCGAAAGCTGCTCAACTTGCTGGAATTAGTCGCGTCGGCGCACGTGGCGGCTGAGCCATTGGTCATCACCGACGAGGGCGTTACGACCGTTGCGCAGCAAAACATTGCCCGCTACGACAAATCGGGTGAGCAGCACTACGACATTATTTCGGCGTTCATCAAGTCCCTGCGCGGCTCCGACCCCAACGCGGCCCTCTACTGGATGGCCCGGATGATCATCGCGGGCGAAGACCCGGTATTCATTGCCCGGCGAATGCTCATTCTGGCCTCGGAGGATATTGGTAATGCCAACCCTACGGCGATGATTATTGCGTCGGAAGCGGTGCAGGCCATCAAGGCGATTGGTATGCCCGAAGGCCGAATTGTCCTTTCGCAGGTGGCCGTGTACTTGGCGACTTCGCCCAAGAGCAATGCGAGTTACGTCGCGATTGACGACGCCATTGCCTTGGCCGAGCGAACCGCCCACCTGCCCGTGCCGCTGCACCTGCGCAACGCCCCAACCAAATTGATGAAGCAGATTGGCTACGGGAAAGACTACCAGTACGCCCACGCGCACGAAGGCAACTTTGCTCAGCAGAATTTTCTACCCGATGACCTGAAAGGGCACAAGCTCTATGAACCCGGCCAAAACGCCCGCGAAGCGGAGATTCGTCGGAATTTGCAGGCGTGGTGGGGTGAGTGGTACGGGTATTGAGAACGCGTTCTTTGGCGAATCATTTGCTCAATTTAGCTCAAGATGCAGTCAATCCAGGTACGCACTTTCATTTAGACGAGTCTAATCCGTTGGATAAAGGATCATTGGAATTGATAATCGAAAAAATTATGTAAGTGCAAATATATCAGATGGTATGATTGCTATAGTGCAGTCAGTACCGTCTCAATGTTATAGTCCGCTGACTAATGCAACCTTGCGTTGGGCAGAGTGTATCAATACTTGTCATAGATAGAATATTGCCTTCAAGTATACCCTTGTACCGACTTAGGTAAGTGCGCTGGGACATTCCTCCATCACAGTACACACTACGGGCTTGCATCAATTTAACGGTGTCGCCGTCAAAACTGCCCGCCAATTCTGTGTTTGAATTACCTGACTGGCTAAACGAAGCCGTGACCTTCGCATTAGCAACTGTGAATCTAATTTGTACTTCACTTTTCCCTGGATACCAACCCGGCCAATTGCACTTGCCGATTTCTTTGGTGTCGATAACACCAGCCCAAACACCATCAAGAGGTCCGCGTGGCATTAGGTCAATTTGGTTTGATTGCGTACAGCTTGCTGCACCACCTATCAGCAATAGTACCCGTAGAATGCAGGTAAATTTCATAGTTCTTTACTTTGAGGGGTTGTACGTGTTGTTGTCTAATCGGTGTTGCGTGAAATAAGACACTTTGTAAGACAAAACTACTTTCTGTCTTACACACTATTAGACAACTTTTCTCCTTAAAACGCCACCGCCTTCAGCCGCAGGCCGGTATCCTCGGGCAAGCCAAACACTAAGTTCATGTTCTGCACGGCCTGACCGGACGCGCCTTTGGTCAGGTTGTCGATTACGCTCGTGATGAGCAGTTGGGCGGCACCCCGCTCGCCGTCGTGCACTTCCAGATGCAGTAGGCACTTGTTGGTATTCACAACCTGCTTGACGTCCACCGGCGCGTCGCTGACATGCGTAAACGGATGGCTCTCATAATAATCCGTGTACATCCGAACAGCGTCTTCGCGCGTTCCGGCGAAGGAGGTGTAAACGTTGGCCATGATGCCGCGCGTAAAGTCGCCCCGGTAGGGCACGAAGTTAATCGCGTGGCTAAAATCCGGGTCAAGCGTAGTTAGGCTCTGCCGAATTTCGGCTAAGTGCTGGTGCGTAAAGGCTTTGTAGATCGACACGTTGTTGTTGCGCCAGGTGAAACCCGTCGTCGGCACGAGCGCCTGCCCCGCGCCGGTGCTACCCGTAATAGCGCTGACGTGTACGGTCTCCGTTAGCTTCCCGGCTTTGGCCAACGGCAGCAGCGTCAACTGAATACTGGTGGCAAAACAGCCGGGGTTGGCAATACGGGTCGCTTCCTGAATGCGCTCGCGTTGCAGTTCGGGTAATCCATACACAAAATCGCTCTGCTCGCTCCGAAAGTCGGCGCTGAGGTCGATCACCGTAATGTCGTCCGATACCTCGTGTGCGGCCATAAACTGGGCCGACGCGCCGTGACCCGAACACAGAAATAGAGCGTCTAAGCCGTCTTGTGCCAGTAAGTCGGCCACGTCAACACCCGTAAAGGTTAGGTCGGTGTCGCCCAGCAGGTCCGTGTGCGTCGTCCAGACGGGTTTACCCGCTTGGCTATTGCTGTGCACGAACGCAATGGTTACGAACGGGTGATTCAGCAAGATCCGTAGCAGTTCGCCACCCGTGTAGCCCGCTCCGCCAATGATACCCACGTTAATGGTCATGATGTTTCGTTAACCCGGTTACCGAAAGCCGAACTCCTCCGGTTAACTCTGTTCTAAAATACGGTTATACAACGCAACGTGTTCGCTGATGAATTTGTCCCACGAAAACAGCTTAGCCCGCTCTACCGCTTTAGTGGCTAACTCGGCCCGCACCGATGTGGAGCTAACAATTGTCAGAATGGCCTGCGCCAAGGCATCGGCGTCCGTGGGTGACACCAGCAGCGCGGCATCGCCGACCACCTCGGGCAATGACGAAACGTTCGACGTAATCACGGGCAGGCCGCACTGCATGGCTTCCAACGGCGGCAAACCAAACCCTTCGTACAACGACGGAAACACGAAAGCAACTGCCCCACTGTACAGAGGAGCCAGGTCTTCATCGGGTACGTAGCCGGTAAGGACTAACCGCGCGCGGAGCGCTTCACTCCGGCCCGCTTCCGCCATAATTTCGTCGAATTTCCAGCCTTTTGTGCCTACCAACACTAACCGCACGTCGGCGGGCAACTGCCGGCTTTCGACCAGTTCGCCGAAGCAACGAATCAGGTGGGCAATGTTTTTGCGCGGCTCCAGCGTGGCAATACTCAACAAGTACGGCGCGTCGCCCACGCCGTACCGCTGCCCAACCGTCCGCAGGCGGTCGGGGTCAACGACCGGATAGAACAGGCTGGGCGAGGCCGCCAGCCGGATGGGAACGACGCGGGCCGGATCAAAACCGGTGTAGTTACAAAAATCGTCTTTGGTCGCCTGCGAAATGGTCGTTACCCAAGCGTCGGGCGGCAGCGTCGCCAGGACTTGCCGCACAGTCTGCTCACCGGCCGTGAACCACTCTGGATGCACGATAGGAATCAAATCGTTAATGCTTTGCAGCAGGGGCATTGGCCGACCTTGTCGAATGGCATCAGGAGCCGGAAAAAACGGCGTGTGATAAACGGCTCTGGCCGGCAGGCGACTCAAATCAAAGCGGGCGTGTTCGCGGTTCAGTACCCGACGCGTTTGGTAAGTCAGTTGCCGAATGGCTTTAGTCGGCGTACTCGTTGGTGCGAACGGACGGAGCAGCGCGTTCTCCAACCGAGCGACGGTCTGCTCGCCGGGGCTGTTGACGAACGGCGGAGCCGCCGGACCGAGCGCCTGAACCACGTAACGCATGGTTTCGGGTAAGTGCGTTGGGGCCGCCAGCGACAGCGTTACGTCTTCGGCCCGGCTCAGCCCCATCATCAACTGCTCAATCACGCGGCTGATACCGGTGCGGGCCTGTCGGTGGTAAAACCCGATGCCCAGCGGGCTGGCGTCAAGAATTACGTTCACAGTTTGAGGAGTGTGGAGTTGGAAGCCAGAATTCGTCCGGTGAACAGTTCTTCTCACTCCTCGCTTCTCGCTCCTAATTCCTTAATTTTTTCGTAAATCATCACCTGATTAGACGCCACCCGCGAGAAGCCGCGCACGTCGTCGCCGGTCCAGGCGTTGTTCATCTCGCCGTAGGAACCAAATACGGGGGCCATCAGGTCGTACTTCGACTCAATGCCGAGCACTTGGAAGCGGTAGGGGGCCAGCAGCACGTGCACCCGGCCCGATACGTGCGTCTGCGTGTCGGTCAGGAACGTTTCGATGTTGCGCATGACGGGGTCCATAAATTGCCCTTCGTGGAGCATCGTGCCGTACCAGTTCGCTAATTGATCTTTCCAGTACAGTTGCCACTTGGCCAGCACGTGCTTTTCAAGCGTATGGTGTGCCTTCAGTAAAATCAGCGGGGCGGGGGCTTCAAAACCTACTCGGCCTTTGATGCCAATAATGGTGTCGCCGACGTGAATGTCGCGCCCAATGCCGAACGGTCCGGCCAGTTCAGTTAGTCTGCGAATGGCGTCGACGGGATTGTCGAACCGCTCGTCGCCCACGGACTTAATCTCACCTTGCTCAAACGTCAGCGTAATCTGTTCCGGCTCGGTCTTGGTGACGGGGGTGGGCCAGGCCGATTCGGGCAAGAACTGGTCGGAAGTCAGCGTTTCTTTGCCGCCCACTGAGGTGCCCCACAAGCCTTTGTTGATTGAGTAAGCCGCTTTGTGCCATTCCTGCTCCACACCTTTGCTTTTGAGGTACTCGATTTCGGCCTCGCGCGCGAGCCGCAGGTCGCGGATAGGCGTGATGATTTCGGCGTCGGGAATAATAATCCGAAACGCCATGTCGAAGCGCACTTGGTCGTTGCCCGCGCCGGTGCTGCCGTGGGCAATGGCCGATGCGCCGATCTGCTGTGCGTATTCAGCCGCGGCAATCGCCTGAAAGATGCGTTCGGCACTCACGCAGAGCGGATACGTATTGTTTTTTAGCACGTTACCGAAGATCAGATACTTCAGACACTGCTGGTAATAAGCATCGGTTTTTGAAACCGTTACGTGCGACTTGACGCCCAGCGAATAAGCCCGTTCCTCAATCGTCCGGAGTTCGGCATCCGAGAAGCCGCCCGTATCGACCAGCACGGAATAGACTTCCATGCCGCGGTCTTCGGACAAGTATTTAACGCAGAAAGAGGTATCCAAACCTCCGCTAAAGGCAAGTACAACTTTGGATTGGGACATTAGACAGAAGACGCCGGACACGTAAAGGTCCGCCGATGGAGTTGGTTTTGAGGGGGCAAATATCGGGGTTCTTCGTGTAATTTAACGTATGAATCACCCACCGTACCCGTTTGACTCGATAAACTAAAACGCTGATGAAAGCTATAGAACAATGAGCGGTGTTGAGGAGAATCTAAACGGCCCTGAATCTGTCAGAATGCTCCAGCAACACCCAGTCGTTCAGCGTAAGGTTAAGAACGATCAAAGACGAGAAACAGCCTGTTTCCTGATTCGTTGGCTGCCTTTACAACAATACCAGCAAACTGCCCGGCAGCACCCGCACCTCGGCCCGTCCCGTTGGCAAAATCAGTGGCTCGCCGTCGGCATGAATCAGCAGCGGACCGTTGGTCTTGACAACCGCTTTTGTGATGGAACTGCCCCGGTAAAAAGCCGAGCGATCGAGGGTTTTGCTGAACAGCCGCCACGTTAACAACCCCGTCATCTGCGCCGGAAACGGTCGTAGCTCGCATTGGTCCAGCCGGCCGTCGGCAATGTTGGCCTTGGGGGCCATCCACGCTCCGTTGCCAAACTGCCCAGCGTTGGCGAAGGTCAGCGAAAACAACTCCATTTCGCCTTCCTCATTCAATTCGTACCGGTTCGGGCGGTAAGCCCAGAACGCCCGGAACGCCGTGCGCAGGTACGTTGGTAGGCCCCGCACCGCCTGCTGGGCAAACAGATGCGCCACGTAAGCCTCGAAGCCCAGTCCGGCGGTGCAGAAGAACGGGTGC
Organism: uncultured Spirosoma sp.; assembly: GCA_964249775.1. Lineage (GTDB taxonomy): Bacteria > Bacteroidota > Bacteroidia > Cytophagales > Spirosomataceae > Spirosoma. The sequence continues at coordinate 6,699 of CAXUEB010000009.1, forward strand.
TCGTTAATTTCCCCGCTGTCGATTACCACCGGCCGGCCGGCCAGCGCCCGTTCGATGGCCCGAATCGGCTTCAAGGGCAGACCCAGGTGCCGCGCCAGGCCGTTACCCGACCCAACCGGCACAATGCCTAAAGCCGTTGCCGTCCGGCGCAGCGCCCGCGCCGTTTCGTTGATCGTGCCGTCGCCCCCAATGGCCAAAACCCGGCCAATTCCGCGCTCAACGGCGTTGGTGGCTAATTCGGTGGCGTGGCCGGCGTGTTTGGTAAATGCGATTTCGGGCGTATACCCTAATGCGGTAGCTCGTTGCCGAAAAACCTCACCTACTGTTTCTTTTTGGGCCACCGGCACCGTACCCGACAACGGGTTGATGATGGCCAAAATGTCCGTTGCCGCCACTCAGGAGAAAAAGATAAATAGAATGATGATGAAGACAATGATAAACACGTAGTACCAGCCGTCGGAGAAAATATACGGCTTATACGCGTTGTAAAACTTTCGGATTTTATTCATGTTGGCACTTTATAGATGCTTATCCGGTAGGTAGGGTTTATTGTTGTCTTAACAAATTTTGAGCTACTATGAGAGACTTTTTTCTTACGCTTCTGCTTGGTTCGTTTGTTCTGCCCGCGCTGGGGCAGTTAACCACTCCTCCTGTGTCGACCGACCGGGCGGCTGCTGACCGGCGGGCCATTCTGCTCATTCTCAAACGACAAACCGAAGACTGGAACGCGGGCCGCGTCGATAAGTTCATGAACGGCTACTGGCCGTCGGACTCGCTGACCTTCGTTGGCAAGGCGGGCATCACCTACGGCTACCAGGCAACGCTCGCTAACTACAAAAAACGGTATCCCGACCGGGCGTCGATGGGTACGCTTAAATTCGACATTCTGCAGATGGACTTTCCCAGTCCGAACGTCGCGTATGTGATTGGTCGCTGGCACCTAACGAGGCCCAAAGTTGGCGACGCCGGTGGTCATTTCACCTTGCTGTGGCACAAAATCAAGAAACGATGGGTGATTGTCAGCGACCACAGCAGCTAATAAGCCGCTGACAGCCGCGCTCACTCGTTCACGCGGGCTGGCGTGCCGGTTTCGCTTGTCTGCTCTTTACCCAACGGCGACGGTTCCTTGGCCGATAACCGGTCGCGCAGTTCGGTAACGGGCCGCTCGAAAAACTTAAACAGCAGCGTTGACAAGACCAAGACCAGCGCCCAAAACAGCCCCACTTTGCCCCAGCCAACGGCGAACGATGTGGTGGGAACGCGCTCGACGACGGTGAGCATGATAGGCGTTAAGTTAAGCAAATACATGGAGTACGAAATCAGGCTGATGTGCGTGACGATACGGGCAATGCCAAACCGGGTCCAGACGCCCGTGGCTGCTCTCCAACCATCCATGTACGGCATTAATAAGCTCATACTTAAACCAATAATCAAAAAATAAAGGGTTCGTTTGTAGAACACATACGCCGGATAGACGCCCGCGTCGACGTAGTACGGCAAGACAACGATCGAAGCGGACAACGCGGTCAAGATTGTTAAGATCAACCCGATAACTAAGAGCCGTCGGCGAACGGCCGGGTTGGTCCACCCAAGCGGGTAATACTGTTTGGCGTAAGCGGCCAGTACGCCGTAGGCGATGGCATCCAAGCGCGTCAGCACGATGCCGCGGTAGCCTAATTCGCCTTCGCCGATGGGCACTTGCCACGCACTAATCAGCCGGAACGCGTTGGTGCCAACAATGACCAGCAGGATAGTCGTCAGCACGATCCGCCGACGCGGCCAACGAGCGGGCAGCAGCGTGTGCATGACCATAAGCGGCTACGGCAGCGTCAGATACGACCATTCTTCAATAGCCAAACTCCAAGTTTCGGGAAAGAAGGGGGAAACGTCGCGGGCGAAGTTTTGTCCAAAAACAAAGTACGTGGCCAGCGTTCCAGTAGGGGGTAAGGTGTGCGGTAAGCCGCTCCGCCAGGCTCGTAGGAGCGTGAACACGATCAGACCCAGCAGGACGAGATAATAGTTGGGTAAGGTCCGAAACCACCGGCGCGTCCAGAAGTTGAGGAGCAAACGGCCGTCGAAACGACCTTCCTTCTCGTAGGTTCGGATAAGGATGCCACCAATGAGAAAACCGCTCAGGACAAAAAACAGCTCAACGCCGTCGGGCAGCAGGTGGTGCCAGAACGCACCCGCGTAGTAATTTTTCAGGGCAATGGTTGCGTGGGCGTCGACGACAATCAGAATGGCAGCCGCCCGCATCAGGTCTAAGCCAAACACGCGCTGGGCGGACGACGCGCCCAGCGAGAATAAACTCTTCAGCATAACAGCCACGAAGGTAAGAATGAATTGGGGCTGCCCGTGCGGAGAGACGATAAACGGTGAATAACTTTGGAGCGGCTTTAGCTTTACAGCCTATGCCAATTTAACCTTATCGGTCGCCTACATGGACTTTGCTCTTGATGCCGTTCACCGCTACGCCTTCCGGTTTTCGCAAGCCGACGTTATTGACTTTGCCCGCGTCACGGGCGACAACAACCCGCTTCACCTCGATGCCGAATTTGCGACCACGACACCCTTTAAACGACCCATTATCCACGGGATGCTGGGAGCCAGCGTCTTTACGAAGGTGCTGGGTACGGAGTTTCCCGGCTACGGCTCGGTTTACTTAGCGCAAACGTTGGAGTTTCTGCGCCCGATGTTCGTCGACACCGATTACGAGGCCCTGTTCACGGTTAAAACCATCAACCCCGACAAACACACTGCCGAAATCCTGGGTGAGATTCGCGATAGGCAGACGGGTAAGGTCACTACGCGCGGCACGGCCACGCTCATGCACCGGGACAAGATCTAACGATTGGAAACACAAACTCCCCCGTCAGCTATTGTACCAACGGGGGAGTTTAAGCAGTACGGTTGGTCCGTTGCCTGCCTACTCTTTTTCGGCTTTGTTCTTTGTATTCTGAACTTCCGAGCGGATCTCCTGAGCCAACGTCTTTAAATCCTGCATGCCTTTGCGAACACGGGTACCGGCGGCCTGATTGTTCTTGTCGTAGAACTTCTCAAAATCACCTTCCAGCGACATAATCAGGTTCTTTACTTCGTCGAAGCGTGCCATAGTAAACGTATGGGGTTTAAGTGTGAAAATGCCCAAATTCCGCTAAAAACGCGGTTTTCGGCTGAAATTTAGTCATTCTACCATACAGCGCAATAGGCAGGCCAAAAAAATAGACGAAAAATGCAACTTTTTTGACAAAACCTTATTCAGTAGCCGCTTCAGCCGACATTTCGACCGTTTGCGGGTCCGTTTGGGCCATTTCAGCTACGTAGAGGCCTTGTTTCAGCTTTTCCGCAATCGCCGAGAACGCTTCGAGCGTAAACTGCACGTCATCAAGCGTGTGCGCAGCCGTCGGAATGATCCGCAACATGATAACATCTTTAGGTACAACTGGATACACAACCACCGAGCAGAAGATGCCGAAGTTTTCGCGTAGATCACGAATCAGACCGGCTATTTCGGGAATGCCACCCTTCAGATTCTGAAGGAGAACCGGCGTCACGGGCGACTGCGTGTCGCCAATGTTGAAGCCGCGTTCCCGCAGGCCGCTCTGCAACGCCCGGACGTTGGTCCACAGCTTGTCGCGGTACTCCGATGAGTTGCGAATCATGGCCAGCCGCTTCAGTCCACCCACCACGTAAGGCATGGGCAGGGCCTTGGCGTAGGTCTGCGACCGCATGTTGTATTTGAGGTACATAATGACGTCGTGATCGGCCGCAATGAACGCCCCAATGGCCGCCATCGACTTGGCAAACGTTGAGAAGTACAGGTCGATGCCGTCTTGGCAGCCCTGCATCTCGCCGACGCCCGCGCCGGTTGACCCCATCGTACCGAAGCCGTGCGCGTCGTCGACCAGCAGCCGGAAGTTGTACTGTTCTTTAAGGGCAACGATTTGGTCTAAGCTGCCCACTTTGCCTGACATGCCAAAAACGCCTTCGGTGATGACCAGAATGCCCCCGCCTTTCTCGGCCGCTTTCTTGGTGGCCCGTTGCAGGTTCTTCTCCAAACTGGCCATGTCGTTGTGGTTAAATTTGTAATATTCGCCCAACTTGGCTTTGTGCAGCCGGATGCCATCAATCAGGCAGGCGTGGCATTCGGCGTCGTAGACAATCACGTCGCGGTGATCGACCACGGCTTCGATGGCCGACATCACGCCCTGGTACCCGTAATTAAGCAGAAACGCATCTTCTTTGCCAACGAAGTCGGCCAGTTCGCGCTCAAACTGCTCGTGGAGGTCCGAGTTGCCCGACATCATCCGGGCACCCATCGGGTAAGCCAGTCCCCACTGCTCGGTGGCCTCGGCGTCGGCCTGCCGAACGTCGGGATGATTGGCTAAACCGAGGTAGTTGTTTAGGCTCCAGTTCAAGACATCTTTGCCCTGGAAGCGCATGTGCGGCCCAAGCTCGCCTTCGAGTTTGGGAAATGCGAAGTAGTGGTGGCCGTTGTATTCCCGAGCCGACGAACCGATGGGTCCCAGATTAGTGCGCAGTTTCTCAAATAAATCCACTTTTGCCTGTCGTTTTATGGGCTAAACCCTTGTTATTTACGCGTTAAGTGCAAAAATACGTTGAACTTTTGGTAGCGCCAACTCGTCCCCAAAATTCAATTTTACCCGCGTTTTGTGACAAACTCGTAATATTGGTCATTGGTTGGTAGTTCATGGATTACCCAACCACGAACGACGACATGAACGACTTTATGCCGATAAAAAAACTTCTCGTCGCGAACCGGGGCGAAATTGCCTTGCGCGTTATGCGAACGGCCCGCGAAATGGGCATTCAAACCGTCGCTATTTATTCGGAGGCCGACCGCAACGCCCTGCACGTTCGCTACGCCGACGAAGCCGTTTGCGTCGGTCCCGCGCCGTCGGCCGAATCGTATCTGAGAGCCGACGGTATCATTGCTGTTTGTAAGCAACGTAACGTCGACGCGATTCATCCCGGATACGGCTTTCTGTCCGAGAATGCCCAGTTCGCCCGGATGGTGCGCGACGCCGGGCTGATCTTTGTCGGTCCGTCGCCCGAAAGCATCAAGATTATGGGCAGTAAATTAGCCGCCAAAGCCGCCGTCGCCGGCTACGACATCCCGATGGTGCCCGGCACGCCCAGCGCCATCACGGATCGGGCGGAAGCGAAAGCCATTTCGGTGCAGATTGGTTACCCGGTGCTTATCAAAGCTTCGGCGGGCGGGGGCGGCAAAGGCATGCGCGTTGTTCAAAACGAGGCCGAGTTCGACGAGCAGATGGACCGGGCGGTGAGCGAAGCCTTGTCGGCCTTCGGCGACGGGTCGGTGTTTATCGAGAAGTACGTTACCTCGCCCCGCCACGTCGAAATTCAGGTGTTGGGTGATCAGCACGGCAACGTTATTCACCTTTTTGAGCGCGAATGCTCCGTGCAGCGACGCCACCAGAAAGTAGTCGAAGAAGCGCCCTCGGCCATTCTGACGCCCGAAATCCGCGACGCCATGGGGCAGGCGGCCGTCGACGTGGCCCGCGCCTGCGGCTACTACGGAGCGGGAACGGTCGAGTTCATTGTCAACGACAAACTCGATTTCTACTTCCTGGAAATGAACACGCGCCTGCAAGTCGAGCACCCCGTTACCGAGCAAATTACGGGTGTGGATTTGGTGAAGCAGATGATTTACATCGCCGAAGGCAAACCGCTAACGATAAAACAGGAAGACTTGCAAATAAAAGGGCACGCCGTGGAGGTGCGGGTGTACGCCGAAGACCCGGCCAACAATTTTCTGCCCGACGTGGGCACGCTCGATACCTACGTTCGGCCGCAGGGTAACGGCGTCCGCGTGGACGACGGCTTTGAACAGGGTATGAGCATCCCGATTTATTACGATCCGATGATTGCCAAGCTCATCACCTTTGGCGACAGCCGGGAAGAAGCCATCCAGAAAATGATTCGCGCCATCGACGAATACCAAATTTCGGGCGTTCAGACAACGCTACCCTTCGGCCGCTTCGTGATGGAACACCCCGCCTTCCGCTCTGGTCAGTTCGATACGGGTTTCGTCGCGAACTACTTTAGCCCAAGCCTCCTGACGCCGGAGCCGGACGCAACCGAGGCTGATTTGGCGGCCGTACTGGCCGCTTGGTTGCTGGCCAATCACAAGCCGACAACGACCGGCGGTACCGGGCCGGTGACGACGCAAGCAGAGCGCCGGACCGCGAGTCAGTGGAAGGCAAATCGGCTGGGGTAGTAAGGCAGAAACGAAGTCAGTCCGAATTAAACCAAACCGCCCGCCCCCTGTCTGACGTTTATCAGAAAACGATTTTGGAGAAGACCATGAAAAAAATATTTGTTTTGCTTTTGGCGACCTTGCCGCTGCTCTTCAGTCGGTGCAGCGTGAATCAACAGCTTGCGCAGGCGAAAGCGCTGGGCGATTGCCGCTACGCCATCGCTTCGGCCGATAGCGTTTATCTGGCGGGAACCGACATTCGGCAGTTTCGCAAGATTGAAGACATCAACCCGGCCCGGTTCCCGCGTTTGGCGGCCGGTCTGTTAACCCGCAATGTGCCCTTAGACGCCCGCATCAACCTCGATATTACCAACCCGACCAACAAACTGGCGGGCATCAACCAGTTGGAATACCGCATTATACTGGCTGGTCAGGAATTGTTTACCGGCTTCTTGAACCAGCGCATCGAGGTGCAGCCCGGTGGTGGCCGGACGACCGTACCGGTGCGCATTAACGCCAACGCCTACCAGCTTTTTACCGACCCCAAAACGCGCGACGCGTTTACGCAGTTGGTGCAGAACTTGTCTGGCAACGCCGATACGAAACCGTCGAAATTGACCATCAAGATCAAACCGACCTTGGCGCTGGGTAACAAAGCCATCAATTATCCAGGCTACATCACCGTCGATCAGGAAGTCACCAACAAGATTTTGTTGGGTCGGTAAGCCGCGTCGACGCAATTCCAGGAAGTAGCATTTCAACCGCCCTGGCTTTACACGCTGGGGCGGTTTGTTTCGTGCCCCCTGCGTAGATTTCTTTAAATCCGATCAACTCGTTGTCAAATGCGTCACTACCTTCTTAGCGGCTTGCTGGTGGCCTTCACCACGTTTGCCCAAGCTCAGAACCAAATTCAGGTTACGCCCGATCAGGCCAACAAGCGCGTAAACGTCACGGTGGATGGTAAGCCGTTTACTGCTTATTTTTATCCCGGCCCGACCGTCTTGAAAAAGCCCGTGCTGTACCCTATTCTAACGGCGGGCGGTAATCCCATTACGCGCGGGTGGCCGTTCGATCCCCGGCCCGGCGAACGCGTCGATCACCCGCACCACGTCGGTATGTGGCTAAACTACGGCGACGTGAACGGCCACGACTTCTGGAATAATTCTACCGACATTGGCCCCGAGCACAAAGGTCCGTTCGGAACCATTGTGCACACCGGCGTCAAGTCCATGAAAAGCGGTAAGGAGCAGGCCGAGTTGGTCGTGACGGCCGATTGGCTCGACAAAGACGGTAAGGTGATGCTTCGGGAAGAAACGACGTATCAGTTCGGCGCAAAAGCCGGCAGCCGCACCATCGACCGCATGACGACGCTAAAGGCAGTTGGTCAGGACGTGGTGTTTAAGGATAACAAAGAAGGGATGATTGCCGTCCGGCTGGCCCGTCAATTAGAACACCCGTCGACCAAACCCGAAGTTTTTACCGACGCGCAGGGCGTGGCAACGAAGGTGCCCATGCTCAACAACGAAGGCGTAACCGGTCGCTACCACAGCAGTGAGGGCGTCGAGGGTGACGCCGTTTGGGGCACGCGTGCGGGCTGGGTTAATCTAACGGGGCAGATAAACGGCGAGAACGTGTCGGTGGTGCTGATGGACCACCCGCAAAACCTGGGCTACCCAACGTACTGGCACGCCCGCGGCTACGGTTTGTTCGCGGCCAACCCGCTGGCTCCGTCCGTCATGTCGAGCGGCAAAGCCCCGGCCATGAACCACAAACTTTTGGCCGGTCAGTCGCTAACCTTCCGCCACCGGCTGCTGATTACGTCGAACACCGTGCCGAGCGAAACGGTTAGTAAACTGGCGCGCGACTTTGGGCGGTAAGGCGTTTACAAATTCTGCTGTTTGGGTGCTTGACTAATACCCAACGACCAGCACGGGAACACCGAAATACGAAAGCTCCCGTCGTTAATTCATGTACACTAACGATGAACGGTAAACCCGGTTGTCGAGCGAATTCAGCCAAAACCGAAACGCATCGTTTTCGATAGCCGCTTGCCCCAGTTCGCTGTCGATTTGCCGCAAGAGAAACATCAGTTGGTGCACCTGTTGCCACTGCTGACGCAGCGGTTGGTCGGGCGTAGTGGTGCGGGCTTGTTGCCGTGCTTCCTGCGTCAGTCGGCGCAGGCTCATCTTGAGGTGATACCGCAAAATCATCAGGCGGCTGGCCGTCGGCAACTCGGCTGGGCTGCGTTCCATGTGCGAGATGCCCTTCGCCAGCAGGTTGTTGCGTTGCTGAAGCTGATCCGAAACAATCATCCAAGCGTGTTCGGCCTTGAGTGATTCGTAGGAGATGGTTTTCATGGCGTTTGTACAATACGGTTTAACGACAAATATGAATTAACGGAAGGTACGTAATTTGGTGACTTCGCCCTTTTGACAAATTAAGGATTGATTTTTCCGGATCTAACCAATGATTAGAGCAGGAAAATGCAATTGGGTTTAAAGAAGATCAAAAATTAAGCGTTTTTTGACGAATACATTAATCTTCTGCCCCGCTGCGTTTTTTGAAAACTTCCTTTCGGTATGATAGTACGCTTACAACGGCTTGGTTTATCCCTGTTCTTGGTAGGGTTCGTGTTCTGGTTGGTTACCCTAACGGTTGGTGAGTTTCGACTAACCAACACCGTCTTAGTGCAGTCCGTTAAACCCGAGCATCGCGACTTAATTACTCAGCAAACGGCGTTCATGCGCGACCGGACGTACGCCAACAACTGGACATTTGTCGCGGATTTTCGCCGGGCCGTTAACACCTACAACGACAAAATGCGGGCCAGAAAGGCCTGGGACAAGGTCATTTATGACAACTACGCATTCGACGTAACGAGAAACGCGTCGCTGGGCGTGCTGACGACGCGGGCGTCGTGGGGCTGGCTGGCGTTAAGCATTGGCCTGTGCACCCTGGGCGGCCTACTATACGCCTTAGCGGGTCGCCATCGGTTGCCGGGTGTTCACAACAACGACCTGTACCGGCACCCGGCCACCAACCGGGGCTGGATTGGCATTAGCGTTGGTGCGTTCCTGATTGCGTTTTACATCGCGCTGTATTTTTACCCGGAGTACCTGACGAACTGGGTACTGCTGGTCGATCCCATTAGTCGGACACTGCATGCCGGGCCGGCTAACCAATGGTTTCTCTACGGATTTCTGTATACAATTGTTATTCTGGTGATGGGCGTGCGGATGCTCGTTAACTACCGGCACAGCCGCCACCAACGGCTCCGCACGCTGTCGGTCATGGCCTTTCAGGTAAGTTTCGCCTTCTTGATTCCCGAAATCATGCAGCGGCTCAATCAGCCGTACCAAGATTTGAAAAATATCTGGCCCCTTGATTACACGTTTTTCTTTGATTACAACATCGAGCGAAAACTACAGGCCGGTTCGCTTGGGCTGTTCATGCTCGTCTGGGGCATTGTGCTGGCGTTCGTTGCCGTGCCGGTACTCACGTACTTTTTCGGTAAGCGTTGGTACTGCTCGTGGGTATGCGGCTGCGGGGGGCTGGCCGAAACCCTCGGCGATCCGTACCGTCACCTGTCCGACAAGAGCCTGAAAGCCTGGAAAGTCGAGCGCGTTGTGGTGCACGGCGTGCTGGTGTTTGCCGTCGGGATGACGGCGCTGGTGCTATGGACGTACTTCACGGGCCAAGGCACCGTATTGGGTTTTTTAGATTCGTACAGCGTCCGGTCGACCTACGGTTTTTACATCGGCTCGATCTTCGCGGGTGTAGTTGGCACGGGTTTTTACCCGCTGATGGGTAACCGCGTCTGGTGCCGGTTCGGCTGTCCGCTGGCGGCTTACCTTGGACTCGTGCAGCGGTTCAGGTCGCGGTTTCGGGTAACCACCAACGGCGGGCAGTGTATTTCGTGCGGCAACTGTTCGGCTTACTGCGAAATGGGCATCGACGTGCGGGCGTACGCCCAGCGCGGGCAGGACATCGTTCGGTCGTCGTGCGTCGGCTGCGGCATCTGTTCAGCCGTGTGTCCGCGGGGCGTGTTGAATCTGGAGGTCGGACCGGTTTCGAGCCGCAAAATTTGATAATGTACGGGCGAATCACGAATATTGAATCGGTACGCCGACCCGGCCGAATAACCGCTAACGAAATGACACTCAGTCGTTGTTTCATTAGCGATAGTCGGTGTACAGAAATCCGTCGTTCTTTCCTCTTTCATCATGGACCCCGCTTACCACGCCCTCATCGTTTGCACAAATCATACCGATTATCCCACGAAGCCCCACAAAACGGGCTTGTGGCTGAGTGAGGCTACACACTTCTACGACGAACTCGCCGGCCGCAACCTGCCCTACGACATTGCCAGCCCCAACGGCGGGCCGGTGCCGATTGATGAAAAAAGCTTAGAACGACGCGATACGGTCAACGAAAAATGGTACAATGACCCGACGTTTCGGCAGAAATTAGAAAACTCGTTGCGGCTCGACGAAGTTGAACCAGCCAAGTACCAACTCATCTACTTTACGGGTGGGCACGGCACCATGTGGGACTTTCCGGACAACGCGCGTTTGCAGGACATTACCCGGCAGATTTACGAGAACGGGGGCATGGTCGCGGCCGTTTGCCACGGCGTCAGCGGCTTGCTCAACGTGCGGCTGTCGGATGGTTCTCCCCTGATCGACAACCGGCAGGTAACGGGTTTCTCGAACGTCGAAGAAAAGCTCGTCCGGCTCGACGAAGAAGTGCCGTTCTCGCTGGAAGACGCCCTGCGCGGTAAGAATGCGCTGTACAGCAAAAGCTTTTTGCCGTTTCTGCCTTACATTGAAGTCGACGAGCGTTTAGTGACGGGTCAGAATCCGCTGTCGGCGCGAAAAGTAGGCCGGAAGGTAATCGAAGAAATGTACGAGAAGTAAGCCGACTTAAACGACGGCGTGCGGAAACAACTCCCGAAACGGCTTCAACTGTAAATCCTTGTCCGAGACAATCGGCCGGTCGACGCCCCAGTTGAGGCTCAGGTCGGGGTCGTTCCAAAGAATCCCCGATTCGGCGTCTTTGTGGTAAACGTTGGTGCACTTATAGCTGAAAACACTGTCTTCCAGCGCCACAAAGCCGTGGGCAAATCCTTCGGGAATGTAAGCCATGTTGGCCAGCCGAGCGTCGAGCAGAAAGGTTTCGTGCTGCCCGAAGGTCGGTGAGTCTTCGCGCAGGTCAACGGCTACGTCGAGCACCTGACCGCTGATGACGCGCACTAACTTACCTTGGGCGTAAGGTTCATTCTGGAAGTGCAGGCCCCGCAGGACGCCCTTGACCGAAAAGGATTGGTTGTCCTGCACGAATTCCATCGGCAGGCCCAGCGAGGCAAAAAGCGGTTTGTTATACGACTCAAAAAAATAACCGCGTTCGTCTTCAAACACCCGCGGGATTAACTCCATTAAACCTTCGATAGCCGTTTGCCGAACTTGCATACGTAGTACTTGTTAGTCGCAATCTGATGCACTCGGCGGCAAATTTATGAAACCGAACCAGTAGTTCGTACTTTTGAGCCGACCTATTTCGCCTTCGGCAAGACTATTCGGCATGACGTACACCGAATTAACGGACCAGATTTTTCGTAAACAATCGTATCTGTGCGTGGGCTTGGATACCGATTTGGGTAAACTACCACCCCACTTACTCGCCGAACCCGATCCCGTATTTGCCTTTAACCGGGCCATCATCGACGCCACGGCCGACTACGCCGTGGCTTACAAGCCCAACATTGCCTTCTACGAAGCGCAGGGACCGCGGGGTTGGGAAAGTCTGCAAAAAACGCTTGACTACCTGCCCGCCGGTTGCTTTACCATCGCCGACGCCAAACGGGGCGACATCGGCAATACGTCGGGCCTCTACGCCCGCGCGTTTTTTGAGCCAACGGCCGCTGGGCTGAACTTCGACGCCGTTACCGTCGCGCCCTACATGGGCCACGATTCGGTGACCCCTTTTCTCGAATACGATGGCAAGTGGGTTATTCTACTGGCGCTCACGTCGAATCCGGGCAGCGCCGATTTTCAGCGGCAGGGCTTAGGCGAGCAGGAATTGTTTGAGGTGGTTATCCAGACCGCCCAGACCTGGGCCGGACCCGACCGGCTGATGTTCGTGGTCGGCGCGACGCAGGCTGACGAGCTAAGCCGAATTCGGGAAATTGCTCCCGACCATTTCCTGCTGGTGCCCGGCGTCGGGGCGCAGGGCGGATCGCTGGCGGAGGTGTCGCGCTGGGGCCTGATGGCGGCTGGTGGATTGCTGGTCAACGCGTCGCGCAGTATTCTGTACGCGTCCAGCGGGCCGGATTTCGCCGAACGAGCGGCCGAGGAAGCGCAGACGCTGCAACGGGAAATGGCCGGCTACCTAAAAAGTTTACGGTCGTAAGTGTACCACTCCGGGTTGTTGTGTATCTTTCACCGCTCGCGGCATGAAAAACGCCCAACCGTAAACCTGTGAACCGAAACCCGTTTGCCCGCCGTGCCCGAAACCTTTCTGTACTTTCTTTGGCAGTACCAGTATTTTAGCAAACTTGATCTAACGACCACCGACGGCGAACCCGTGCGGGTGCTTCATCCCGGTTTCCGCAACTACGATTCAGGACCCGATTTTACCAACGCCCGCTTGCTCATCAACGACGTTGAATGGGGAGGAACCGTTGAGATGCACACGCGAACGTCGGATTGGCTGGCCCACCGCCATCAGTACGACCGCGCCTACGACAACGTGATTCTGCACGTGGTCTGGCAGGACGACCAAACGGCGACGGGCCGCACCGTTGAACGCACCAACGGAACGCCCCTGCCCACGCTTGAACTCGCCCCGCTGACCGACTCCGCCTTGATCGACCGCTACGCCCGGCTAACCGATTCGCCCGACCCGATTCCGTGCGCTGGCCAATTTCGGTCGGTGCAGCCCTTGCGGTTAACGTCGATGCTGGACAAAGCGATGCTGCAACGCTTGGAGCGCAAAGCCGCGGGTGTTCGGACGGTGTTTGAACAAACGGGTGGTGATTGGGAAGAAACGGCTTACCGATTGCTGGCCATGAACATGGGCTTTAAGATTAACGCCGAGCCGATGGCACAACTCAGCCGGGCTGTTCCGCTGAAGGCTTTGCTTAAACACCGCGACGTGCTTTTTCAGGCCGAGGCCATGCTGTTCGGCGCGGCTGGCCTGCTCGAAGCCGACGAGCTGCATCAGGGCCGGGAAACAACGGACGAGTACGTAACGACCTTACAACGCGAGTACCGGTTTTTGGCGGCTAAGTATCAGTTAACCGATAAACAGGTAGCGGCCCACGCCTGGAAGTGGGGACGGCTGCGACCCGCTAATTTTCCAACGCTGCGGCTGGCTCAGTTGGCTAAACTGTTAACGTACCAAGCGAGCCTGTTCTCGCTGTTCGTCGGCACGAGCGACGCCGAGTCACTGCTGCGTTCGCTGCAATTAACGCCGTCGGAGTATTGGCAAACGCATTACCGCTTCGGCAAGTCAACCGATAAAGCGGCCCCAACGTTGGGCCGAAACTCCGCCGAAAATATTGTTATCAATACGGTTGTACCGTTGCTGGCGGCTTACGCCCATCACCGGGGTCAGCCCGCTTACGTCGACCGGGCGATTGCCCTTTTGGAGCAGCTACCAGCCGAGAAAAATCACCTGACCGACGACTGGAACGAACTGGGTCTGGGCGTCCGCACGGCGTTCGATTCACAGGCGGCAATCGAACTACACAACGAGTACTGCGTTCTTAAGAAGTGTCTGAGTTGCCAAATCGGGGCGGGCTTGTTGAAGGCGTAGAAAAGGCATAAGGGGTAAAAGGGGTAGGGTGTAAGTACTGGCATCAGCTACTTATACCCTACCCCTTTTATCCTTCTGTTAACTCACCACTACGTCCTGCTTTTTATCGTCGTACGTAACGCGTTTGCCAGTGTGCAGGGCCATCGTCGCCATGATATTGGCCATCGAATGGTTGTAACCAACCCGGGCGGGCGCGTTCGGCTCCTTACGGCTGCGTACGCACTCCATCCAGTTGCGCATGTGCAGCGAGGTCATCGGATCGGAGCCGGTGTTGGCGTCCGTGGCCATCTTGCCCATGCTTTTCAGTTCCATCGTTGGCAGCAGGTTGGCGTCCATGTTCATCTCTTTGGCGTACTTAGCCTCCAAGCCACCCTCCGGCGTAATCTTATTCGTGTCGAGGTTAATCATGCCGCCATTCGAGTAGTAATACTCTTTGGTGCCACCCGCTTCGTTGTGCATCCGCGAGTGGTAACTCACCTGAAAGCCTTTCGTTTTGTCTCCATCCGGACCGTAGTCAAACACCGCCGTAAACGTGTCGGGGTTCACGCGGCCGTCTTTCCAAACATACACGCCCCCGTTGGCCACGACGCTGCGCGGGTGATCGTACCCACTGAACCAGTGCACTGTATCGATTTGGTGCGACATCCACTGTCCCGGAATACCCGACGAATACGGATAGAATAGCCGGTATTCGAGGTACTTGCGCGGGTCCCAATCGACCATCGGGCGGTTCAGCAGGTAGCGTTTCCAGTCGGTGTCTTCCTTTTTGATTTCGGCGACCAACTTCGGCCGACGCCAACGGCCGGGTTGGTTAACGTTCCAGGTCATTTCGACCATTGTAATGTCGCCAAACTTACCTGACCGGATAAATTCATTGGCCGCGTGGTAGTTCGGGGCCGAGCGTCGCTGCGACCCGACCTGCACAATCTTTTTGCTTTTCTCAACGGCCTTCAGGGCCTTGCGGGCGTCTTCGAGCGACTCGGCAAAGGGTTTCTCGACGTACACATCACGGCCCGATTCAACGGCGTCGGCGCAATGAATGGCGTGCTGAAAATCGGCCGTACTGATAATGACCGCGTCTACGTCTTTGCGGTCGAGGAGTTCGTCGTTATTGCGCGCTTTGAAGAAGGCGCTGTCGTTCCAACTTTTGCCTTTCAGGTACTGTTCGGCTTCGTCGCGCCGGCGGCTCCAGATGTCCGACACACCAACGAAAGCAAAGTTCATCTCCTTGGCGTGATTCATGAACGACGGGGCGAGCGACTGCCGGAACCGATCTGAGAAGCCAATGATGCCTACCCGGACGCGTTCGTTCGCGCCAAGGATGCGGGCGTAGCTGCCGGCTGAGAAGCTCATGCCCAAGCCGGCCAGTGTTGATTTCTTGATAAACTCTCTGCGCGTTTCCATATGCGTAAGGGCGGGTCTCCAGACCCGTTGAGTTACAGTCTAAAATGGGTCTGGAGACCCGTTGCTCATAAAGGCTTTACTTTGATATTGCGGTACGACACCTGATCGCCGTGGTCCTGTAGGAGAATATGGCCCTTGGGCGCTTCCCCGAACCGGCCGTTCGCGTTGTATTCCGGGGCTTTGTACTTGCTCATTGCCACTAAACTGCGGAAGGCTTCACTACCGCGCTCGTACTCGACTACTTTTTTACCGTTCAGGTAATGTTCAACGTGCGTTCCTTTCGACATGACCCGGCCGGTGTTCCATTCCCCAATGGGGTTGACGCGCTTGTTTTTCGCCGTCATCAAATCATACAGCGATCCCACTGTCCGGTTGCCGTCGCGCCCCATCTTCGCGTCGGGGTGCTTAGCATCGTCTAAGACTTGAAATTCTAAGCCAAAGGCCGATCCTTTCGGTTTGGGCGACTGTTCGGCTACGAAGTATTTAACGCCACTGTTTGCACCTTCGCTGAGTTTAAAATCAAACGTCAGGTCGAAGTCGCTGTACTCGTCGGTCGTCACAATGTCGCCGAAGCTTTGCGATTCCGAGCCGTCTGACTTTTGAATCACGAGCAAACCATTTTCCACCGACCAACCGCGTTCGGGAAATTTGTCCTGATAAGCCCCGCGCCAGCCGGCGGTTGTCTTACCGTCGAAGAGCAGTTTCCAACCCTCGCGCTTTTCTTTGTCGGTAAGCGTGTTCGGCGCGGGTGGTCCGTCAAAGGCGAGTAAGCTCAGCAGAATGCCGGATAAAAGCAGTCGTTTCACAGCGGAAATTTTAGCGTTTTTGTGATGTAATCTTTGTTAATCTGCGCGCACTGAGCCGCGGTCTTGTCGGTCTCCGGAACGCCATCCAGCTCTACGACGCCCCAGCCTTTAAACTTGATGGCGTCTAACGCGGCAAACACCGCCGGCACGTCGACGTTACCCCGGCCGAGTTCAACGAACTTATACGCTTTTGGGTCGTCGGGCTTATCGGGGCGGGGCGACATCGTGTCCTTCAAGTGCAGGGCGTACAACATGTCTTTGTACTGCTTGACCGCCTTTTCGGGCTGACCGCCACCCTGCCGATAGTGGGCAATGTCCAACAGCAGTTTGGTATACTTGGGGTTCATAGCCTGCACAATCACGTCAACTTCTTCGGGCGTTTCGCCGAGTTGGTTCATGTGGTTGTGGTAAGCCGTCTGTACGCCCAGATCGGCTGTTTGCTCACCGATTTTGTTCATTACCGCGGCCAATCGCTTTAATTCTTCGGTCGTTGGCAAGCGGTCTTTTTGGCGAAGCGTATTGGTCAGTTGAATGGCCGAACCACCCAGCGCCTTCACAAAACTGGCGTGGGCGACGTGCGTGTCGATGGTACTTTGCTCTTTGGCCGGATCAATCTCGACGTTGCCGCTCGAAAACATGGCCAGCGTCAGCTTGTGCCCATCGAGCAAAGCCTTTAACTCGGACGGCTTGGCTTTGTACGGCCCGAACGCATTGGCCCGGAGTTGAATGCCCCGGTAGCCAAGCGCCGACAGATCGGCAATGGCTTGCGCGTCGTTGCCGCCCCAGGTGATGGCTGAGTAGCCGATTCTAAGCCCTGTCGGGGCCGTGCTAATCCACGAAGCGGCCGGTGAGTCCGTTGCGGCACCGAGTGCCAAAACCGACAAGCCGGCCGTGGTCAGAAACTGTCGTCGGGTGACAGACTCTTGCATAGAGGGGTTTAGTGATAGCCAGTATAAGCAGCGAGGTACTTACTGACGGTTAGCATTACCATTCGTTCACAGACGAACATCAGCAGAGCAAAGGCAGAAAGCAAAGAAATCTACTTGACGATCCATAATAAAAAAATCGGCCGAACGGTTAGTCCGGCCGATTCTGTATCATATTAAGCAAGGTAATTAGTATCCCGTATTCTGCGGGAAGTTTTGAGGACCACCGGCCGTGCGGTCGATTTGGTCCTGCGGAATGGGACGCAACACGTGATAACTCTGGATGTTTGGTCCTCCGTCGGGATTGTGTGCTTTCACCCGCTCGACTAACTTGCCCATCCGCTTCAAATCAAACCAGCGAAACATTTCGCCGGCCAGTTCGCGGTCGCGCTCGTCTAAGATAAAGTCGATGTTGACCTGCGTGGGCGTAATTTCCATTTGCGCCTGCCGGCCCGACCAGGCCGCCCGACGACGTACCACGTTGATGGCATCGGCCGCTTCTTGTAACTTACCCAGTTTGAACTGCGCTTCGCTCAAAATCAGGTACGTTTCGGCTAAGCGGAACATCAGAAAATCGCGGCTACCCTGCTCATAGGTGCGGTCGGGACGGAGAGGGTCCAGAAATTTCCGCAACACCGGAAACAGGTTAGCCCGGTAGTTGCTCGGCACCAGCACCTGGTATTTACGTTTCGCGCGCTCGGCTTTGGACATCTCGAATCCAGGAATGAAAATAGTCGTGTCGCCCGCGGCAAACGTAACGGTGGTTTTTGAATCGTCGAATACGTTGGTGTACGTACCGGGCCGGTTACTGAGCCAGGTGTCCTGAAACGTTTTCTTGTAGCGCGAATCGTTAACCCGATTGGCTTGGGCAAACACCGTTTCGAGCATGTACGTCGTGGGACGGTAGCGTTTGAACGGTCGGCCGTACTGTACGTCACGCTGCATCCCCGCCTGTACATCGTATTCCATGCCGTAGTACAGGTGCGTCTGGTTGCCAATGCCGTTGGTCAGCGGGTCGGAGGTGTACTGCGTCGCGAAAATCACCTCGCTGTTGATTTCACCCGCCCCCTGCACGAACACGCTGGCAAAGTCGGGCAGCAGCGCATAGCCGTAATTCTTGATTACGTTCGTGGCGTAGGTAGCGGCTTTGGCGTAATCGTCGGTTGCGGCTGCCTCCGAGGTGGCTTTAGTCAGGTACACGCGGGCCAGCAGGTGCTCGGCGGCTCCTTTGTTGGCCCGGCCGTAGTTAGCGGCATCCACGCTGTTGGGTAGGTCAACTAAGGCCGCTTCTAAATCGCTCGTAATTTGCGCGTAAACGTCTTTAACCGAAGCCCGCGTAAACTCTTTCTTCGGCTCCAGATTCCCCTGCGTTACCAACGCCACGGGACCAAAGGTTTGCACCAGCACGAAATAATGGTGCGCCCGCAGAAACTTCATTTCGGCCACCCGGCGCTTTACCAGCGCGGGATCCAAGCCCGGCACGGTAGCCGCGTTGTCAATGACGATGTTCATCGTATTGATACCGACGTAAAAGTTGTTCCAGAAGTCGCGCAAGATGTCTACGCGGGCATCGAACTGCGATAAGTACTGGTTCATGAACTTGTAAGCGCCGTCGGCTCCCTGCGTGTACGTATCGGTGCCAAACACGGTCAGGTTCATACCGATTTCGCGGCCGTAGAAGTTCCGCAGCGTCGAATAAGCTGCCCGCCCGGCCGCTTCAAAACCGGCCGCCGAATTGATATACTGCGCACCCACTTGTGAGACGGGTACTTCTTCCAGCACATCGGTGCACGACTGACCCCCAAACAAGAGGGATGCGGCCAGCAAATATTTTACGGAATGAATTGGTTTCATACTAACAATGGAAGATTAGGTTGATCCGAAAAATTCGGACGGTCTGCCGTAGCGGTTTCACGTAATCAGAATTTGGCGTTGATGCCGAACGTAAATTGTTTGACGGCGGGCGTCTGTCCTTCGTTCACCGCGTCGAACGATTCATTGTCGATACCCTTGTAGCGCGAGCGGTACTCCGAGAAGTTGAAGGGCTGTTGCGCCGAAACATACACCCGCAGGCTGCTCATGCGGAATCGCTGCGTCAGCGAAGTTGGGATGTTATAGCCGAGGTTAATGTTGCGCACCTTCAGGAAGGTGCCGCTGAAGTACTGGAGCGTCGACTGAAACACCGGAAACTCCTGGCTCTGGTTGGGCCGCGGAAACTCGTTAGTCGGGTTGTTGGGCGTCCAATAGTCAATGTTCAAATTATTGTAACGACCCGCCAGCGAGTTGAACGACGTGTGGAAACCGCTGCGGATGGTACTGCCCACGCGGGCGAACAGGAAGAACGAAAAATCGAAGCCTTTGAAGTTGAACCGGTTGGTCATCCCCGCCGTGAACTCCGGTACCTGTGACCCGATAATGACCCGGTCGTCGGCGTTAATTCTGCCGTCGGGCTGGCCCGTCAGCGTTCCGTCGGCGGCCCGGCCGTTGTTGTCTTCCACTTTGATTTCGCCTACCTTCCGACCAAACTTGGCGGCTTCAGCTTCTTCGTTTGCCTGCCAGATGCCAATTTTCTTGTAGTCGAAGTAGGCCGTCAAGGGCTGACCGATAAATCGGGCGTTGCCGATGTCATCAACCCGACCGTTGAATAGCTCAACAATGGATTCGCGGTTGCGCGCCCACTGAATGTCGGTGCTCCACTTAAAACCCGACGCCGTGTTTACGTTCACCGTTGTGAGCGTTACCTCTACCCCTTCGGTGCGGGTCTTACCCACGTTCCGCAACACGCTGGCGTAACCGCTGGTCAGGGGCAATTGGTCCGACAACAGCAGGTCGCGGGTGTTGGCCCGGTACACTTCCAAAGACCCCGATATGCGGCCCCGGTACAAACTGAAGTCTAATCCAATGTTACCCGTAACGGTGGTTTCCCAGCGCAAATTAGGGTTACCGATGCTGCTTGGCAGGTAGCCGTAAGCCGGGGTCGTGCCGAAGGCGTAACTCGTGCGACCGAGCAGCGTTTGCGTTTGGTAGGGGTTGATGGCCGTGTTGCCCGTGGACCCGTAGCTGACGCGCAGTTTAAGCAGGTCGATAATCGGATTGCCTTTCAGAAACGACTCATTCGTGATATTCCAGCCGACGGCCGCCGAGGGGAAGAAGCCGTACTTGTTGTTCCGACCGAACCGGCTCGAACCGTCGGCGCGGGCCGTCAAGGTCAGCAGGTATTTATCGTTGTAATCGTAGTTCAAACGGCCCATATATGAGTTCAGCGTCCACTGCGTCAGGTTGGTGCCAATGCTGCTGATGAGGGTGGCCTGACCGAGGTTATAAAACTGCTGCGTTTCGGCCGGGATGCCCGTTACGTTGATGAAACCGTCTTCAATGTCGTCGACTTGAATCGAGTGCAGGGCCGTCAAGTTCACATTGTGCACGTCCCGGAACGTTTTCTGATACGTTAGAATGTTTTCAAGCGTGTAGTTAAACTGGTACTGATAGCCCGTGAAGCCCGTTGGGTCGCCCGCGCGCCGAGCGTTGGTTTGGCTGCCAATAAACCGACCGATGCGCCGATTGGTGAAATCTGGTCCGAAGTTGACGCGGTACTTTAACCCGTCGATGATATTCAGTTCGCCGTAAAGGCTGTTGAACATGCGAATACGCTTGAGCCGGTCGATTTGTGCGCCCGGAATGATTTCGGCGATGGGGTTAGTCCGCAGTCCGTCGGAGGTGGGCAGGAAAATCAGGTTGCCGTTGGCATCGTAGGGTTTGCCCAAGGGGTTTTCCTGCAACGCACCACCGTAGGGACTGAAGTTTTCGCCGTTCTGAATGCCGTACGCGCCCAGCGATGTAAGGCCCACGCGAATGCGCTTGTTAATCTGGTGATCGATGGCCAGCCGGAAGTTATAGCGCGTAAAATCTTGATTATAGATAATACCTTTCTCATTGAACACACCAACCGATAAACCGAACTGCGTTTTTTCGCTGCCGCCCAGTACCGATACGTTATGGCTCTGGATGGCACCCGGCCGAATCAAATACGACTGGTAGTCGGTCGTGCGATTCTGAGCAATGCCTTCTAACTCAACGGCTTCAAATAGTTTTGAATCGGCGAATGCATCGACCTGACCCGACGGCACAGGATTGCCGTTGGCGTCTTTATATCCACCGGTGCCCGATCCTAACGCCCGACGCGACTCACGTTTGTATTCGGCAAACTGCGGGCCGTCCATTACGTCAATCAAACTTAGCGGGCTGGACGAACCATAGTAGCTGTCTACGTTGACTTGCGTACCACCCGCTTTGCCGCGCTTGGTCGTCACGATCACGACGCCATTTGCGCCCCGTGCGCCGTAGATGGCCGTTGCGCTGGCGTCTTTAAGGATTTCCATGCTGGCGATGTCGTTAGGGTTTACATCGTCGATGTTGGTCGCCAGCGGAATGCCGTCCAGGACGTAAAGCGGGTCATTACTGGCGTTGATCGAACGCCGGGCGCGAATACGAACCGTCACGCCCGCACCGGGCCGGCTGCCATTCTGAATTACGTCGACCCCGGCCGCGCGACCTTGCAGCGCCTGCCGGGCGTTAAAAATGGGCAACTCGGCAATTTCTTTAGCCGATACCGACGAGATTGCACCCGTTAACTGACTCTTCTTTTGCGTACCGTAACCAACCACGACGACTTCGTTCAACGAGCGGCTGTCGGTGTTCAGCGTCAGGTTAACCGTGGATTGGTTGCCGACGGTAATTTCCTGTGGGACGAAGCCGACCGACGAAAACACCAGCACGGTCTGGTTGTTAGGAACCGGAATGCGGTATTCACCGTTAGCGTCCGTCGTCGTACCGCGGGTGGTGCCTTTGATCGTCACACTGACGCCGGGCAGGGCGTTATTGTCGTCGCCCGATAGAATGCGGCCCGTTACGGTACGCTCCTGCGTGGGCTGGTCAGCCACCGACAGCCGAGGCATTGGGGACGCGCTAAACGCCGGTTGGCCGAGCAGCGTCAGTGCCGTTAGGCCGAGCAGGGGAAGCCACGGCCGCCGGGAAAATGACGATCTGGCTGATTGGGTAAATGTTGTATTCATTACAGACAGGGGTTTAACTGCAAGTCAATCGAAAAATGAGAGACAAAAAGTAGGTCAACGAGCAATAATCAGTTGCTGTTATTGTACAAAAAGATTTTACCAAAGTGACAAATATAAAAAGTAATCAGTATGTAACCATCCTGCACTCTCCTGTTTTTCTAATTTTTACGATGATTAATGCAAATTTAATGCGCTTCGTAAGTCATCTTGGTTAAAAAGTAGGGAGCACAGTCTATTCCTTTGGTATTTCGATCAAGGCAGCGTACGCACCCGACCAGATGCTACGTCAACGGAATCGCCGGGCCTAAGCCGGATTGGTGTTTGTTGCTTCACCAGTAAGTTTACTTCACCTGAACGTAGGGCTACCCGTGTTCCTTCGGACCGCTGCCGAACCCGGAACGTGGTTCCCAATGCTTCGACGGTTAAGTCAAGGGTGTGAACCCGGAACAGACGAGCCGACGATGTATCGGTGCGGTGAACGATAAAAAAATCGGCTTCACCTTGCAGCCAAACGGCCCGGGGCGCTTCGTCGGCCCACTGACGGGCGTAGCGAACTTCACTGTGGGGGTGTAGGCAAACAATTGACTTATCGGGTAGGCGAATCTCGCGGCTTTCGGTGGTGGT
The DNA here is from genome assembly GCA_964249775.1 of uncultured Spirosoma sp. GTDB lineage: Bacteria > Bacteroidota > Bacteroidia > Cytophagales > Spirosomataceae > Spirosoma. Next base: position 29,587 of record CAXUEB010000009.1, read on the forward strand.
GCTGATGGTCCGAACGGCCTGATCGGGACCGTACTGCATCCACAACGCCCAACCCGACAGCAGCACGACGGCCAGTCCGGCCGCGACCGTCCGTAGAAAGTACCACCAGCCCACCACCGCCCGCACATCGGGTTGCAGCGGTCGGACATCTTCCATGGTGCGCAGTGATTCCCGAATGCGTCCCCAAACCGTCGACACATCCTCCTGGCCGAACGGAGGTTCGCTGGGTAACGACGCCGTCCTGACCAGTTCCCGCGCCGTTTCGACTGTATCCGTACAAGTTGGACACTGCGCCAGCCAGCCCTGCCAATGAGCAGCCACCTCGTCGTCGTCGGGGTGTTGCACCCAACGCACGAACAGAGCGTCGAGGGCTAACTCTTCGGCGGTATAGGTGGTATAAGGCTTATGTAGCACGGTTCAAAGCAAGACGAGGTAGAACAGCAAAGAAGTCCCCTGGGGAATTCTACTTGTGTCACTCGGGAGACAAAGCACCAAACGAGTCAGGCTATCAATCTCCATCAACGGCGCTCCGGCGGAGGAAATATTAAGCGTAGGTTACTGATTTCCAGAGCTGTAAGTAATTTGATTCGCTTTAAGTCAGGAAAATAAACTGGATCGATTTGCAGATTAATGAGCCGGGCTAACCGGGCCAACCCGGAAGCCGAAGGCCGGGTCACCAACAAGCTTTGCTCTTGCTGTTGCGTTACCCGAAAGCCCGGCAACAGCTTGGTCGTGACCGGAACGCGCAGGCCCCACGGCTTGGCTCGTAAGCTAATGAACGGGTGGCCATCGTACCCGACGGTCACGCTGCGGCTCCCGTCGGGGTTGGTTGTAAACGAAAAGTCGGCGCGTTCTTTAGGAATGCCCCAGTTCCGGCGACCGTTCCAGACGCTGTCGTCCGTCGATACGTAAATCTTAGAGATCGAAAAGCTGGTGATTTTACCGAACCGAAACAGGCCCGGAATAAACAGGACTTCCCCATAAGGCCCCACACCCGATTGGGTGTAGTCGGCCAGAATCACCGTCCCAACCCAGCCGCGGTAAGCTTTCTGCTGATACTCGGCCAAAAAGCCGAACCGGCGCACAAACGCTTCCGGGAAATGCGCAACAAGCACCAGGGCGCTGCCGGTGAGCGTCCAGGGCGGTGGAGCCACAAACCATTTACTCACTCGCTTCCTTCCGAGCTTCTTTAGCCTTTTTAGTATTCGCGACGCGCGTTTCACCCTCAGCCGAAGCCTTCAGCTTTTTGGCGTTGGTGGCTTTGCGTTCGGCCGGCGTCAGTTTCTCCCAGGCTTCGGCCGGGAGGTAACGAGCCGTTTTGTCGCCTTTGTCGGCGGGCGAGCCATCTTCGGTGCGCCAATCCTGGTCGGTCCATTCCTGGAGGTGCTGCTGCGACTCGGTGCGTTCGTTGCTGAGGTAGCCGCCCCCCGCCTTCTCGTATTCGTGAGTTAACAGTTGGGCTTTGCGAGCGCTCCATTGACCAGGCTTGCCACCTTTGTCGCCCGCCATGATTTCTTCTTTGATTTTCTCGCGTAAGTCGGGCTTGTCGTAGTTGCCCTTGTCGCCCTTTTTAGCGGCCGGTTTTGGTTTATCCGATGTTGGTTTTTCCGCTTTGGATTTCTCCGTTTTAACGTTTTCGGCCTTTGTGTCCGCAGTTTTCGTTGCCATCGTATCGTTGCGTTTTGTGACAGCGACATAACCGCTTGTATTGGTAAAAGTTAGCGGATCCGCTTAACCGGCGGTGGGTCAGATTAAACCATTGTCATTTTTGTCCGTTATGGGTTCAACGACCATTCCTAAACTAACGACTCAGTAATAATGTATGCGGTTACTTTGTGCACTGTGTATTAATCTTTCTTTGACTACTTGGGCGCAAACGGGCGCTACCTTTGAAGCACCCACTCCGCTTAAGCAACCCACCAAAACCGATTCGGCCGGGGCGACCAAGTCCACTTCTTCCCCGCCTGTCTCGCTTAGCATTACGGTCTCGACCGATCAGCGTTTTTTCTTTTTTCACGACACTCGCAACGACGACAACCGCCGGACGCCGACTGCTGTCTACGGCGGTCGGGTGGGGTTTTTGTTTCCGACCCGACACCAGCGCGATAGTTGGCGCTTTCGGGGCGGGCACTCGGTCGCCTTTAAAACCGGCGTTGGATTTTACTTTAAAAACCAACGAATTGACCGACCGGGCTTACTACCCAATACATCGGCCTCGATGACGCGACGCCTGCGCTACGCAATGATGTTCTACGAGCCGTATCTGCTGCACCGAGGAACGTTGGCGATTAGTTTGCCTTTAGAATTGGGGTATGGTCAGTCGCGTTACGAGCGTAACGATTATTTCGCCCGAAAGCACGAAATCGCCCGTGGCGTTTTTGTACCCGTCGGCGTCGGTGTTCAGACGACGTATCAATTTCCGTTTGCCCGATGGTTCCGGCCGCTCCATTGGTTCGGGTTAAACGTGCTGACCGGTTACCGATTCGTCTTGAAGCGGGATGTGCCCGGCAGTCAGGTCAATTACAATGGGTTGTATTTGTCGGGAGGGCCGTCATTTTTTCTCGAACCGCTACTGGCCGACCTTAGACGCTGGCGGCAGCGACGTAAAGAAAAGTAACCGTTAATAGGCTTCAGCCACTGGCCCAAATAACAAAAATTAGAACGACGTTGGGTAGCTAAAAGTAGTGTCTTGGACAACGTAATTGAGTAGTAAAAATTAGTGAAAATTATTAGTAAGTGGTTGATTGTCAGTATCAAAATTTTCTAAAAATAAGCTAAGAAGCGACCCAATTTGGGCACTATCCGGCCCTCGGATGGGTTATATTCATAGCTAACCAATCGACGTTATGTACTGCATCAAGTGTGGCAATCCGATTCCCGAAGCACGGCTCAAGGCTCTTCCGACGGCTAAGACGTGCGTCCAGTGTTCGCAGGCCCAGCGCGTAGCTGGCTTCCCGCTTATCACGGGCAAGACCGAGTATTCGGCCCTTCAGATTATGTCGCAGGCCGACGCCCAGCAGTTGCACAAGATGGGTGCCCGGCGTGGTACGGGTGCTTCGACCTACATGAAGCGCGAGAAGCGGACGTAGTTTCGCTTTACCCACCGTACCGTATCGTTTTTACTTCGACCTTGGCAGGTTACCGGCCCGCTCCCCCCGGAGCCCGCCAATTTTTTTTTTATTAGGCCATATTCGCCACAATGTTATACAGGGCAACGGCATTGCCGGCATTACGGCCGCCCGCGAA
>CAXUEB010000010.1:0-3208 GCA_964249775.1 uncultured Spirosoma sp.
TATTATAGATTCAATCATGAAGCAAATGTCGCGTTTTTGAACCGTTCAATCGCGTCGTTTAAGGTTAACAAATCGGCTTCCGACAACGAAATGCTTTTTTGGGCGTTTCGCAGGAGCCGGACCAATTCGGCCGTTTCGGCCGGGCCGGTACCGCTTTTGCGAGCCAGCGTTTCGATAAACTCGTTGTTTAAGGCATTGGTGTTTAAGCCGTAACGTTCGCGCAGGTCCGCCAAGAAGTAATTCACTTTCTTGCGGGTTAGGTTGTTGTGATCGCCCTGTTGGAAGTACAGCCGCCCGACGGTTTTAACAAAATCGAGCGACGTGTTCTGGGGCGGTTCTACCACCGGAATGATTCGCTGCGTGCGTTTGCCCGCGAAGATGGCGTAGGCAATTAAGCCAATAATTACCAAATAATACGCCCAGTTTAACGCCGGCTGACTGCGCACGTACCGCAGAATGGACTGCTGCTCCGGGTCAAACCGCCCCTGTTTCTGGTATTCATCCCAGTAGACCGGACCAACTGGTAGGTAGGAGAGGGCTTTAAAGGCGTAGTCGGAGGTGGTAGGGTTAAGAACGTAATAATTTGAAAAAGCAATTGGTACGTTATGAATCAAAAACTGCCCCTTGCCGTGCCGCACCCGGATAAATACGGGTTCATTGCGCGCGTTGCGTCCCAGCACGGTAACGTTCGCTGGCTTGTTGATCCGTAAAAAATTACGTCCGTCGTTCAGCGGAAATACGTAGCCACGGGGGCTGCGCAGGGCTGGATTTACGAAGTTTTGTTGGAGCGTAGAGTCGCGCAGACGCGGAGCTTTAATCGACGCTTTAAATCCCAAGACTGCGGCTACTGAATCCGATAGGCTGTAGGCCGCAATTAAGCAGGTGTTTCCTCGCCGAACAAACAACAAAAGTTGCTTTAGATCGTTTTTGTCGGCCTCAAAGCGTTCGTTGATGAATACGTAGTTGCTGCGCGGGGGCAGTTTCTGCTCGGTAAGGAAGTTGTAGATGGGCAACCGCACCGTATGAACGGGTACCGTCTGAACGGGTGCCGTCTGAACGGACGGCTGACCCATCGTGCCCGGTAGCAACTCGAACAGGGCCTGCGTGCCGAATGGAATCTTGTGGTTGTTTTGATAGCTTGGCGACCAGTTGAGGGGTTTGGGGCGGTAATACTCAAAGAGTACGTAGGCCACCACCGTCGCGAGCAGAATTAAGATGTATTTGTTGGGCTTGGGCATAATTTTGATAGGACACGGATGGTACGGATTGACACGGGTGAACTAAAAAGTAAAACTTGTGTCAATCCGTACCGTCCGCGTCATCCGTGTTCCACTCGTTCGGTTTGGGAGAACGCTTTAAACTGGGCTTGAATGGTGTTAAACCGGCCTTCGTCCACCGGAAAATCACCGTACCAAACGAACTCAAACTGCCGCGTTAGCCCCTCGAAACCTGCCTGCCGGGGCGAATTGGCCAATTCGTAGACGTACTGCCGATTAGTTTTGTCGGGTTTGTAGTCGACCAGGCCCGCATCAGTCAGGCGTTTGAGCGTTTGCAGGTACAACAGCCGCACCGCCAGCCGGTAGTTGCGCTGCCGCACGTCTTCGTGGATGGCCGCACCAAAGTCGATGGCGTGAATGTCTTCGGTTAAGGTTTCGTAGGCCAAACCGGTGGTCTGCGCTTTTCTGGAAAACAGCATTCCCAGCACTTCGGCTTTGCGTAGTAGATAAACAACCAGCCCCGCGATGGCCGCCAGCAGGACGTACTGCCAAACGTCTTCGTAAGCATTGCTGCGCAGAAACTCCTGAATCTTCTGCCAAATCCAAGCCCACAGTTTCGCCAGGGGGTTTTCGGGCGGGGGGGCTTCGCGGTCGTAGCGGTAGTCGCGGTCGGTTTGCAGGTCGCGTAAGGCATCAGCCGCGGGGTAGCGCACCCGCACGCGGTCGTCGGGTGCGTTGACCGCCGTTTGTGAAACGGGTCTCAACTGGGCGTAGAGCCGAGTGGTACACAAGAGTTGTGACGCAGCGATACACAGAGCCGCACGGAAATACGCTGAGCGTAAAAATTTGCTTACGTCTCTGCGCATTGCCGTAGAACTCCGGGTCTCTCCGCGTAACAACCGTATCATGTCAATACTCGCCTTCATCCTGCGCGCGGGGTTGGGCCGGCGACGTGCCAATCGAATCGACGGCTGAAATCAGTCCCCGACCTTCCTGCCGCTCGACTAAGTTGGTGTACTGAAAGCCAATGGCAACGTACAGAATGCTGTTGAGCAGCGTCCGGCCGACAATCGCAATTACGTTGCCCAGCACGATCCACACGCTCGATTCCGACGTCAGCGACCGCGTTCCGGCCATAAAGCCAATAACGGCACTGGGAATACTAAACACCAAGCTGACAATACTGACGATAATCGAAATAACGATAATCAGTCCCAAGGTAGACCACCATTTGTCGCGGATGAGTTGAAAGCAGCGGTTCCACGTGCTTCCGAAGTCCGTGCCTTCAAAAGCGGTGACGGCAAGGGCGAGCGACAAGACAACGGCCACGTAAAGACCCGGAATAAATAAGAAAACAAAGCCAACACCGATGATGATTGAACTGAGCAGCGAAATGACGATGGTCCGGCCAATCATGGGCTGCACCTCGTTCCAGACGGCGGCTACCTCAATCGTTGGCGGCCCGGCGGGGCGGTTGACCACGTTCTGAGCCGTCGACCGGGCGTACAGTTTCATGTGCGCGTAAGTCGCCAAGCTCACAAACAAGTTGGCCAGGATGGCGAAGATAATGGCCAGCCAGAACGACGGGGTCAGGAGCTGGCTAAAGATTTGGAAAGGTGCGGTGGGGTCCGTTCTGTCCGCGTTGCCAATGTCAGCCATAACGCCGAGCATATTCGACTGCATGATGCCCGACGCGATGCCGGCAATCAGCGCTACTGGGCCGACGATATAAAGCATAGTCAGACTAAGCGAACGGAAGTTTTCGCCGATGTACTGAAAGGTGGCGTTGATCTTGTCGCCGAAGTCACGTTGCTGGAAAAGGTTGATCATGAATTGGTTTGGTTAGATTAGATGGTAATCGGTCGGTTTTACAGCATAAATTTTTATCAAAGCTCGTCGGCCGGCGCATCCGACGTATCGACGGCATCGCGCGCCAAACGCCGTTCGACCGGCCGACCGATGGCGTCAACCTCGCGCAACAAACCAATACT
>CAXUEB010000010.1:3218-13066 GCA_964249775.1 uncultured Spirosoma sp.
TAATACTGAAACCCCAGCGCCAAGTACGTAATGGCGGTTAACGCGGACTGAATAACCAGCAACAGCACTTCCAACGAGCCGCGCACGAGCGCTCCCGACAAGAGGGGCAACCTCCGCCACAACACGCTGATGGTTGCCCCGAAGCTCAGCCCGACAACGAGTTGCCCAAACAGCAGCAACGCCAGCAACCCTAAGCCGGCCCACCAGTGCCCCCGGTACAGGTCGAAGCTGCGCCGGAGCGTGCTCGACACCGTCGTTCCTTCGCGCAGGTGCACCAGCAGCGCAATCGAAAACGGCACCAACAAATAAATGCCCGGAACAATCAGCAGCGCCAGCCCGGTCAGTAACCCCATCGTCATCACAAACCACAGGCCGATCGAGGAAAACAGACTGCCTTCGATGCGCTCCCAGATTTGCCGGCTGCCAATCGACTTGGTTGGGTTGTCTTCATATTCGAGCAGGTAGCCGTAGACAACTAAGCCAATCATCAGCGTAGCGGACAAACTGAGTATCTGCGTCGTAAAGAACGAAGTCGACAGCGTCCGGGTAAACAACGTCCACTCCGAAAACGGAGTCGTCGGATGCGTCCGTAAATACGCATACGTAGCGGAGCCGGCCTGACGCAGATAAACCTTACTGGCGGCTGCCTCCAACAATTTAATGGGACCCACGAAGACCACCAAGCTCAGCAGCAGCGGCCCGTAATGATCGCCAATGAACCGAACGGTGGTGTTCAGCAGTTGGGTTTGGTCGCGCCGACGGTAAAGGATGAAGGGCGGATTCATGGGCGGTCTCGGTTCAGCCGAATCGGGTAAAGAATGAAGTACCAGCCAATAAAAGCCGCCGAAAGGCCAATGATACTAACGCTGACGACAGCCGGTAATTCCAGTCGCGTCACGAAACTTTCCAGAAAGCCGGCCATGATAAAAATTGGCACCAGCCCAACCGCAATCTTCAAGCCTTGCTTAATGCCCCGCTTGAACGATTCCAACCGGGCGAACGTCCCCGGAAACAACAGGCTGTTGCCGACCGTCAGGCCCGCGCAGCCCGCAATGACGATGGCCGAAATTTCGAGCGTACCGTGAATCCAGATTTTCAGGACTGAATCTAACAGCAGACCACGTTCGTAGAAAAACTGCTGGAAGGCACCCAGCATCACGCCGTTGTAAAACAGCATCAAGATCGTGCCGACCGACGCCAGCAACCCGAAAACAAACGTCCGAAAGGCGACAAAGATGTTGTTGAAGGTAATGGCTGCAAACATCGTGGCCTGATCCATTGTGCCGTAAACGCCCAGCGGATCGCCCTTTTTGATGTTTTCGAGCGTCATGTTCACGTAACCGTCGCCCAGAATCAGCCGCACGAAGGTTGGGTCGTGGGCCGCCGAAATCCAACCCAGCAGGCCCGCGATCAAGAAGATACCCGCCGACACGGCCAGCAGCCGGTGCGAACGGTAAAACAGGGTCGGCAGTTCGTGGGTCCAGAACGTAACGAATCGGTTGCGTTCTTCGCGCCGGTTTTGCATCAGCCCCCGGTGCATCTGCGCGGCTAAGCCATTAAGGTAGCGCGTCACGTTCGCGTCGGGAAAAAACGTCCGGGCGTAGGATAAATCGTCGGTCAGTTCCACGAAGCGCTCGGTCAGCTCGTCGGGGTCGCGCGTGGGTTGCTGCTCAATGGCCGTCCACTTATCGGTGTTGCGTTTAACAAACAGGCTTTCGCGCATGGTTCGTTGGTCAGTCCGTCCGGTCGTTCGTTGGTTCGGGCCGGACACGGATCGAAAAATTGGTGAATATTATGCGAACGACAAAGCATATGGGTGGTAATTTTGAAAAATTGATCCGTTACCCTCCTTCCCCTATGGCTGTTGCTATTCGCACCTCCCAGAACGTTCTTTTGGAATACGAACCCGCCAGCATCGGCGATCGCATTCTGGCCACGCTGCTGGATTACTTAGTATTCCTGGGTTGGGTTCTTTTAACCCTCGCCTTGCCGGCCGGCTTAGGTGTTTCCCTCAATACGTTTTACGTTTACGCGATAGCGCTGATTCCCATCTTCACGTATGATCTGATCTGCGAGTGGCTGCTCAACGGCCGGAGCGTGGGCAAGATTGCCATGAACATTCGCGTTGTTATGCTCGACGGGTCGCCACCGGGCTTGGGGGCTTACCTGATCCGGTGGTTGCTGCGCATCGTAGACGTGCAACTGATGCGGGGGCTGGTAGCCATCATTGCGATTGCGGCCAACGGACGGGGTCAGCGCGTGGGTGATATGGCCGCGGGCACCACCGTCGTCAAACTTAAACCCGCCGTGTCGCTGGATGACGTGCGGGTGCGGCCGTTGGCCGAAAACTACGTGGTGCAGTTTCCCGACGTGCGGCTGCTCAACGACCGCGACCTGGGCATCGTCCGCGACGTGCTCAGCCGGGGCGACGAGGAGGTTGTGGCGCATACCGCCGACAAGATCAAGGAAGTAACCGGCATCCAAAGTACCCTGAGCGACCGGGCGTTTCTGGAAACGGTCGTCAGCGATTACCAATTTATCACGACCCAACAATGATCGAACCGCACCCGTCTAATCCGTACGCGTCGCCGGTGCGGTTCCATTTATACTATGGCCCTTCAGGAATCCATTAAATCCCTTGCCCGCCAGTACGCGGCTGATCTTGTCCAGACCCGCCGGCACCTGCACGCGCACCCCGAACTCTCGTTTCACGAACGAAATACGGCTCGTTTCGTGGCCGACCAACTCAAAGCCATTGGCATTACGCCCCAGGAAGGCGTAGCTGACACCGGACTGGTGGCCCTGGTGGAAGGCCGGCAGAGCAGCGGTTCCGCCCAAAAGGTAGTCGCCTTGCGGGCCGACATGGACGCGCTGCCCATCCAAGAAGCCAACGATGTCTCCTACAGATCGACCGTGGACGGCGTCATGCACGCCTGCGGACACGACGCGCACACGGCCAGTCTGCTCGGCGTGGCCCGGATTCTACACCTGCTGCGCGATCAGTTTGATGGTACGGTGAAGCTGGTCTTTCAACCCGGTGAAGAAAAGGCACCCGGTGGCGCGTCGCTCATGATTCGGGAAGGCATTCTGGAAAATCCCACGCCGGTCAGCATGATTGGGCAGCACGTGGCACCCAACATTCCGGTCGGCAAGATCGGCTTTCGCGAAGGCATGTACATGGCCTCGACCGACGAGCTGTACTTGACGGTGCGGGGCAAGGGCGGGCACGCGGCCATGCCCGACAACCTCGTGGACCCGGTCTTGATTGCGTCGCACATCATCGTGGCCCTGCAACAGGTTATCAGCCGCAACCGGCCCCCGGCCAGCCCGTCGGTGCTGTCGTTCGGGCGGTTCATTGCCGACGGCGTCACGAACGTCATTCCCAACGAAGTCACGATTCAGGGTACCTTCCGGTGCATGAATGAAGAATGGCGGGCGGAAGGCAAACGGCGCATGGTTAAACTGGCCGAAGGATTGGCCGAAGCGATGGGCGGCTCGTGCGAATTTGAGATTATCCACGGTTATCCGTACCTCAAAAACCAGCCCGAACTGACCCGCCGGCTGCGGGCTGGGGCTGTCGAATACATGGGAGCCGACAACGTCGTGGACCTCGACCTATGGATGGCGGGCGAGGACTTCGCGTTCTACTCGCAGGTCGTGGATTCGTGTTTTTACCGGCTCGGCACTCGCAACGAAGCGCGCGGCATTACGTCGGGCGTTCACACCCCTACGTTTGACATCGACGAGTCGGCGCTGGAAACCGGCGCAGGCTTGATGAGCTGGCTGGCCGTGCGGGAGTTGCAGGCAGCATAGACATTAGGTCTCGTGAAAATATACGCTCTGTTTTTGCTTGGCTGGTTTGGGGGAATGGCCGCTGTGTTCGCGCAGGACGGCTGGCCTCCGGTCTACGTTATTGAAACAGATACGGCGACGGTCGAGGTTGATACAGCGCACCGTCAACTTCTTGAAGACCCACAGGGCAAGCTTAGTTTTGCGCAGGTGCAACGCAGTACGGGCTTCCGCTACGGCAAAAAATATGACCCTAATCGGCAGGCGCATGTCTATTGGTTGCGTATGCGGCTAAGGAACGGTAGAGCCAACGCACTTGGCTTGTACCTGCTCAATTATAGTCACTACTTCGACATGTACTGGCTGGATTCCACCAACCGCTGGCAGCACCAGCGCGCTGGTTATCTGGTGCCAAGAAGTCAGTTACCAGCTCACAAAGGAGACCGGGAGGCCAACCGCCTGTCTCTTCGGCTTGCACCGGGCCAGGAAACGACTGTCTATTTACACATGGAGAATGCAGTGTGGAGTTCTCCCCTGAGGTATATCTCGGCCTACATTCAAACCGAAGAAGGGCGAAAGAATGAGGTGTTCCATTACATCCAGGTGCGGGACGGCTGGAAGAAGTTTCTGTTTGCCGGCATTGCCATTGGCATCCTGGTCTTAGCAATTGGTTACAACTGGCTGATCTTCTTCTCAACCCGGGAGCGGGTTTATTTATACTTTGGTATTTGTCTGCTGTTCTTTTTATTAGATCGAGCTGAAACTCAACCATACATTCAAACTGGCTTCTTTGCTGAGCAACCCTATTTTTTCGCGCTGCTATTTAATTTTACGTTTGTACTTTTCTTTGTCTTCTTCGTCCAATCAATTCGGCGGTTTATCCAGCCTGGTCCGGCTCTGCATACACTGAATCGGATGACTACAATTTCGCTGGGGGTAACGGCAGCACTGTTCGTTTTAACGGTTACGCTATCTCGTTACACGGCGTCCTTAGATGAAGAGCTTACTATTACTTTAGAAGTACTCATTCGCGTGACGTTCGCGCTCTGCTTGCTGATAACTTATCGCGTAGTGAGGCAGGGGCGTACCGACGCTCGCTATATCCTCCTGGCAATTCTACCCCTATTCGTCTGGTGGTTATATACCTTCGTTGATAGGACAAGTGCCATGTATTATGCGGATGAAGCGAACGGCTACCTAATTAGGGTTCCTTACGCCGAGACGATTTGTTTTGCCTGGATGATTATCTTCTTCTCTGGGGCGCTCATTCACCGGTACAACCTAACGCGCCAACAGGTGGTGCAACAGGCCATTGAGCGTGAACAGCTTGACAAGGAGCGCGAAATTGAGCGTAGCCGCTTGATTGCGAGCCAGAACGAGCGCTTGGAGCAACAGGTTAGGGAGCGCACCGCCGAACTACAACAGTCGCTCAAAACGTTGCGGGCTACGCAGAATCAGTTGGTGCACAAAGAAAAGCTGGCGTCGCTGGGCGAATTGACGGCCGGCATTGCCCACGAGATTCAGAATCCACTCAACTTTGTCAATAACTTCGCCGAAGTCAGTGTTGAGTTGCTGGCCGAACTGCGCGAAGAACGCGGAAAACCACAGCCGGACGAGGCCTTCGCCGACGAACTGCTGACCGATTTAGGCCAAAATCTCGAAAAAATCAACCATCACGGACGCCGGGCAGGTGCTATCGTGCGGGGAATGCTCGAACACAGCCGCGCCAGCACCGGCGAAAAGCAACCTACGAATCTCAATGCCTTGGCCGATGAATACCTGCGATTGGCTTATTACGGGCTTCGGGCTAAAGATAAGACCTTTACTTGCCAGCTTCTAACCGATTTTGATCCTACAATGCCAAATATAACGGTCGCGTCGCAGGATATTGGCCGGGTTTTACTTAATCTGGGTAACAATGCCTTCTACGCCGTGCAGGAACGGAGCAAAGCACAATCAGCCGCTTATCAGCCAACCGTCTGGGTGCGTACACACGTCGTAGGCAGCCCCGCCCACGTAATAGAGATCTGCGTTCGAGACAACGGCACGGGCATTCCGGACGCGGTGAAACAAAAGATTTTTCAGCCATTCTTCACCACTAAACCTACCGGCCAAGGCACCGGCTTGGGCTTGTCGCTTTCGTACGACATCGTCACAAAAGGACACGCCGGCGAACTGACGGTAGAAAGCCAAGAAGGCGAGGGCACCGAATTTGTTATCCGCCTGCCGATGAAGTAAGTCACCGCCTGCCTATGCAATCAGAAGCGCCAACATCTATCGAGGCACCTACCCGCGCCGACTGGCGGCAGTGGCTCGCCGAAAACCACGCGACCGAGAAAAGCGTCTGGGTGAAACTGTACAAAAAGGCCAGTTCGACGCCCAGCGTGACCTACGACGAGGCTGTAGACGAAGCGCTTTGTTTTGGCTGGATCGACAGTTCCGTTAAAAAAGGCGACGACGAATATCGCTTGCAATTCTTTGCCAGACGCAACCCGAAAAGCAACTGGAGCCGCGTCAACCGGGCCAAAGTCGAAAAGCTGACTGCGGCCGGTTTAATGACCGACGCTGGACAAGCTATGATCGATTTGGCCAAGCGAAACGGCACTTGGACGGCCTTGGACGAGGTCGAGAACTTGGTGAATCCCCTCGACTTACAGGCCGAGTTAGACGCCAATCCAACGGCTAAAGGCTACTTCGACGCCTTTCCGCGTTCGGCAAAACGGGGCATTCTGGAGTGGCTGCTCAATGCCAAAACGGACGCAACCCGCACCAAACGCATCACGGAGATTGTCCGGCTGGCCGAACGCAACGAACGGGCTAACCAGTACAAGCCGAAAGCGTAATAATTCGCTTTCTAATTTGCTACGGGAATTGCTAACTCAGCCGTAATTCGTCTCTGAAACAGACAATTCAATCCTGGATTGTTATATATTTGTATCTCTTTCCAACGGTGTACTGAACACGTCAATATTTTAGGCATATGAACAGAAGAGACGCCCTCATGCGGGTAGCCGCGCTGGCCGGAGCAACCCTAACGTTGCCGGCGCTGGCTGATACGCTCGAAGCCTCCGCGACCCGGCGCGCACTGACCGGCAAACCGGTCTTCTTTACGGCTGACCAGGATGCGACCGTGGCTGAACTGGCCGAAACGATTATTCCAACAACCGGTACACCGGGTGCGAAAGCCGCCAAAGTAAACGAGATTATTGACGTTCTGATTAAGGATTGTTACAAGGAAGCCGATCAGAAGCGTTTCGTAGAAGGGTTGGCCCGGACCAACAAGTTAAGTCAGGACGCTTATGGAAAAGCGTTCGTGCAGCTCGATTCTCCGCAACGCATCGAAGTTGTTCGCAAACTCGAAGCCGAGGCCAAGCAGGAAAAAGAAAACATGAAGGCGCAGGCGCAAAACGCCAGTGGGCAGGCCGATTTGCAGGTGCCTAAAGCGAAGCAGAGCTATTCGCCGTTTTTTACAATCCTGAAAGATTTGACGTTGACCGGTTATTTTACCTCGGAAGTCGGCTGCACGCAGGCGCTCGAATACGTTGCCGTTCCGGGTCGCTACGATGGTTGCGTCCCCCTCAAACCCGGCCAAAAGGCGTGGGCTATCTAATTCGGTTTGTCTGTTGATCTGTTTGTTTGTTCGGTAGGCCGCCGTTATGGTTGTTAGGAGTCGAAACAAACGAACGGACAAACAAGCAAACAATAAAATAATACGAACGTATGAACCTCAATATCGACGCTAAAAAAGACATGACCTACGACGCTATCGTCGTTGGGTCGGGCATTTCGGGAGGCTGGGCCGCCAAAGAACTGACCCAGAAAGGCTTAAAGGTCTTGATGCTGGAACGGGGCCGCGACATCAAGCACATTGAAGGCTACGCGACGGCCACCAACAACCCGTGGGATTTTCCGCACCGGGGCCGCGTTACGACGCAGGCCGCCGAAGAATACTGGGCGAACATGCGCACGGGCTACACGGCCAACGAAGAATGGCGGCACCACTTCGAGAACGACAAAGACCACCCGTACCTCGAAAAAGAAGGGCGTAAAGTCGACTGGATTCGCGGATACCACGTGGGCGGTCGGTCGTTGATGTGGGGTCGGCAAAGCTACCGCTGGAACAAAGAAGATTTTCAGGCTAATGCCAAAGAAGGCATCGGCGTCGACTGGCCCATTCGCTACGAAGACCTCGCGCCTTGGTATACCTACGTCGAAGGCTTCGCGGGTATCTCCGGTAACAAAGACGGTTTGGACGTGCTGCCCGACGGTAATTTCCTGCCGCCGATGCAGCTCAACTGCGTGGAGCGGGAAGTTAAGAAACGGATGGAGAAGACGTTCCCGACCCGTACCCTTACCATCGGGCGCGTGGCGCACCTGACCGCGCCCAAGCAACTCCACTACGATTTGGGCCGGGCGGCCTGTCAGTACCGTAACCAGTGTATGCGCGGCTGTCCCTACGGCGCGTATTTCAGCACGCAGGCGGCTACGCTCCCGGCCGCCGTCAAAACCGGTCGGTTAACGCTCCGGCCCGATTCAATCGTGTCGGAAGTGCTCTACGACAACGCCAAAGGAAAAGCGACCGGCGTTCGGGTTATTGATCAGAACACCAAAGAAGTGCGGGATTACTTCGCGCGTATCATTTTCCTGAATGCGTCGGCCTTTGCGAGCACGTCGATCCTGATGAATTCGAAGTCGAGTCGCTTCCCGAACGGAATGGGTAACGACTCGGACCAACTGGGTCGGAACATCATGGACCATCACCTGGCGGTTGGAGCAAGCGGCACGTTCGACGGCATGAACGATCAATATTACTACGGTCGGCGGGCCAATGGCGTTTACGTACCGCGCTACCGGAACTGGGGTAATGATAAGCGCGATTACGTGCGCGGCTTTGGCTACCAGGGTGGTGCTGGCCGGGGTGGCTGGAACCGGGGTAACGGTACGGACGGTTTTGGGGCAGACTTTAAGGAAAGCCTGACGACGCCCGGCCCGTGGACAATGAGCTTGGGTGGCTTCGGCGAAGTTATTGCCGATCCCAACAACCGCATGACGCTGTCGCCCGACCAGAAAGACAAGTGGGGCCTGCCCTTGATTGTGTTCGACGCGGCTTACGGCGAGAACGAGAAAAAGATGCGGAAAGACATGATGAACGACGCGGCCGAAATGCTCGAAGCCGCCGGTCTGAAAAACATCACGTCTTACAACGACGAGTCGAAGAACCCCGGTATCGGTATTCACGAGATGGGCACCGCCCGCATGGGCCGCGACCCTAAAACGTCGGTGCTGAACAAAAACAATCAGCTTCATACCGTTAAAAACGTGTTCAACACCGACGGAGCGTGTATGACTTCGGCTTCGTGCGTGAACCCGTCACTGACGTACATGGCCCTGACCGCCCGCGCGGCTGATTTTGCCGTTAAGGAAATGAAAAAAGGCAATCTGTAAAGCTTACGAATCGGATAAGGACGACGGTGGAATTAAATTTTCACCGTCGTTTTTTTATGTACCAAATCGCCAATTTGGTCTGTATCAGGCGCTTTTTTGAAAAATTAACGCAACAAATCTATTCGGTCGGTAGTTGTAAAACTGAATGATCTAAAATAGACACGAGAATCTAACTCAACTATGAAAAAAGTAATCATGATGGGTTTCATGCTGGCAGCCGGCTTGACCCTCAACGCGAACGCACAAACAACGAACACGGGTACGGGCACGACCGGCACCGGCACAACGTCGACGGGCACGGGCACGACCGGCACGATGAACCAAGGCACGACGGGCACGAACACCACCAACACCGGCACGACGACGGGTACGTATCAGACGCAGCCGCAAACGGGTAGCAACACGGGTACCGGCACGATGAATACGGGCACGGGGACAACGGGCACCGGCAGCATGAATCAAGGTACAACGGGGACGATGAACACCGGCACAACAACGACGACGGGTACGAGCAGCAATGGAACGTATTCGACGGGTACCGGCACGATGAACCAAGGTACGACGACAAACACGTCGGACATGACGAATCAGACCGACCGCACGGGTACCGGCAC
>CAXUEB010000010.1:13083-15218 GCA_964249775.1 uncultured Spirosoma sp.
TTCGTGTCAACCATTGAGGTTCAATAGTCAGGGGTAAGGCAGCGCTGAATAGGACGTCTTGCACCCGTTAACGGCCTGTTCGGGTTTGCCTTTGGCACGGTTTGTGACTAACTAAGCCAATTTTGCTGAGTAACCGGGAGTTACCTATCCGTTGCTAAAAAGTGGTTGAAGATTGCCGCATAAACAAAAGCCCCGGTGGGTTTGGGAAGAAAAATAGGTATAAATCGCTTGGCACGATATTCGTCTTATCGATCAAGACGGAATAAATAACTATGCGTAGACAAATACGGAGTGGATTTTTGGGTCGAAGTGTTTGGCTTGTCGCGTTCATGATCGGCACTTTACCGACGTGGGCGGGCAGCGTTTCGGCCGACACCTGCCACGCGCCCACCCCGCCGGTCATCACTGGGTCAACGAAGGCCATTTGCCGGGGGGCGTCGGTGACGTTATCGGCCACGGGCTGCGCCGGAACGGTTATTTGGTCGAACGGACAGACGGGTAACCAAATCAGCGTTCAGCCGCAGCAGACAACGCGTTACACGGCGATTTGTCGCTCGCAGCCGGGTTGTATCAGTTGTTTCGCCGACGTTTGGACCGTAACCGTCAACACGCCCGACGCGCCCGTGCTGGCAACGTCGTCCGCCCTCGTATGCCCCGGTGATGCCGTCACGCTGACGGCTCAGCGCTGCACCGGCACAATTCGCTGGGCCGACGGTACGACCGGCTCGACATTAACCGTCCGACCGTCCGAATCAACGGCCTACCGGGCTACGTGCGAACAGCAAGGCTGCGTCAGCAACCCGTCCCAAGCCGCGGCTGTTCAGGTTGCGTTGCCCACTACGCCGACGGTTTCGGCCGACAAAGCCATTGTCTGCGCCGGACAAGGCGTTCAGTTAACCGCCGGTAACTGTTTTGGCCTCGTCCGCTGGTCGGACGGGGGCACGGGCCGGGTCCGCACGGTGACGCCCCATCAGACAACAACGTACCGCGCGGTTTGTGGAATTGGCTCCTGCCAAAGCGATAGCTCAACGGCGGTGCCGGTAACGGTTCGACCGTTGGGGCAGCGGATCGAGGTGGCCACGACACTCACCAACGGTTGCCCATTTCTGACGGCCGACCTAACCCGCGCTCTGCCGGACTTGCCCGATGCACCGGTGCTGTACACCTTTCGAACGGGACCTTCGCCCGACGCGCCCCCGGTGCAGTCGCCCACGGCGGTAGGAGCAGGAACGTATTACGTGCAGGGGCGGGATGCGGCCGGCTGTTTTACCGAAGCCGTAGCCGTGAGGGTTCGCGTCGAAGCCTGCGCTAATGCGATTGCGCCCTGCCTAAGCAATCCGGCGACGGTTGCGGTGCGGCTCGATTCGCTCGATTGGGCGGGCGGCTATGTTCGGTTGCGGGGGCGGTTGGGCGGCTCGGCCGACCGGGCCATGTGGCAAAGCAGCGGAAACGGCTTGTTTGCGGATAACGGATTAACGACGCGCTATCTGCTGTCCGAAGACGACCGGCAGCGGGGTTCGGTCCTGTTTACGCTGACCGCGCCTGACCCCGACGCGGGCGGACCCTGCGTTGGGGCATCGGCGCAGTTGGCCGTAGCGGCTCCGCCCGCTTCGCCCGAACGAATTGGTCTGAGCAAACAGGTTGCTGAACCCGTTTGGGTGACGGAAGGTGATCGGTCACTGGTCCAACTGACGTACCGGCTGACGGTGGTGAATGCGGGACCGAACGCGCTGCGTCAGGTGCGGGTAGTTGATCATTTAGAGGCTGCCTTCGGGGCTACGGGCGCACGGGTGCACTCGGTTAGTGTGCGAGCCGACGGTGGTTTGGTGGCGAACCCAGCTTACACCGGACGCGGGGCTGATACAACGCTGTTAATGAGCGACGGCAATTTACCGGTCAATGCCACGGGCCGCGTGGACCTGACGGTACGGCTCGACGTTAGCCAAGCCCATTCACTAACGTTCGTCAATCAAGCTACGGCCCAGGCACTCGACGCCAACGGCAGTTTGTGCCGTGATCGTTCGACCAACGGACCTGACGCTGATCCCGACCGCAACGGCGACCCGACGGATAATCAGGAGCCGACGTGGGTGACGCTTCGGGCACTGCAACCCGACGGAAACGAAGGCGTGTTT
>CAXUEB010000010.1:15228-21344 GCA_964249775.1 uncultured Spirosoma sp.
TTGTTCCCGAAGGATTTTCACCCAACGGCGACGGCATCAACGACCGGTTCGTGATTCAGCGGCTCCCGGCTGGCGTAACCGTAGCGTTGGCGGTGTATAACCGTTGGGGGCACTTAGTGTATAAAAACGACGCTTACCAGAACGATTGGGACGGGCTGCCCAATGCCGGTCTGCGGACGGTCGACGCCAAGCAAGGCTTACCCGACGGCACGTATTTTTACCAAATTCGGCTGAGCGATGGGCAAGAGTTTGCGCGGTTTCTAACGATAGCGCGGTAAAGCAGAGAATCTGTCTGCTGATTCGGTTGGCGAAGGCCATCGCGATTTGATTGGCGTTGGGACGAGAAGAGCAATGGGTTGAACGGGAAACGATGTATGGGTACGATGTGGGCAAAGTGGGCAATAGCAGGGTGGTTGTGGATCGGTCTGTCCGCGGCTTGGGCGCAAACGGATTCGTTGCTGCTTCAGGCGGACCGGTTGCTCAACTGGCAGGCCTACGGCCGGGCGATTGACGCCTATGCGCAACTGTTGGCTGAACCAGAAAGCCGCTTGACTCCGGCCCAACGCGCCACGGCGCAGGAGCGGCTGGCGTTCGCGTACCTCCAAGTAGGCGATTCCGAGAAAGCCGAACGATTCTACCGCGAATCGTTGGCAACGAACCCCACTGAGGACGCACAACGGCTGCTGCAATACGCCAAAGCGTTGGCCAGCAATGGCAAATTTCGCGACGCCCAGCAACAGTACGAGCGCTACCTTCAACTGGCTGAACGGCAACCTAATCGCCAACTATCGCCCATGCCCACGGGTGATCCCAACGTGCTCAGTGCCCGTCAGGATGCCGTTCGTTACCGGTTAGAATATTTAGCGCTTAATTCGTCGAGCGAGGAGTTTAGCCCTGCTTTTTACCAGGATGGTTTGGTTTACGTGTCGGGTACCAAAGGAGGCTCAACCATTGAGACCACCGGCAGCGGGGGCGGGCGCGGCTACCTTGATCTGTACTACGCGCCCCAGCGTAATAATCTGAAGGTTACAGAGATTATTCGCGCCGACGGCAGTACTCACAAGCAGACGATTGACCGGTCGAACCGGGCGCGCGGTGTCGGCAGTGACCAGTACACGCCCCCAACGGCCAATGACTCGCGGACGGTACCGAGTTTCGGTGCGGGCATCAACATTTCGGCCGGTTTAGGCTACGAGGCCCAACCCGTCAATCCGGCGCAGCGCTTCAGCCAAACGCTCAACACGCGCTACCACGAAGGGCCGGCGACGTTTTCGCGCGATGGGTCGCGCATCTTCTTTACGCGCAACAACACCAACGGCGGGCGGGCGCGCCAGAGTGCCGAAACGGTTACCAAACTGAAATTGTACACGGCCCGTCAACTAAACGGCGTGTGGACGGACGTGCGGGAGTTGCCCTTCAACAACGATGGGTACTCAGTAGGTCACCCGGCGCTTAGCCGCGACGAGCAACTGCTGTACTTTGCGTCCGACATGCCCGGCGGCTTGGGCGGTACGGACCTGTACGTCAGCCGCTACCAGAATGGGCAGTGGAGTAAGCCCGTTAACCTGGGAGCTGACATCAACACGAAAGGCAACGAGTTGTTTCCGTTCATGGACGAAGGCGGCAATCTGTATTTTTCGACGGATGGCCGCCGGGGGCTGGGTGGTTTAGACGTGTTTATGGCCCTGCTCGAAAACGGTACGACGGTTCGGCGGGTCGAGCATTTGAATAAGCCCATCAACTCGCCCCAGGACGATTTTGGGTTGATTACCGACGGCAGCCGGCGGGGCGGTTACCTGAGCAGCAACCGGCGCGGGGGCAACGACGATATCTACCGCTTCGTCCGTGAAAGCTCGCTTTTCGGTTGCCGTGACTTAACGCTACGCCTGTACGATGGGGCTACGGACCAGCCGTTAGACAGCGTCCGAATCGACGTAAAGCGCCGGGCCGAAGGACAACCCGACCAGACCTTGACGACTGACCGCAACGGGTTGGTGCAACTGTGTCTCGAAGCCAACAACGAGTTTGTGTTTCAGGCCAGCCGCGACGGGTTCGTCAGCAGCACCGTCGGTTTTACAACTCGGAACCTGACCGACGATCAACCCAGCCGCCTGGAGATTGCTCTGGGTAAACCCACCGTGCTAATCGATACGGTAGCGATCGAGCCGGCTGCAATCGAACCGCGGACGTTGACGCGTTCCCGCATCCGGGGCGTTGTCATTAGCGAGCGTGACGGCCATCCGCTCGACGGCGTAACGGTTCGGCTGCGCAACGAATGTGACCGCAACGTAGCTACCTACGTAACAAGCGCCGACGGTCGGTATCTGTTTAACTTGGTGCCGGGCTGCGATTATACGCTAACGGCGTCAAAACCAACGTTCGGTACAAACATCAATAAGATTAAGCGGCTACCGGCCAAATCCCGTCCCAAGGAACTATCGGCTGATTTGCGGATGCTCAGCGTGGGCGACGTGGTGACGATCGACAACATCTATTACGACCTCGACCAGTTCAGCTTGCGGCCCGATGCCACGCGCGAACTCGATAAGTTGGTGGCTACCATGCGCAAATACCCGACGCTCCGCATCGAAGTGCGGTCGCACACCGACAGCCGGGGCGATGCGGTGCACAACCAAAATCTGTCGATGCAGCGCGCCAAGGCCGTAGCTAATTACCTGACGGCCCGCGGCATCAGCCGCCGGCGGATGACGACGCTGGGTATTGGCGAAGCGCAGTTGGTCAACAACTGCACTGACGACGTTATTTGCACCGACGCCGAGCACCAACGCAACCGCCGAACCGAATTCAAAGTCGTAGAAATTAAATGACAAACGGGCTAAGGCAGCGGGCGTCTCGATACGTAAACAATCGACGGCAGCTCACGGGGGCAGCAGTAGATTCGGTTTGTTTCGGGCACGTGCGAACCGTACACGGCTACGTACAATCGATTGCTGGCGTCGAGCTGAAGCGCGTTGATACCGTGCTTAAGCGGAAAGCTGACCAGACTCGACGAGCCGTTTGTCTGCTTGGTAATGTCATACGGATTTAGGTAACCACTTGACGAACCGGGTGAATAAGGCGTTACGTTTTGTTTGATGGTGTACGTCGTACCATCCGGCGCTTTAACCGAGTTAATCTGCTTTTTCAACTCGGTGCGGTTTTGGTATTTCTGCCAGGTCTTGCCACCGTCTACGGTGTAATTCGCAAACGTACCAAATACATAGTGGGCTTCGCCGGTACCGCCCCGCCCCAACAAAACCCATAGCGTATCCCGTTTTACGTAAACAGCGTGCGGACCCAGATTATCTTTGCGAATCAATTCCCAGCTACTGCCCCGGTTGGTTGTTTTATAAACCTCGAACGTCGTCGCGACGAATAAGGTACTGTCGATGTTTCCGGCAACGTCCATTGCTTCGCCACCCGTGGGAGCTTCTAACCGAATCCAATCTGGGTCTTCGGGAGTGACCTGCTTGGTATCGTTGTTTAAGCAGGCCGTTAGCAGCAGACTGCTGGTTAAGGCAATCAGAAAAGGTTTCATTACGTGGCTCAAGTAAATTGATTAGTAAGTAAGCCGCACGGCACTCCACTCGTAAGCCGTAAACCAACGAGAGGGGTGAACTGTTGCAAAGCTGTCGATCCGTACTCATTCGTTGCTATTTGTCCGTGCTTACGTTTCCCAACGCCAAAATTAACCTCGGCCTGCGCATCACCGAGAAGCGCCCCGACGGTTTTCATAATCTGCAATCGTGCTTTTATCCGGTTGGCTGGACCGACGCGCTGGAAGTCATTCCGGCGGACCAATTTGAGTTTTCGAGCTGTGGTGTGCCCATCCCCGGCGACAGCACGACGAACCTGTGCGTGCGGGCGTACCAGTTACTCCGAACGGACTATGACCTGCCGCCCGTGCGGATGCACCTGCATAAAATTGTGCCCATTGGGGCCGGGTTGGGGGGTGGCTCAGCCGATGCCGCGTTTGCCCTGAAACTGCTCAACGATCAGTTTGCCTTGGGACTGAACGGCCCTCAACTCGAAGCCCACGCTCGGCAATTGGGTAGTGATTGCGCTTTCTTTATCCAGAACCGCCCCCTCTATTGCACCGGGAAGGGCGACGCGTTTTCGGATATTCTGGTCGATTTAACGGGCTACTCTATTTTGTTGGTCTACCCAAATCTGGCTATCTCAACCGCCGAGGCTTACGGTGGTGTTCGGCCGCAGCAGCCGGCGATTCCTCTGATCGAACAACTAACGGCTCCCGTTGATACTTGGCGCGACACGCTTCACAACGACTTCGAGGATAGCCTGTTTCCGAAGTACCCAGTTCTGGCCGCTATCAAAGAACAGCTCTACGCGCTGGGAGCCGTTTACGCCAGCCTGAGCGGGTCCGGTTCCACAATCTACGGCATTTTCAACGCCCCCCCGAGCGACTCAAACCAATTTGCCGAATACCGCGTTTGGGAGGGAAAGCTGTAAAACAGTTTGTGGTTCGTGGTTGGCGGTTTGGCATTGGCTGACGCGAGATTGGCATTAACGTGTCAGCCAACCCTAAACTACTAACCCCAAATCACCAACTCATTCGGATGAGCAATTTCGTTACGAAACGGCGGGAGCCGTTCCGCTTCATGATTTGGTTGGGCATTGGCAGCAGCGTTCTGTTGTTTACCATTCTGTTGGTGGCTTATATAATCCGACGAACCGGACCGGGTTGGGCCGAGATTAAACTGCCCACCGTGTTTTTGATTAGTACCGTCGTTATTCTGTTGAGTAGCCTGACGCTCAACAACGCGAATCAGGCGTTTCGCCACGAGCGGTTTCAAAGCTACCGGACCAACCTGAGCACGACGCTGGTGCTGGGCTTACTGTTTATCATTTTGCAGGGCTGGGGCTGGCGGCAAATGATCCGGGCGGGCGTTGGCTTGGAAGGCAATCCGGCGGGGGGCTTCGTGTATATCATTTCGGGCAT
Source organism: uncultured Spirosoma sp. (assembly GCA_964249775.1). Lineage (GTDB taxonomy): Bacteria > Bacteroidota > Bacteroidia > Cytophagales > Spirosomataceae > Spirosoma. The sequence goes on from CAXUEB010000010.1 coordinate 20,189, forward strand.
TCACTTGTTGCACATCCTGATCGGGCTAATTTTTATCGTCATTGCGTTGGTGGAAGCGCTACGTCGTCGGCCCTACGTTGAGTCGTTTGTGTACAGCGTCAATCCGCCCAATCAGCTCAAGATTCGTTTGATTACGCTTTACTGGCACTTCGTCGACATCCTTTGGATCGGCTTGTTTATCTTTCTGCTCGTTCACCACGGACTTGATCTGCGGCTGGCCTTGTAATCGACTCGCTACCTTTGCGCTTCTGCCTTAAAATTACTGTCTACTTTATCGCGTTATTTGTGTAAACTTTTTTTGTATCAACTGATTTCATGAGAAAAATTGCTCTTTGGGTAGGTTTGTCGGCACTGAGTTTGACGACGCTTGCTCAAACGGGATCAACGGTTTTGCCGGGTGCGTCGGACGCAACTCGCTCAAAATACGATCCCCGCGAACTCTTTCATCCCTTGTTCAACCTGCAACCGGGCAACGATTACCGCACCAGCAGCGGAGCGCCCGGACCGAGCTATTGGCAGAACCGGGCCGACTACCAGATCAACGTCAGTCTCGACGATCAGCAGAACACCGTGACCGGCGAGGTGACCATTACGTACAAGAATAATTCGCCCGACGCCTTACCGTTTCTTTGGCTTCAACTGGATCAAAACGCGTTCAGCGATACCTCGCGGGCGGCCCGTACGACGCCGGTCACCGGCGGGCGCTTTGGTAATTTAGGCTTCGCCGGGGGGCTGACCATCACCAGTGTAGCGGTTGAGCAAGGCAAGAATAAGTTTACGGCTACGCCCTATCAGATTACGGATACTCGGATGCAGGTTCGTTTGGCCGAACCGGTCAAACCCAAGGGCGACGTGGTGCGGCTGAAGTTGGCGTACTCGTTTAAGATTCCCGAGTACGGTTCGGACCGCATGGGGCAGCTAAGGCGTCGGGATGGCGTGATTTACGAACTTGCGCAGTGGTACCCGCGGATGAGCGTTTACGACGACATTGAGGGTTGGAACGTGCTGCCGTACCTCGGCGCGGGTGAGTTTTACCTCAACTACGGCGACTTTGAGTACAGCATCAACGTGCCCTGGGATCACCTTGTCGTGGGTTCGGGCGAACTGGTCAATCCCACCGAAGTTCTGACGGCTGAGCAGATTAAACGGTTGGCGC
>CAXUEB010000010.1:21354-32444 GCA_964249775.1 uncultured Spirosoma sp.
GGGTAAGGACGAAGTAACGAATCCCAACACCCGACCCAAGCAATCGGGTCGGCTGACGTGGCGCTTCCGGTGCCAGAACGCGCGCGACGTGGCATGGGCGTCGTCGCGCGCGGTCGTCTGGGACGCGGCCCGGATGAACCTGCCGAGCGGCAAAACGGCCCTGGCGCAGTCGGCCTACCCGGCGGAGAGCGCTACCAACGACTCGTGGAACCGCTCGACGGAGTACGTCAAGGGCAGCATTGAGTTTTACTCAAAATATCTCTACGAATACACGTATCCCGTGGCGACCAACGTGGCGGGCATTGTGGGCGGCATGGAGTATCCGGGCATTGTATTCTGCGACCACAAAGAAAAGAAAGGGGCGCTCTGGAACGTAACGGATCACGAATTCGGGCACAACTGGTTTCCGATGATCGTGGGCAACAACGAACGTAAGTTCGCCTGGATGGACGAAGGGTTTAACACGTTCATCAACACGCTGTCGCTGGCCAACTTCAATAACGGCGAATATAACAACGAGCGGGGCACGATGCACGACATTGCCCCGGCGCTGTTCCAGCCCATTGAACCGATTATGACCATTCCCGACGTGCAGCAAAGCCGGGCGCTGGGTATTTTGGCGTATTACAAACCCGCTAAAGGTCTGCAACTTTTGCGCGAGGTCGTCCTGGGGTCGGAGCGTTTTGACTACGCTTTCCGCACGTACATGAACCGCTGGGCGTTTAAACACCCAACGCCGTATGATTTTTTTCGCACTATCGAAGATGCGGCCGGCGAAGATTTAGGCTGGTTTTGGCGGGGTTATTTCTACGAAACCTGGAAGCTGGATCAGGGCATCCGCGATGTGCGCTACGTAGACGGGAACGCCGGCAAGGGGTCATTTATCTCGATTGAAAATCTGGAAAAGATGGCCATGCCCGCAACGGTCGAAGTTACCGAAGCCAACGGCAAGAAAGGCCGCATCAATTTGCCGGTTGAAATCTGGCAGCGGGGCGGCACCTGGATGTTCCGGTATAACTCAACATCACCTTTGAAAACGGTGGTGCTTGACCCGGACGAGAAACTGCCCGACATCAACGAGCAAAACAATGTCTGGCGCGGAGAAGCGCAATAGAAACGGGTTTAGGGTGTAAGGGGCTGACGCAAGTACATTACTTGTGCTTCAGCCCCTTACACCCTACAACTGTTTATACCTTACAACTTCTCGATCAACATTCCCCCGTAAGAGTACCCACCCCCGAAAACTGTTACGACGATGCGCTCACCCGACTGGAACCTGTCCCATTGCTCGGATAACGCAATGGCGCAACCCGCACAGCCCGTGTTGCCCAGCCGCTGAATGTTGGAAATAAGCTTTTCTTCGGGCAGGCCCAGGGTGTTCATCACGTTGCGCGAGATGCGCAGATTCGCCTGGTGGGGTAAAACGTAGTCAACGTCGGCGAGCGTTAAGCCGCAGCGTTCGAGCACTTGATACGTTGCTTTGGGCATGTACTGACAAGCGTTGATAAATACGTCGCGGCCGTGGGGCATCAGTACGCCCCCGTTGGTGGGCTGCATTACCACCGCGGCCGTTGCTTTAGGCGTGTGAGCCGCCCCGCCCGTCAGCAGCGCCTGAATCACGAAATCACCGTCGGCCTGTCGTTCTTTGGTGATGAGTAACGTCGCGGCCCCGTCGCCCCACAGGTGCCCCGACACTTTATCTTGCTCGTTGTTATAAACCGTGTTGTGCTCGGCCACAATAACCAGCGCCCGGCTGGCCTTATTGAGGGCAAAATAGCCTTCAACAACTTCGATCGCATTCAGCAGCGACGAGCAGGCGGTTGAAATTGAAACGACCGGAATATCGGCGATGCCGAGGTAATGTTGCGCTTCGTGCGCTAACGAAACAATGGTATCGTAGGGCGTATACGTCGCTCCAACAATCAGATCAACCGTTGATAAATCAACTTTTGCCTGCAACCGCCGGATGGCGTCCAGCGTCATGGTGTTCGTGTTTTCGCCGGGGGCCGCTTTGCGCCGTTCTTCAATGCCGGTACGCTCAATAATCCAATCGCTCGACAGGCCGTTGAGTTGAGAAAAGTGTTCGTTGCCCACTACCTCCTGCGGGAGGTAGTGGCTTACTGCATGAATGTACATCAGGCCAAAAAATAAGGCTATCCCAGGCATAACCTGAATTAGCGTCGAAAGTTAAAGTCTTCCGGGAAAGTGTAGTATTTTTCCTTAAAAGATTACAAAAACGCGTTGATAAAGCGCAATTTCAAAACCATTCGTTAAACCGAACTCTGGTTAGTAGCTAACACCTGTTTGTAGAAGTAAAGCAATTTTTGGGCCTCGCTTTCCCAGTTGTAATCGCGTTCCACTGCCCCCCGGCCCCGTTCGCCCATGACCCGCGCTTCGTCGGGGTGCTCTATCAAATACAGCAGGACTTCTGTTAACCGATCCGAATCATCGGGTGGTATGCAAAAGCCACAGTTGTGTCGTTCCACGACGTTGCGGTACAAGGGAAAATCAGCCGTAATGACTGGCAGGCTAAGGGCCATGTACTCGAACAGCTTGGTCGGGTAAGAGTCGGGATAATCACCCACGGGTTTGAGCAGCGCCAGCCCGGCCGTGGCCCGCACTGCGTGGGGTAGTGCGTTGCGTTGGTCGGTATAGCCGTAGAACCGCAGGTTATGCCGAACACGGTCGTAACCCGGCAGGGCTTCAAGCTGGGCTTGCGTAAACCGCCAAGGCCCGAACAAATGCACCGTGAACGCCGGGTGCCGCTCGGATAACTTGGCGAAACTGGCCACCAGTACGTCGAGCGCCCGCTCGAAACTCAGGCCGCCGATGTAAAAGAATTCAGGATGCTGCTGACTTGGGTGGTACAAAAACCGGAACGGCTCCAGAGCTGGCAGCAAGGGGTAATTATAGATAATCGCGTGCGGTTTAACCGTGTCTCTGTAGGTCTCTACATAAGCGTGCTCGGTAAAAATAAGGTAGAAGTGTTGCCGGGCCAACTGGTCAAAGTACCGAAACGGACGGGCCAAATACCAACCCTGCTGCGCCTGCTTGGCGGCCATTTTCTTGTACAGATTTTCGTGTACTTCGTAAATAACCGGAACGGCTAAGAGCCACTGAATCAACCGGCCTATGGGCAGCAATTCGGGGTCGTACAGGTGCAACAAAGCGGGGCGCAGGCGTAGCGCGTGCCACAGCACGAGCGGATGACTAAGCAGCAGACGAACCAACACCCGCTTAAAATAAGGCAGTCGAATGGAACGCGCACTACCCAATTGGCCCGCCGTTACGTTGGGCAAAGCCGCAATCAACTCGTAATGCGGAGCTAACGTTGGAATGACCCGGTAAGCGATTCGGGGATCGTTGGGCCGGTGCGCCGTACTCACGTGCAAAACGCGAACGCTCTTCATGAACGCGTTGGCATCATGGCGGCTCTCGACGAGGTGCCGATGCGCGACGCGCCAGCCTCGATGAATGCCCGCGCTTGCTCGGCTGTTTTAATGCCACCGGATGCTTTAACTTGAATCGTGTCGGGCAGTAGCGACCTCATCAGCCGAACGTCTTCCAGCACGGCCCCGGTTGGTGCGAAACCGGTTGAGGTTTTGACAAAATCAGCCTTTGCTTCGGTGCACAATTCGCACGCAATCCGGATTTCGGAATTGTCTAAGTACGCCGTTTCGATAATGACCTTCAGCAGCCCACCCCGGCTTTGCGTCAGGCCCGCGAGCGTGCTGATTTCTTCCCGAACGCTCCCGTAAGCCATTGACTTAAAGCGACTCAGGTTCATAACCATGTCCAGTTCGGTTGCGCCTTCGTCTAAGGCTTTTTCCGTTTCTGCCAGCTTTGCCGTCAGACCACTGTAACCCAGCGGAAATCCCACCACCGTACTGACTTCGACGGGCGTAGCGGTCAACAAATCAACCGCGTACAGGACGTGCGTGGGCGGCACGCAGACCGTCCGAAACCGATGCGTAGCGGCTTCGGCGCAAAGCTGCCGAATGTCTGTTTCGGTCGCGGTTGGCCGTAGATTCGTGTGGTCAATGTAAGGGGAAGCGCCGGTGCGGTTCGGCGGTCGTTTGATGCCAAAGGTACGTAATTCGGCGTCAATCTGCCCATTCCAGCGTTCCTGAGCCGCTTGGTCGATGCTGTGGCGCGTTTCGGCGTCGTACAGTTTCTGCATCCGGTTCATGTCCCGAAACGATTCGATAAACTGGTACTGAATAATGCTGTTGTAATCGTCCAGCGTTAAGCTATCGGGCTGGATTTTGCGCTTAAACCGCTCGGCAATGATTCGGGTAATGTCGAAATGGCGCTGTTCGTGGTTCAAGGCGTACGCGTTCTGCGCGTCGGCGCGGCCCCACGATGAATTCTTGAGCATGTACGCCTTAACGGTCAGGTTGATGGTAATCACGCCGTCTTTAACCGAACTCTTACCCTCGTAGGCAAAGCTGGTAAACACCTCGGCCGCGTAGTGACTGCCCCGGCGCGGCTGCGCCCGAAAGTCAGCCCACGTCAGTTTACGGCCCGGGTTGTAGTGCACCGTATCGTCGTTGGTGATGCGTTCGTCGTCGCTAAAGACAACGGTTAAGCCGGTTGCCAACTTTTCATTACCACCAATCTCGCGGTTCATGTACTCGGCCAAAATCCCTACTGACGACACGATGGACTGCCGAATCGTCGGTTCGATGACGGCGGTCTGACTCACGGGCCGGGTGTAGTTCGCGCTGCCGCGGTACGTGGTTAGGCGGGTGCTGGTTTCGGAGCCGAAATCGTCTTTGCCTAACAAATCGAACGCGGCCGAGAACGTGAACTGCCCCGTTACGCGGTTGCCAACGGCCGTTTCAATCACCCGCAGTTGCAGAATGCGCAGGGCAATGGGCCGCTGCTTTCGGTCTTGCTTTAGGCTTTGGTTGATGAACTGCTGAACCCCACCGGTTAGGCCGCCGGCCAAGTCAACGGGTTGAGCCGGTTGGTCGGGTGTCAGCACCAGCCGGGCAACGGAACCGCGTTCGGGACGTTGGTCGGTGACGGTGGCGATGTAATATCCGTTCGGAACGAACGGCAACGGCTGGGATTGCAGCCGAATGGGAACGGGCGAGAAGGCAAGCCCCAGCCAGCCAGGCAAACCCATGAGCAGCCAACCCCAACGAAGCGTATTCATTGACCAACAAGATCCGGCACCCGGTTGTAAATTTTGCGGATCGGCAACGCCAGGTTGATACGATCAAGGTAGATGACCGCATCGGGTTGCGCCGTTTCGGTTGCCAGCGACCAAACGCCTTCGGCCGACTTTTGCCAGACCTCGACGTTAACGCACCGGGAATCTACGAGTACGTATTCGCGTAGGGTCGGAATAGCGCGGTACAGGGCAAACTTGGCGTTTTTGTCGTAACCCCGTGTGCTTCTCGACAAAATTTCGATTAAAATGACTGGGTTAAGCAACGTATCGAACTCGTCATCCAAAAGCGCCAGCTCACCACAAACCTCGATTAAGTCGGGATAGGCGTAAAGGCTGTTTTTGGGGATGTGCACACGAAAGTCGGACGAAAAAGATTGGCAAACGTGATCTTCCAGAAAATAACCGATGCCGACTGACAAGTTTTCTCTAATGCGGTTGTGCTCTTTGGTTACGCCGGCCATTGGATACCGTTGTCCTTCAACATACTCACTTTTCTCGAAGGCCGCCCGCTCCATCGCCCGATACGCTTCCTGCGTAAGATATTCGCGCTCTTGTGCTACCATATCTCTAAAAAAATTAACCCTCCGACTGCTCTTCAACGAAGATAGCAACCGGAGGGTTATCAATCAAGCGATGGTTTCGCCCGATGTTTATTCGATCAGCATCGCTTTGCCGCTCACCACGTCGTTTTCAACGGTTTTGAATTTTACGTCGCGCTTCACCGAGCCGTCGGCGTACTGAACGCTGACACGGGCGTTACGGTCCATCTTAGCGACGCGAACCGGGGCCTGCCGCGGGGGCATGGGCCGGGGGGGCATGGGCGGAGCGCCCGCGCCCATTGCGTTGTTTTCAGCCATGCGCCGGGCGTACTCTTCAGGGCCTGTAGCGAGGTGGTCGTCCTCAAAATCTTCCGCGTTGGTTTGCAACTGCGGCCGGGGCGGCCGGGGCGGGTTGACCGGTGCGCGCTGAACTTCGGGAGCAATGGTATCGTCTGGCCCTTGTTCCTGCGCCGGAATGTCGGCTTTGGCCAAGAAGCTGATGGTATCAAAATTAACTTTGCTCAAGAACCGCTTAAACAGTTCGACCGACTCAAACTTGTACACCAACAGAGGGTCTTTCTGCTCAAAGACGGCGTTCTGCACCGACTGCTTCAGGTCGTCCATTTCGCGGAGGTGTTCTTTCCACTCCTGGTCGATAACCGACAACGTCACGGCTTTTTCCATTTCCGTCACCAGTTCGCGCCCACCCGTTTCGACCGCTTTGCGCAGGTCTGCCACCAGCGTCAGTTCGTGCAGCCCGTCGGTAAACGGCACCACGATATTTTTAATGTGATGGCCTTGTTCGTTGAGCACCTGCGTCAGTACGGGCAAGGTTTTCTCGGCTATGGCGTGGTTTTTTGCCTGGTACTGGTCTTCGGCTTCGTCGTACAGCCGTCGAACTTGATCGGGTTTTTTCAACTTGCTGAACTCGTCGGCAGTTAAGTCCGGTGAAACGCCTATACCGGTCAGCAACTGGAGTTTCACCTCTTCGTAATTACCCTCGGCGTTAGTAACAATGTCTTCGGCTACGTCGTACATCGTGTTGGCAATGTCGAGCGGCAGCCGGTCGCCGAAGAGCGCGTTCCGACGGCGTTTGTAGATGGCCTCGCGCTGGTAGTTCATCACGTCGTCGTATTCGAGCAGGCGTTTGCGAATGCCGAAGTTGTTTTCTTCGACTTTCTTCTGCGCCCGTTCGATCGACTTGGTAATCATCGAGTGCTGAATTACTTCGCCTTCTTCGAGGCCCATTCGGTCCATGACTTTGGCAATCCGGTCGGAACCAAACAAACGCATCAGGCTGTCTTCGAGCGAAACAAAAAACTGCGACGTACCGGGATCGCCCTGACGACCCGACCGACCGCGCAACTGCCGGTCGACCCGGCGCGATTCGTGGCGCTCGGTACCGATAATGGCCAACCCACCGGCCGCCTTTGACTCGGGCGTCAGCTTGATGTCCGTACCCCGACCAGCCATGTTGGTGGCAATCGTCACCGTACCCGGCAGACCCGCCGATGCGACAATCTCGGCTTCGCGCTGGTGGTACTTGGCGTTCAGAACCTGGTGTTGAATTTTCCGTAAGGTCAGCAGGCGACTCAAAAGTTCAGAATTCTCGACCGACGTCGTACCCACCAGCACCGGCCGACCTCTTTCGACCAGCGCCGTAATTTCGTCTACGACGGCGTTGTACTTCTCGCGCACCGACCGGTACACTTTGTCTTCTTCGTCGGCGCGACTAATGGCGCGGTTCGTCGGAATAACCACCACGTCCATCTTGTAAATCTGCCAGAACTCCGACGCTTCCGTTTCGGCCGTACCGGTCATGCCGGCCCGCTTGTGGTACATTCGGAAGTAGTTCTGGAGCGTCACCGTGGCGTACGTCTGGGTAGCGTCCTCTACTTTCACATTTTCCTTGGCTTCCACGGCCTGGTGCAGTCCGTCCGACCACCGGCGACCTTCCATAATCCGGCCCGTCTGCTCGTCGACAATCTTGACCTTGCCGTCCATGATGACGTATTCGGTATCGCGCTCAAACAAACAGTACGCTTTCAACAACTGATTGACCGTATTGATGCGTTGCGTTTTAACGGCGTAGTCCCGCACAAGGGCCTCTTTGTCCAAAATCTTTTCCGACTCCGAAAAGTCTGGATTTTTATCGATGGCGTTCAAGTCGATCGACAGGTCCGGCAGGATAAAAAAGTTGGGATCTTCGCCCGAGCCGGTGATGTAATCAATGCCTTTCTCAGTCAGGTCGATGCTGTTGTGCCGCTCGTCGATGGTGAAATACAGGGGCGCGTCGGCCTCCGGCATCAACTTCTGATTCTCGGCCAAGTAGATGGACTCGGTCTTTTGCAGCAGCGCCTTATTGCCCGTTTCGCTCAAGAACTTAATGAGCGGCTTGTGCTTGGGCAAGCCTCGGTACGCCCGGAACAGGGACAAGCCGCCTTCTTTCTCGTCGCCAGCGGCAATCTTTCGCTTGGCATCGTTCAGAAAATCAAACACCAACTTCCGTTGCGCTTCGACCACGCGGGCCACGCGGGGCTTCAACTCGATGTAATCCTGCTCGTCACCCCGTGGCACCGGACCGCTGATGATCAAGGGCGTCCGGGCGTCATCGATCAGGACCGAATCGACCTCATCGACCATTGCGTAGTGGTGCTTGCGCTGTACTAACTCGCCCGTTTCGCGGGCCATATTGTCGCGTAAATAATCGAAACCGAATTCGTTGTTGGTGCCGTAGGTAATATCAGCCAAATACGCTTGCTTGCGCTGGGGCGAGTTGGGCTGGTGCTTGTCGATGCAGTCGACGCGCAGGCCGTGGAACTCGAACAGCGGGGCCATCCACTCGGAGTCGCGCTTGGCCAAGTAATCGTTAACCGTAACGATGTGCACCCCGCGCCCGGCCAAACCGTTCAGAAACGCCGGGAAGGTCGCCACTAAGGTTTTACCCTCACCCGTCGCCATTTCGGCAATCTTACCCTGGTGGAGTACGACGCCCCCAATAATCTGCACGTCGTAGTGAACCATATCCCATTTAATGGGCGTGCCGGCCGCGTCCCAGCGGTTGGCCCAGTAAGCCCGGTCGCCGTCGATGACGACGTTTTTCTTGCGGGTCGCCAGTGCGCGGTCGAAGTCGGTGGCGGTAACGTCTAATTGCTCGTTTTCGGTGAACCGCCGGGCGGTTTCTTTGACGACGGCAAACGCGCGGGGCAGCACATCCAGCAGGACGCGCTCCAGTTCGGTGTTGCGGTCGGCTTCGAGCTTGTCAATCTGGTTAAAAAGCCGCTCCTTCTCGTTCACGTCGATGTCGGTGCTACCGGCCTGCTCGGTTAGTTCGGCCAGTTGCCCGTCGATGTCGGCCAGTTCATCGGCGATCTGCGCCTTGATTTCGGCCGAAAACTGACGCAACTCGTCGTTGGACAGGTCTTTCAACTGGGCAAATTCGGCGTTTACTTTCTCGACGTAGGGAAGCAATTCTTTGATGTCCCGCTGCGATTTAGTGCCGAAAAATTTGGCTATGAAGTTGATCATGTTCAGTCGTTAATGGGTAATCGTAAGTCGGCCCGTCGAAAGTCACAAGTGACGCACGCACGAAGGTCACGTTTGCGTCACGTTCGGTGGGGAACCACACGTATAGTTTATGACGGCCCGGTTTATAACTTATTTTCAGGCAAATTTAGTGCATTAGGACGGGACTGCAAGGCAAACACCCGTTCGCTCACGTACCTTACCGTACAAGAACAACGTTTTACCGGTAATCCATTACTTTTGCGAATCAAATTTTGGCCCAAGGGCCGCAGTGCATGTTTACCACCGACAAATTGTCATCAAACTTGTATCAAAATCACCGACTTGGCGTCGTTTTGTTGGTTTTATGGTTACTAATTTCTCACATTAGCTTGGCACAACAGTCCCGGTCGCGGGTCGATCAACTGTCCGATGAGCAAGTGGAAGAGTTTTTTCGCCGGGCGCAGGCCAGTGGGCTAACCGACGTTCAGATTGAGCAGGCGGCCCTGTCGCAGGGCTATACCCTGGACGATATTACCAAAATGCGCCGGCGGATGGCCCAACTTCGGCAGCGAACCAGCCGGCCCAGTAGCCAGACAGGGGTAGACCCCACGACGAGCACGGGTCGAACACTACCCGATGATCTGTCGCGTCGCGACTCACTTCCAATTTTTCCGACGCGCCGGGACACGACCCGCGGTCCGGTTGTGTTTGGGGCGTCGTTGTTTCAAAACGCCAGCCTGACCTTCGAGCCAAACCTGCGCATCGCTACTCCGCGCGGCTACGTCGTCGGACCGGACGACGAAATTAGCATTGACATTTCCGGCGCTGCGTCCGATAATTTTCGGTTGAAAGTGTCGCCCGAAGGCACCGTCAAAGTGCCTAACGTGCAGCCGATTTTAGTGCTCGGCTTGACTATTGAGCAGGCGGAACGGCGGATTATTGACCGGTTGCGCCGGGCCGGCTATCAAGGGCTGGGCGTACCGGGCAGCGGCACCACTGCCAGCGTAACGTTGACCAACATCCGCAGTATCAACATCACCTTGGTGGGCGAGGTCGTCCGGCCGGGTACGTACACCATCTCGTCGCTCGGCTCGGCCTTCAACGCGCTGTACTTAGCGGGTGGACCCAATCCCGAAACGGGGTCGTTTCGCAAAATCAACGTGATTCGTGGGAACCGCGTCGTGCGAACCATTGATCTCTACGACTTCATTCTCCGCGCCGATCAGCGCGATAACATTACTTTAAAAGATCAGGACGTGATCCGCGTGGCCGATTACGATACGCGGGTCGAACTCGCGGGGCAGGTGCGACGCCCGGCCATCTTTGAAGTCTTACCGGGCGAAACGCTCAAAACTGTGCTGGGCTTCGCGGGGGGCTTCGCCGACGATGCTTACCGGGCGAGCATCAAAGTCCGGCGCAACACCGCCCGCGAGCGCCGGATTGTAACCGTCACCGAAGAACAAACAACCAGTTTCGTGCCGCAGCGGGGCGATAAATACACGATCGAGAAGATACTGGAGCGCTACGAAAACCGCGTTCGTAGCGCCGGTGCCGTGATGCGACCGGGTGACTACGCCTTAGAGCCGGGCTTGGAGACGGTGCGCCAACTCATCAACCGGGCCGATGGCCTGCGGAAAGATGCGTTTACCAACCGGGCCATTCTCGTGCGCGAACGCCCCGACATGGACCGCGAAAACCTGTCGTTCGACGTGGGTAAACTGATGCGGGGCGAGATTGTAGATATTTCCTTATTGAATCAGGATAGCCTGACCGTCTTATCGATTCGGGATTTGCGCGAGGAGTATTACGTGCAGATTGAGGGAGCCGTGAACCGACCCGATACGATCCCGTTCGTCAACAATATG
>CAXUEB010000011.1:0-3253 GCA_964249775.1 uncultured Spirosoma sp.
GCCGCTAGCGTTCATCCTGAGCCAGGATCAAACTCTCCATCGTAAATAATTGCGTGATCGATTTAACAATCACTTTGTCATTAGCCTTAATTGGTGCTAACCTATGATGTCAATACGTCAAAGAACTGGATCTCTTTCGAGATGGTAGCCAACCGTTGTTGGCTTCTTCTATTATTTGGGACTGCAAAGGTAGCAGTTTAATCTTGCCTTGTCAAGCCTTTTTGTCAAGATTTTTTATATTTCAGTCGGCTTGTAAAAAGGGATAGTCAAAATGCTTGGGAGCAACAAACGTTTCTTTAATTGTCCGTGCAGATACCCACCGTAGTAAATTAAGTAACGAACCAGCCTTGTCGTTGGTTCCCGAAGAACGTGCTCCGCCAAACGGTTGCTGACCAACTACCGCCCCTGTAGGTTTGTCATTGATGTAAAAGTTACCAGCCGCATTCTGGAGTACATGCGTTGTTTTATCAATGACGTACCGATCTTTGGCAAAGATAGAACCCGTTAACGCGTAAGGGGATGTTTTCTCAACGATCTGCAAAATGCTCTCGTACTCCTCTGGTTGGTAGACGTAGATTGATAGTACTGGCCCGAAAATCTCTTCACACATGGTCCGGTACTGAGGGTCATTAACTTGCAAAACAGTTGGCTCAATGAAATAGCCCTTTGAGCTGTCGTACCGGCCGCCCGCAACTATCCGGACTTGCTCACTCTGCTTCGCAGCGTCGATGTATTCAGTGATCTTAGCGAAGGCTTGCTCGCTAATAACGGCGTTGATAAAGTTGGAGAAGTCTTCGGTACCACCCATCTTCATCTTGCTTAAGAATTGCTTTACTTGAGCTTCAATGGCGGGCCAAAGCGTAGACGGGATATAAGCGCGCGAGGCAGCCGAGCATTTTTGTCCTTGATACTCGAATGCGCCCCGTACTAAGCCAACAGCAACTTCGTCAACATCGGCCGTTTCGTGCACCAGTACAAAGTCTTTACCGCCTGTTTCGCCAGCAATACGAGGGTAGGATTTATACTTGTGGATGTTAGCGCCGATTGTTGCCCAAATCTTCTGAAACACGCCTGTACTGCCGGTAAAGTGAATACCAGCGAAGTCTGGGTGGTTGAAGATAACGTTTCCTGCAATGGGGCCATCCACGTAGATTAGATTTATAACTCCACCGGGCAGGCCAGCTTCGTGCAAGACATCCATGACAACCTTGGCCGAAAGCACTTGTGTGTAGGCTGGCTTCCAAACCACTGTGTTGCCCATCAACGCGGCCGACGTAGGTAAATTGCCAGCAATAGCCGTGAAGTTGAACGGCGTTAATGCAAAAACGAAGCCTTCAAGCGGTCGGTATTCCAACCGATTCCACACACCTGGGGACGAACCAGGCTGTTGGCGATAAATGTCTGTAGCGTATTGGACGTTGAAGCGTAAAAAATCAATTAGTTCGCAGGCTGAGTCGATTTCGGCTTGGTAAGCGTTTTTCGATTGCCCCAGCATGGTAGCCGCGTTGATTCGACTGCGGTAGGGACCAGCAATTAACTCGGCGGCTTTAAGGAAGATTCCGGCGCGCTGCTCCCACGGTAAGTTAGCCCAATCGTTTTTAGCTGTCAATGCGGCTCCAATCGCCTGCTCAACGTGCGTGGCGTCACCTTCGTAGAAGTATCCCAACGTGTGCTGATGGTCGTGCGGTGGCGACACGCGAATCTTTCGATCGGTGCGTACCTCTTGGCCGCCGATGTACATGGGTATATCTGTTTCCTGCGCCCGAAACTCAGCGATAGCCTTTTTGAGCGCTTCACGTTCGGGCGAGCCGGGACGGTACTCTTTGACCGGCTCGTTAACCGGTACTGGTACAATGAATTGTCCGAATGACATGATTGATGAAAAACCGCTTAGACGGCTTTAGTTTGATGACGAACAACCAATACGGTATTCGTTATCTTATTTGTTGACCTAATTAATCATACAAAGCTACTGATTGAGCTTTGCACTCGTTTATTTAGGCAAGTTTTTTGGCCTTACTCCGTTGTCTTCTCTATTGATTGGCCGGCTTTAGCGTACTTTGTGTTTTTCTAATTGCGTTTGCATCATGCGTTTTTACAGCACAAATAACCCACAGACAACCGTAAGCATCGAGGAAGCGCTTTTTCACAGTATGCCGGCCGACAACGGTTTGTACATGCCAACGCCTTTACCTCGTTTAGGCAGAAACTTCTTTGAAAACGTAGCCGGTCGGTCATTGGCGGATATTGGTTTCGCTCTTAGTCAGGCTTTGTTTGGCTCCGAAATTAGCAAAGCGGATTTAGAAGAATTAACCCATCAGGCACTTCCGTTCGATACACCAATTGTTGATTTAGAGCCTGGTTCGACGAGCGTTCTTGAGTTGTTTCACGGCCCGTCGTTGGCGTTCAAAGATGTTGGGGCGCGTTACATGGCTGCCTTAATGTCTTATTACTCTAACCATTTAGACAAGGAGATTAATATTCTGGTGGCAACTTCGGGCGATACGGGCGGGGCCGTCGCATTGGGATTTCACAACGTACCGGGTATTCGGGTTTCTATCTTGTATCCCCGTGGCCGGGTCAGTGACCTGCAAGAACGGCAGTTAACAACGCTCGGTGGCAACGTACAAGCCTTTGAGGTAGACGGCTCCTTCGATGACTGTCAGGCGATAGTTAAACAAGCGTTCCTGGACTCGGACCTAAACGCTCACCTTTCTCTTTCGTCGGCTAACTCAATCAATATTTTCCGGTTGATTCCACAAGGGTTTTACTACGTTCGAGCGTATGGTCAGGTACGGCGCGTTGGCAAGCCAGTCATTTTTTCAACACCCAGTGGTAATTTTGGCAACCTTAGCGCCGGCGTTTTTGTACAGCGGATGGGCTTGCCCATTGAGCACTTCGTTGCCGCCACTAACCTTAATCACGTTGTCCCAACGTACCTTAGAACGGGTGCGTATTCACCCCATACCTCGATTGCTACTCTGTCGAACGCCATGGACGTTGGCAATCCCAGCAACTTCACCCGATTGACTCACTTACACAATAATAACTACGACCAACTCAAGACAAACATAACCGGGTACTTCTACGATGATGAGGAGACTCGGTTGGGAATGAAACAAATCTACGCTCAATACAATTACGTTGCTTGCCCACACACGGCCATTGGCATCATGGGCCTTCAAGCACATCAACAGCGTTTACAGCAAGCCACTGTTGGCGTTGCTCTGGCAACGGCGCATCCCGCTAAATT
>CAXUEB010000011.1:3263-3727 GCA_964249775.1 uncultured Spirosoma sp.
ATTTAAACCACTCGGCGAGGAAGTTTTAGGCGTTTATGTTGATGTACCCGATCGGTTGGCCGTCCTGGCCGATCGGTTGAAGCAAACGATCCATATTCCGGCGCAATATCAGGCATTCAGAGAATCGTTACTACAAACCGTTGCTTAGGCTTACATCCTGACAATAAACAACGGCAAAAGATGTACTTACTTTATGCCGTTGTTTAGCGTTAAATCAATTTATTGTATCACCCCTTAATACCCGAAATCGTTTACGAGCCTCAGCGCTGTATATGCTGCCAGGGTATTGCGTAAGTACTTTTTGATAAGCCTCCATTGCAGCCGTTTTGTCCTTAAGACGCTCCTCGTACATCTTCGCTTGTGTAAACAAAGCATCGTCGCCAAGGATGTCATTTGGATACGTAGTGGCAATCTTCTTTAAATCTTCCAGTGCTTCGGTGTACTTGCCTTGTTTTGAATACGTA
>CAXUEB010000011.1:3737-19869 GCA_964249775.1 uncultured Spirosoma sp.
GTATTTGCCCGCAACCAAAGTACTTCGTCAGCTAACGCGTGGTCAGCGTACTTTGTCCACATTTGGTTAAGCTTGTCCACAGCTTCGTCGGTTTTGTTCTGAAAAAGCAGTAGATCGACAGCCGCGTATTCACGCATAGCTGCTTCGGTACTATCCATACCGGTGTTGTCGACAATCAACAGGCTCAATTGCTCAGCATCGTTAGCAATCTCACGAGAAGTAGCCAGCTTCAATACATCGAGGATATCTTTAGAGACGGCAAAATCTCCTTTATAATAATGCAATTTGGCGTTCTTCAGCTTAGCTTCGTAACCCAACAACTCTTCTTTTTGTGACTTTTCAACTTGAGAATACAGTAATGTGGATTCCCACGGCTCGCCCTTGAGCAGGTAGATGTCGCCTTTATCAATTTTACACTTGTCGACAAACGCTTTGTCTGTCTTACCTAAATCAATCGCTAAATCCAGTACCGTTAAAGCCGTGTCCTTGCTGTCCAAATAGCTGCCGTATAAGTTAGCCGTGCTACGTAAGGCTTCGAGCGTTTTTGTGTTTGTACCAATCTCCTGCAACATGCGCTGATAGTCCGTGATTAACTTACGAATCTCAGCTTTGTCAACCGGATACGTGTTTTTCACCTGCTCCTCGCGTGCGTTGATGACTAACCGGCGCGCAAACGGGTACAACTGACCTTGAGGATAAGTGGTAACGATGTAGTCAAATGCGTCGGCCGCTGTCTTGTATTCTTTGTTGTTCATGGCCAACGTGCCAAGATCGTAGACTCGGCTGCCGCTCAACTTCAATCGTTTGTCCGTTGCCTTCTCCTGCAACAACGCTCGACTAAACTTTTGCTTCTGCACAAAGTACCAAATTAGCAGTTCGTTGTACGTTAGTTCATTCGGTTCCTGTTGGATCTTACTATACAACGCTTTTTCCACCAACGGCTCATCCTTCGTGTTGATAAGTCCTTGCAATGCAGCCAAGACGGTTTCTTTCTTATCTGGTTTTTTACCCGTGACTATGATTTCATCAATGGCTTTTTCCATCTGATTCGCTGCCCGGTACAATACCATTAAGTCCTCGCTATACGCCGTCGGCTGTTTGCTGACCTCGCGAGCCGTTTCTAAGGAGCGAATCGCCCACCGCGTTTCGTTAGCTTCTGTAAAAGCCGCTGCAATCGTCTCAAGTTTTGAGGTTGATGCTTTGCTTGCCTGCAAGGCTGTGCTGTATTGGGTGTTTGCCTGGAGGGTATCACCCTGCTGCGTAGCGATCTGTCCAGATAGCAGCGCAACGTAAGCCCGGTTTGGTTCGTTGCCGCGCTCCTGTTTTTTCAAGTACTTAACCGCTTCGTCGACTTTACCACTTTTCTGCAAGCTGTAAACGTATCGGGATAGGCGCGCCCACGTCACCTCCGTTTTGAGCAGCTTGCCGTACTCATTGGCGGCCTTCTCAAACTCTCCTTTTTTGTAGTACTCTTCGGCCAACACACTTTCGGCTTGTCCCCAAGCCGTACAGGTCGACAGTACCCACAGTAACACCAGACAAACGTTCAACCTTGTTAACATTTTATATAAATGTCTTTTTAAATAAACGTCATTATAACCATTAGCGGTGTGGAAATGTGAATAAACTTATTATTCACTTTATGTCTACGCCAATGTGGATAATCCTGGTAAGTTACGGATTGTGCTCATCATACTTATCAACACGTAAAGTGTTAACTGCTAACTAAATAACATCTTATCCACATTTTACTTCTCAACTCCATGTGGATTAGTGCATAAACTTTATACACCAATTTCATTGAGGAAATCATGTTGAATCCGGGGTGATATGTTTCACTTTCTCCACGGGAACGGGAAGTTATACTGGCGTTGTGTATAACCCGCAAACTATTCCACCTCGTTGACTGGAGATATTAACATTATAAGCCTTCATTTGTGGGATTTACGCACAGGGTTATCCACATTGTAGCTATCTTTTTTTAATACAAAATTGACCTTTCCCGCGAACAATGGGACATTGATATAACTTGTTGAAGGCGTTACTGCTTTTTGAAAAGGTAAAGGTTGCTGGAATAGTTACCAGTCTTCTTACCATCCGAGTTAGACCTTAATCCCACTTCCACACTCTTGAGGTAGTCCACTCTACCAGATTGGTATTGGGTACTCAGCATGGCGATGTAAAAGGCATCAAGTAACAAAGGACGCTGTCCTACCAACTTGAATTGGTGTTTTACGAAAAGTTGTTCGATCGTTGCTGGCACGAAGTGGTACAGATGTCTTGGTACATCGTAAGCTGCCCAGTGCGGACCAAATTTTTGAGCGTCGTATGAATCACAATTTGGAACGGCAACTAACAGAGTTCCGCTATTAGACAATAGAGTGCGTAACCGTTTTACTGTTTCGTTTAGTTCTGATACGTGTTCAAGCACGTGCCACATTGTGATGATGTCAAATGGCTTATCGCTTTTTAGCGCTTCTAAGTTTGATTCAAGCTTGATTCGCAATTTCTCGTTGGCTACGGTACGAGCTGCTTGGTCCGGTTCAGTACCACTTACCTGCCAACCGGCTTGCTGACACACATTCAAAAAGGTTCCTGTTCCACAACCAACGTCTAAAAGTAGTCCCGGACCATTATTCAATCGGCTTACTAAATGCTGCTTAGATTGTAAGGTGTAGTTGCGAACTACACGATAAGCAGAATTCAATAAGCCACCGCCCGTGTCCGAGTGCGATACATATTGGTCTGACTTATAATACGAACCAATCGAGGTTTCATTTGGTCGAGGACTTGTCAGCTTTAAACCGCATTGCGAACACTGCTTAACCGGAAAATTTTGGTGGGTCACTAAATAGTCCGTGCATACCAGGTAGGGATCAAATGAGCTACTACCACATATCGGGCAGTTAATGACGTTCTCGGAAGCCAACAAAGTCGATTAACGTTTAATTGTCGAAAGTACTGTTTTGTAAGTGTAATTACGTTACAACGCACCAAAATCTACCGACCTAAATAGACCAGTAGAATTGATACGTCGGAAGGACTTACTCCACTAATTCGTGATGCTTGACCTATCGTTGAGGGACGTAACCGTTTCAACTTTTCTTTCCCCTCAAATGACAATGCGTTCAACTTCTCGTAGTCAACAGATGAACCTATTTGTAAATTTTCCCACTTGTCTAATTTTTCCGCATTCTGTTTTTCCCGGCTCAAGTAGTCTTCATACTTGATCTCGATAGTTGCTTGTTGAACAACTTCGTCCGACAGTTTCAGATCTGCTGGATACTTATTAAACAAGTGCGTTACTGCGTCAAGCTCTAACTCAGGTCGTTTTATTAACGAGTGCAGGCTACTCCTCTCCCGTAAAGGCGAACTGTTTCGACTAACAAGCCATTCCTTCACATCCTCCGGTTTCACCCTTACTTGTTGGAAGTGATTAATAAGTTGAACGATGGCATTGCGCTTATCGACCATTGTGTCGTACCGTTCTTGCGAGGCCAATCCAATCGCGTATCCTTTCTCCGTAATTCTTAAGTCGGCATTATCCTGACGCAAGAGCGTTCGGTATTCTGCTCTCGACGTAAACATGCGGTAAGGTTCCTCAGTACCTTTCGTGATTAAATCGTCAATCAAAACGCCGATATACGCTTCTGACCGTTTTAGCGTAAATTCCTCTTCTTCGTGCACATTCCGGTGCGCATTGATGCCGGCCATTAAGCCCTGACAAGCGGCTTCTTCGTATCCTGTTGTTCCGTTTATCTGGCCAGCGAAAAACAAATTACGAATCAAACGCGTCTCCAAAGATGGTTTTAGCTGAGTCGGTGGAAAATAATCGTACTCGACGGCGTAACCAGGTCGGAACATTTTGGCGTTTTCAAAACCTGCAATTTTGCGTAGTGCTTTGTATTGTACATCTTCTGGCAACGACGTTGAGAAGCCGTTTACGTAAATTTCAACAGTGTCCCATCCTTCGGGTTCAACGAATATTTGGTGACGATCTTTATCGGCAAACCGGTTGATTTTATCTTCGACCGAAGGGCAGTAACGTGGTCCCAATCCTTTGATTCGACCTG
This sequence comes from uncultured Spirosoma sp., assembly GCA_964249775.1. Taxonomy (GTDB): domain Bacteria; phylum Bacteroidota; class Bacteroidia; order Cytophagales; family Spirosomataceae; genus Spirosoma. The sequence goes on from CAXUEB010000011.1 coordinate 7,811, forward strand.
TGAACATAGGCGATTTCTCAAAGCCAGTTTTAAGCTCATCGTGCACGGACTGGTTCGTGTACGTAATCCAACAACTTCGTTGCCTTGTCAGGTTGGGTGTGTTTGTGTACGAGAATTTACCTGGTGTTTCGTCGCCTAACTGTTCCTCCATCCGCGTATAGTCTAAACTTCGACCATCCACTCGTGGAGGTGTTCCTGTTTTCATTCGGCCTGCTTCGAATCCTAATTCAATTAGCTGTTCGGTCAATTCAGTAACCGACCGTTCGGCTGAGCGACCTCCGTTGAACACCTTCTCCCCAATAAACATACGTCCGTTCAAGAACGTACCGTTGGTTAAGACAACAGCTTTAGCTTGGAATTCTATACCCAAACTGGTTTTAACACCGGTGACTGCGTTATCCTTTACCAGCAACTCGCTTACGCTGTCCTGCCAAAAATCGACCTTGCTGTTGCTTTCTAACACTTTACGCCATTCCGTTGCAAACATCGTTCGGTCACTTTGACAACGGGGACTCCACATTGCTGGTCCTTTAGAGCGGTTTAGCATTCGAAATTGAATCATGCTTTTATCGCTCACAATTCCAGACATACCGCCTAACGCATCAATTTCACGCACAATTTGGCCTTTGGCTACACCGCCCATCGCTGGGTTGCAAGACATTTGCGCTATCGTTTGCATGTTCATTGTAATCAACAGTACGTGCGATCCCATTGTGGCTGCTGCGTGTGCTGCTTCACAACCGGCATGTCCTGCTCCTACTATGATAACGTCATATTGAGAATGCATTTCTTATCAATTTTTGCGAAATGTTTCACGTGGAAACCTAACGCGGAATACATAACTTGGTTAAACACGGTTGTAAAAGGCAACAAAAAATCGTCAACCAAAGTGCCGGTTGACGATCTTGTTACGAAAAAAGCGTTGTGCACTAACTGCGTACTCGCTGCAAATATTGGTTTGCTTCCTTCTTGTAAAAAATGTTATAGTTGGGAGTTACAGATCGCAAAAGCTCTACCTGCTTTGTTTTGGGTTGAGCGTTGATGTCAAAGAAAGAAGGTGTAGTCCGTTTCGTTGTCCGGGCTGCTTCAGCCTGTCGTTGCGGGTCCTCATCTTGTTGCTTCAACGCCTTCTCGGACTCAAGCAAACGAGTCAAAATCTCATTCTGTCGGTTAATCGTAGTTGGATTGACACGCTTGTTGACCAAATCGGTTTCAGTCTCGTCCATCTTCTCCATTAAGTCCTGAGCTTGCTTTTCTTGCTGCTTACCTACCTCAGTTCCTTTTGCATTATCCATCATCTTCTTCAACAGGTTCCGAATCACAGCCTGCTCCGCTGCCATTTGCGAAAGCTCTTCTGACAATCCTCTCCCCGACTTACCTCCTTTTTGGAGTTGCTGCATACGAGCGTTTAGCTGTTTTTGCATCTCACCCATACCGCTGGGGTTATTACCTTTTTTACCACCCTTTCCTTTGCCAGGCATGGCCATAGCGTTCATTTGCTGCTGCATGTTCTTTAATACGTCGCTCAGCATAAGGGCCAAGTTGTTCATGGAAGTCATAGCAAACTGCTGTTTGGAAGCAGCCATGCTTAAACGTCGATCGCGTAATTGTTGAACGCTCTCATCCATGTAAAACTTCATGTTTGTCAACTCACGCGTAACAAATGATTGAATTTGAACAACACGGCTGGCCAACGCATTCAAACTGTCTTCAACAATCTTCGCATCATCTTGGAGCTTAAGCTGCTCTTGCGATAACTTAATAACTCGGGGGTCTTGTAAGCTCATTCCTCGAAATTCTTTCATCACCCGCTCCTCACCAAACGAGAGCGTGATCAAGTTCTCAAGTATGCTGCGAAGATCATCCATGTTCTCTTGCATTTCCTCCATCTCCGACGATTGCATGGACTCCTTCATGGCTTTGCTCATTGCCCGCATCGACTTAGCCGCTTTACTCTGGGAAGACGAAGCCTTCTTGCCTTGATTCTGCTTCATCTGCTTCGTTGCTTCTTCCATCTGTTTGTCTATGTCCTGCTGTTCCTTCTCGGAGTCCTCTGGACCATTCAAATCTTCTTTTTCGGCTTGCTTCTCTACCTCTTCAAGTTGCTCTTTCGTCTCTTCAAAATCTTGCTTTGACTTCTCCATCTGCTGTTGCTGCTGCTCGGAGGTCTCGTTCTGCTTAGCGTTTTCGTCGGCTTGCTTGTCAAGATTCTGGGCTTGCTTCTCTAAATTCTCAGCAATGTTATCAACCTTTTGTTCTAACTGCATTTGCTTAAACAACTTTAATGCACGATCTAAATCTCGTTCCAAGTTGCGTTCCTTACGGCTCAACCGATCGAGCAATTCAGAGGCTTTCTCGTCTTGTTTGCGTTCGAGAAGTTGTTTAAGCTGTTCATAAAGCTGCTTAGATTCTGGGTCTAATAGCTCATTGAACAACTTCTGTAACTGCTCCATCTTATCCTGCATGGACTGGTTCTTCTCGGCAAATCGCTGTTGTGTGTCGTTTGTCTTCTTAAATTGATCCTGAAGTTTTTGAACTTCACGCATCAACTCTTCTCGCTTTTGAAGGACATCCTGAAGCTGCTTCTTGTCTTGAAAATCGGACGTCTTTTTTGTGCGCATCCGATCTTCCATCTGCTCAAGCTCCTTTTTAATCGCTTGTGTCTTACTCAACGCGTTGTTGATATCACTTTCTGTCTTCTGGGATGACTTATCGACTTGTTCCTGAACTTCTGCGTTTGAAGGGATAACGAAGTTTAGCTGATTAGAACGACTCGACTTTGGCCCGTTTACGCCATCATTATCCCACACCTGGACAAAGTATTCTAAACGATCTTCCTGGCTCAACTTCATGCTGTCGAGCGACCAATTGTATACGAAGTTCTGCGAAGTAGTTGAGCGGTTAACGGGTATGTCCTTGGTCGAGTAAGGAGACGCTTTGCCATTTCGATTGATCCGATAATTCAGCCGAAGTTTGGAAAAACCGTAGTCGTCCGAAAGTAAACCCGAAAGGGCAATGTAATTGTACGTGACCGTATCCTGAATTCGATCAACTGAGATTTGTGGGTATCGATCGGGCACGACCTGTACATTGTACTGAATCATCGCCGGAGCTGCAATCTGACTATTTCTGAGCGCAACCGTGTAAGTCGCGTTTTGCATTAATCTACGATTGACCGCAAACGTGTTATCGTCAATCAATGAAGCACGAACCGGTTTCACATCGGTATTAAACCGCATTGAAAGAGAGTCCGTGTGGTCTACCGCAAACTCCCAGCGAACCAGTGTTCCCTGAGGTACGAGTAAATTACCCACGTTTGAAAGCTGCTCCGTAGGCTTGTTCAAATAAGCTGGGTAGTCTAAACGCACGTTGAACGAAAGAACCGCCGGCCGGTCAATGAGCGTAACCTCGTAATTCGGGGAGCTGTACCCGGCGGCTTCAAAGTGGAAGCGTAGATTCCGCTGAAGATTATCAAAGACATAATTAAACTGATTAGCCGACGGCTCCAGCTTGAAGCGTGTATCGTTGGCAACTACATACACCGCCTGCGGTAAAGCGTCGCCGGTCAATTTTACCGAAAGAGGAAAGTCCTCATTCCGAAAAGCCTTCAACGATTTATTCTGAAGAACAAATTGAAACGGAGCTTCGTCAACGAAGTCTTTGTCATAATTAACCAACCGAGTCGATGACTTAGCAAAGAAAGCCGGATTGATAATTAAAATGCCTAAGATCAACGCTAAAGGCGGAATGGCATACTTCAAAAGTCGACGATTGCGACTGATTTGAATCGCATTCGCGAAGCGATTAATAAGCAACTGCTGTGATCGTTGGTTCAAGCTCGCTTGCAACAAGTCGCTCTGATCGGATGAGATACGCTGAAGTTGTAAGGTATTCAGCAACTTGTCGCCAACCTCCGGGAAGAAAGTGCCAATCTGCCGAGCAGCTTCATCGTTGGAAAGTGGTTTGTTTAACCCGTATAAGCTCAACATCGGCCGAATGACCAACATATACAAGCTCATCAAAATCATGAGCAAAAAGCCAAAGAACAAGGCTCCTCGGCCAATCGAGTCGAATCTACCAATGAATTCGGCCGTATTAATAAGCAGGTAACCGCTTCCCAGCAGAGCCGTGAACAGCAGACTACCTTTGACCAACTGGTTCTGGAAATACCGTTTCTTATATTCGTCAATGCGTTGTAGCAAAGTCGTGTAAGCACTCAACGTCTGCATAACAAATTAGATTAAGTTGTTAAACCAACACAGATTGGAAGTAACGGATGACGTGTTCTTTCAGAAAAACCTCTTGGGCAAGCAAATCACCGTGGGGTATTGCCTTCGTTAAACGCCACTGTGGCCACCCGTCCTTATCGTAGCCATCAGACGCGTAATAGCCCGACTGACTGAGCACTCGACAGACAGCAATGTGCATCAGGTCTTGCTTAGCTTCTTTAGAGAAGCGTTTAGGACCCGTACCTAACTCTTGTACGCCAATCAAGAATAGAACAGCATTAAGGTCAGCGGGCCGTTTACCAACCAGCGTTTCTAACTGATTGAGCAAGTTCTCCCACTGTTTATCTGCTTGATTTTCACTCACAGTTATCAACTCATTCATTGCTCTGTCTAAATTACGCAGATTTTTGGTAAGTAGCGAAACACCTCGATGTTCAAACGTATTAACGCCCTCCTGTCCGATTTTGCTGACCTCGTTTTTCCAACCTTGTGTTTAGGTTGCAGTCAATCGTTAAACGCCAATGAGCAAGTTCTTTGTACTACGTGCCGAATCAACTTACCCGAAACAAATCAGCATCAAGACCCGTACAACACCGTTTCACTCAATAAGTTTGCCGGAAATGTACCGGTGCAGTTCGTCATTTCTTTCTTATACTACACGAAGGGCGGAATCGTACAACGACTAATTCATCGGATCAAATACAAAGGCCAGAAGGAAGCAGCCAAGGAGATTGCCCACTGGTATGGATGTCAACTAAAAACCGAAGGTAGGCTAACCAACGAGATCGATTTGTTAGTCGGCGTCCCCTTACACCGGAGCCGATTCAATCAGCGTGGTTATAACCAGGCCGATTGGATTGCCGAGGGCTTATCGGAATCGCTGAACATACCCACTCGAACGGACGTACTAATTCGTAAGCAGTTTAAGGCGTCACAAACGCGCAAGAACCGGCTGGAGCGATGGGAAAACGTAAAAACCGTGTTTGCGGTAACAGACGTTGAAGCCATTAAGGGTAAAAACATCGCTCTCGTAGACGACGTATTAACCACCGGAGCAACCATCGAAGCCTGCGCAGTTGAACTGTCTAAAGCAGGATGTCAGTCCGTTGGCGTTATAACAATAGCGGCCACCCATCGCTGAGTGGCCGCTATTGGCGATTTGTGTGTGAGTCGGTTTATTTGTTCCGACCAACAGCAATCATAGCGCAGCGAAAACCAATTGTTGATGTCGCTGAGTCCTGATCCATGAACCGACGTGTACCAGGCGAGAGCCAATACGCGATATCGTTCCACGAACCGCCTTTGTACACGCGTACTTTGTCATCAATCAACGATTGACGATTCTTCGTATCATAATTCTTTGCATCATCCAAATAACCGTTCCGGCGAATCGGGTTTAGATCGCTTACATCCTGAAACGATAAGGGACGATAAACATCATACACCCATTCATTCACATTGCCGGCCATGCTGTATATACCGAAATCGTTAGCGGGATACGCATAAACCTCAGCCGTGATGATTGCACCATCGTTTGATTTACCCGCGATACCCGCGTGATCACCGCGACCGCGCTTGAAGTTGGCCAGCATTTGTCCTTGCTTACGGCCTTTCTTCGGGTTACGTACCGACGAACCATCCCACGGGTAAATGCGCTGGTTGATCTGGTTCTCATCCATGTACTGCGTACCGATAAGCGCCTTAGCTGCGTACTCCCACTCCGCTTCCGTTGGCAGACGATAGTCCGGCAGAATCAAACCACTTTCCAAGCTGGGTTTAGTTGCCGCACTTGCTGTAGTCGTTTCGGCCAAAGCCGGGTCTTCAGCTTGCTTCGATTTCCGCTTGAGCGAAAAGCCACCCTTTTTCTTTTCACCACCGCTTTTGGCGAGATCGTTATTAACAGCCGCTGACCGCCAAGCAGCATAATCACTGGCCTGTACCCACGATACACCAACGACTGGATAATACCGGAAGGCCGGATAACGAAGATACTGTGTTACGTAAGAGTCGTTAAACGACAATGGATTGGCCCAAACCGTCGTGTCGGGCAATGCCGCTTTAACCACTTCTTCGGACGAGTCCCGCGAGATGGCGTTCAAGTACTCAAGGTAGTGAACGTTGGCAATCTCGGTCTCGTCCATGTAGAATGACTGAATCGAAACGGTCCGCTCGCGGTTGTCTCGGCTGTTCATCACGTCCTCTTCGAGCGAACCCATAGTGAACCGACCACCTTCAACAAAAACGAGGTTCGGACCCGCTTTCTGACCGGCGAACTTCTTGACTTGGAAGCCATCTTTTTCGTTGTAAGCTATTCCCGTTGCTGTACTCTTTTTTCCCGGCTTTACGCTGGTTGGATGCTTGGGTTTACAAGAAACCAGAGCCGCCGTTGCCAGCAGCACATAAGCCACTCGTTGCAGGTGATACTTCTGAATCATTGCTGTATTTTGTGTAAAACGTAAGTGCTAAACAGGTTGTAAAGTGATCCGCATTACTGCGTCATGGTACCCAGCAGCTCGTTCATCTGCTCAACCGAAAATACGTCGGTGTGCGTGAAGATTGGCCGCCCTTTTGATTCTTTCAACGAGCACTTCGCCGGATTGCGCTTGATGTAGTCAATCACCTTACCAAACTGATCCGACTTAAAGTAATCGTCGTTCCCGTTAGAAACGAAGTAGCCTTTAAGGATATTATTCTTGAGCGTTAGTTTTTCAAGATGTAAGCGCTCGGCTTTCCAACGCACAGTAACCATCTTAATCAAGTTCTCCACTTCTTCGGGCATCGGTCCGAATCGATCAAGTACTTCCTGTTGAAACGCCTTAAGCTCTTCCTCTGTCTGAATGCTGTCCAACCGCGTGTAGAGCGCGAGCCGTTCGGAGATATTGGAGACGTATTTCTCGGGTATAACGACTGTTAAATCGGTTTCAATCACCGTGTCGGGCAAAGCTACCTTTAAGTCCGCGGGCTTATTCTCAAAGAGGTCTTTGAATTCATTCTCGCGTAACTCCTGCACGGTTTCGTCCAACAGCTTGTGGTACATCTCGAAGCCCAAGTCGTTGATGAAGCCGCTTTGTTCGGCACCCAACAGGTTACCAGCACCGCGAATGTCGAGGTCACGCATGGCAATCTTAAAGCCTTCGCCCAGGTCCGAAAAATCTTCCAACGTTTGAAGTCGCTTTCGTGCATCGGCTGTTAGCACCGAAGGCGGGGGCGTTAGTAGGTAGCAGAATGCCTTGCGGTTTGACCGGCCAACGCGACCTCGCATTTGGTGTAAATCAGACAAACCAAAGAAGTGCGCATTGTTGATTAGAATCGTATTGGCATTAGAAATATCTAAGCCCGACTCGATGATATTTGTGGAGACTAACACATCGTATTCGCCTTCAATAAACCGGGTCATCACGCGCTCTAACTTGTCGCCTTCCATCTGTCCGTGGGCTACACCAATACGGGCGTCTGGCACCAGACGCATAATCAGGTTGCCGATGGCTTCGATATCGTTGACGCGATTATGCACAAAAAACACCTGGCCCCCGCGCCGAATTTCGTAGCTGATGGCATCGCGAATGACCGCTTCGTTAAACGGGTGAACCTCGGTCGTGACGGGCTGCCGATTCGGCGGGGGCGTGGCAATGACGGACAAATCACGGGCACCCATCAACGAGAAGTGCAACGTCCGCGGGATTGGCGTGGCCGTTAAGGTCAGCACGTCGACTTCCACGCGCATCTCCTTTAAACGATCCTTAGTTTTTACACCAAACTTCTGCTCTTCGTCAATGACCAGTAAACCTAAATCTTTGAACTTGATGTCTTTGTTGACAATTCGGTGCGTACCAATCAGAATTCCAATTTCGCCCGAAGCTACTTCTTTGAGAATTTGCTTTACCTGAGCCGCTGAGCGGAAGCGGTTGATGTATTCGATCTTCACCGGAAAGTCGGCCATGCGCTCCGTGAACGTCTTATAATGCTGCATTGCCAAGATCGTCGTCGGCACGAGTACGGCCACTTGTTTATTGTCCGTAACCGCTTTAAACGCGGCCCGGATCGCGACTTCTGTTTTACCAAAGCCCACGTCGCCACAGACGAGTCGGTCCATTGGGTGCGGCTGTTCCATGTCGTCTTTTACGTCGTTGGTCGCCTTAGCCTGATCGGGCGTGTCTTCGTAGAGGAACGACGATTCAAGTTCGGCTTGCAGGAAACTGTCCCGGCTGTACGCATAACCCGATGCGGTTCGACGTTTGGCGTAGAGTGCGATCAACTCGCGGGCAATGTCCTTGACTTGCTTCCGAATCTTCGACTTTTTCTGCTCCCACTCCTGCGAACCGAGCTTGCTCATCGTCGGCGGTCCGCCTTCTTTGCCGCTGTACTTAGCGATCTTATGCAGACTATGAATGCTAACCAGCAACATGTCGTTGTCACGGTAAATCAAGCGGATGGCTTCCTGTTCGTTGCCCGCGTGATCGACCTTTTCTAAGCCCGCGAACCGCCCAATGCCGTGGTCGACGTGCGTGACGTAATCGCCAGGTTGCAGCGTTTTGAGTTCACGCAACGTCAGCGCCTTTGACTTAGAGAACTTGTCTTGAACGCGGTATTTGTAGTAGCGGTCGAAGATCTGGTGATCAGTGAAGCAAGCAACTTTGAGCGCTTCGTCGACGAACCCCTCGCGTAAGCCGATGTTTATAGGCTGGAATTTGATGAGCGGGTCAAGTTCCTCAAAGATTGTCCGAAGGCGTTCGAGTTGCTTGAACGATTCGGCTGCAATGATATTCGTGTAGCCTCTCGCCTGATTGTCGCCCAGCGTTTCAACCAAGCGCTTGAAATCCTTATTGAACGACGGCTGCGGTTTAGAGTTGTACTGCTGTCGGCCTTCGGTTTTAAAGTAAAATTTACGACCGAACTCAACCGTCCGAAAGCCTTTCAATGCGTTTAGGAACGTCCGGCGCGTTTCAAACAAATCACCGGGGTCCGATATTATCTGAATGCCGCCACTGCCGGCCAGCACTGATTCAAAGCTTTGCTCGGCTTTTTCGTAGCACTTCTCGATAATGTCAAGCGTAAACTCAACGTCTTTTGCCCAGATGGTTGTCGCTCCGGGCAAAAAATCGAAGAACGGCTCTCGGCTTTCCTCAGTAAACTTGGTCTGAATGTTCGGAATGATGTTGATGAAGTCAACCGAGTCAGTTGAAAGTTGTGATTCGGGGTTGAACTTACGAATGCTTTCGACCTCATTGCCGAACAAATCGATGCGAAACGGGTATTCGCTGGCATACGAAAACACGTCGATGATACCACCCCGGATTGAGAATTGCCCAGCTTCGTAAACGAAGTCGGTTTTCTCAAATTCGTAATTCTGGAGCAGTCCCGACACAAAGTTGGTGTCCAACTTCTCCCCTACCCGAATCGTTAGCGTATTGGCCTGTAACGATCGTTTATTGATGACTTTCTCGAATAAGGCTTCGGGATAGGTTACCATTAATAGACCGTCTTTTGGGGCTGGGTTGAGTTTATTTAAGACTTCGGCCCGCATTAGGACGTTGGCATTTTCAATCTCCTCGTATTGATACGGCTTCTTGTACGACATTGGAAACAGAAGTACTTCCCGACCCAACAAATTTTGGATATCGTTAAAGAAGTAAGCCGCTTCGTCGCGGTCGGTCAAGACATACAAGTGATTGCCACCGACCGACTTAAAAATGGCCGAGGCCAGCAGTGCGTCTAAGCTGCCGGCCAAACCCTTTATTTGAAGTCGTTGTGGTTCGCCCGTCGGTTTGCGGCCGAAGGGTTCGGAGAGTACATTTATGAAGCTGTCGTCAGTGTATAAACTGAGCAATTCGTCAGGTTTCAAGCGGTAAACAGGTTGTAGTTAGTAAACGCGAAAAGCCGCTGGAAGAGCATTCCGGCGGCACGTTAGGGTAACAGCGGGTTTGGGCGATTTGTTGCGCTAACGGGTTATTCCAGATAAGCAATTAAGGCAAAATCAATGCCTTCTTTAGCCAGCAGTTGCCGAATACGTGGACTATCCTCGAATACAATGATAAGTTCTTTCTTGTCAGCAACATCGTCGTCGTTCAACCATTTCCAGTCTTCGGCTGTAGCGTCCAGAACGTTCAAAACACTACCCATTTTAGCGGGGTCGCGTTCTTTGCTGATGAAGTTTACGGTGTCGGTAACGTACAACACAACGCGTTCATCTTCGAGCCATTGCAGGTCGTTAAGCGCATCGTTTAAGGCCTCGAGAGTGTAGCCAAAATTGGGTATTTCGAGCAGGTCTGCCATTTCTTCGTAAAACTGCCGCAGCGTAACCGTTCTGTTACCGTCAATGTGTGCAATGAAGTCAGATGAAAAAAGCCGTTCAAGTTCATCTTCTGATTGGCTAATCAAGATATTTGGCGTCATGTAAAATTTATAAATATGAGTTGGCAGTCGATAAAAATCAAGATAAAAGCCGTTTCACGTGAAACTGAAAGTCAGATGGTTAAAAACATATGTAACCAGTTTTGGGTAGTTACATGTAACATATTTTACTTGAAATATAGTCGAAGAGTACAATTTTGACACAAAAAAAAGCCTTCTAAACAGAAGGCTTTCTCAACGACTAATTTAACGAAAAAAGTGGTATACGAGCCGCGACCATGTTATGAAACATTAATTCAGTAATCATCGGCGTCATGTACTTTATGAGCGGAAACTCCGAAACCGATTCCATAACTTCCAGTTCCGAGTCTGCTTTGAAAATACACCAAAGTTTCTGCCGATCTACCGAAAGTGAGTACGACAACAAAGACCCCTTTTCCATTAATTCCTCCACTTTTATTCGCTGGGCGGGAATCCGGTTCGCGAAGCCTTCATCCATCACAGCCGGGAGGTCAAATTCAACCATGTATTGGCTCATACGCGTTGCTGTTAGGTAGCGCCGGGGAATGTATGTGGTTTAACGTTCCCCGGCTATAAGCAAGTTAACGAAGTTTAGCTCATCTTCGTTGATGGCGTGCGGAAAATTTGGGTACAATCGCGTTGTCACGTCAGCGCCCATTTCCCGAAACACCCGATCGGATTCTAAAACGCGTTCCTTGGGAATGTGCGAGTCGATGTCGCTGCATCCCAGGAAAACGGGCGTATTGCCGAACGAACCGCCGTAACTGCGGGGTGTCGCGTCGGGACCAATCAATCCACCGCTCAAACCAAAAATGCCACCGTATTCCATCGCGTTGCGGGCTACAAACTCCAACGTTAAGCAAGCGCCCTGCGAGAAGCCAAGCCAATAAATCTGCGGTAGCTTGAAATTAAAGTCGGACTGTAATCGTGCACGTAGGCTCGTCAGCACCTGTAGCGCCGAAGATAGATACGGCTCGTTCTCATCCATCGGTCGCAGAAATGAATGGGGATACCACGTGTTACCTTGCGCCTGGGGCGCAACGAACGCAAAGTCGTCGACTTTCATGTGCTCCGCCAACGACAGCATGTCCTGCGCCGTACCACCCCGGCCGTGCACCATAACCATTACTTTAGTAGCCTCGTCGAGCGGTTTTCCGGCGGTGACGAGGTTGTTTGGGTTATGAATCATATAGTTTGAAGTCTACTTTAAACTTATTTCCGGAAGTTGCTGCTCCAGCTTGGCCCGGCGCGATTCGTACTGAGGAGGCAATTTCAAGCTTGTGCCCAGTTCTGCAACCGGCTCATCAATAGCAAAACCGGGCGGGTTGGTCGCCACCTCAAACAAAACGCCACCCGGTTCGCGGAAGTAAATGCTGTGAAAGTAATTACGGTCTTGCACCGGCGTTACCTGGTAACCCGCCGACCTCAACTGCTCCTGAATTGTTGATTGCGTTTCGT
>CAXUEB010000011.1:19879-20542 GCA_964249775.1 uncultured Spirosoma sp.
GTCGAAAACGCAACGTGATGCACCGAACCGGCTCCCTGCAACGCCCGCACGTCGTTTGGCGAAACTAAAACGTCGACGTAGTTACCCGGCCCGCCGTTGCCCGCTTTAAACCGGAAACGCCCTTCCTCCTCCCCGACCAGCGTGTGCTGCATGGTTTCGGTCAGCAGCTTAACCGTGCGGTCAGGATTCGATTCGTTTAAGGTAACCGTGTGAAAGCCGCGCACGGCAAACTCCGTTGGAATACGGCCATTGTTCCAGGCCGGCCGCTCGTCTTCGTCGTTAAACACGAGTTCAACGCCCATACCGTCGTAGTCTTCAAAACGCAGGTACGTTTCTGAAAAGCGTTTGTGCGGACCGGCGTAGGAAATGTTGCGTTCGTGCAGGCGGTCCATCCAGAATTGTAGCGAAGCCGTTGGTACCGAGAACGCCGTGTAAGTTAACTGTCCAGCGCCTTTCCGGCCGCGGGGTATGTTGCCGTACGGAAAGAACGTCAAGATTGTACCGGGCGAACCGGTTTCATTGCCGTAATACAGGTGATAAACGTCAGGAGCGTCGAAATTGACGGTCTTTTTAACCATTCGTAACCCCAGAATGTCGGTGTAATAATCGACGTTGCGCTGTGTATCACCCGCCAGCGTTGTGACATGGTGCAAACCATTAATG
>CAXUEB010000011.1:20552-32180 GCA_964249775.1 uncultured Spirosoma sp.
GTTTATTGTAGCTACATTTAATGTTTATACACCATATTGTGAAGTAAAGTTTCAAAAGAAAAGGTCCGAGTCGTAAAACCCGGACCTTGTTCAATAGTAAAACAAATTAGCCTACTCTTTCAAAAAAGGATAGTCCGGCTGCACATAAACGTCTTTATACGCTTCTTCGGGTGATGGATACGGCGACTCCTCAGCAAACTTAACAGATTCGTCAACGATGCCTTTGACCTTCTGATCAATGGCAGCTAACTCGTCTTCCGTAGCAATGCCTTGTTGCAAAATGTGAGCGCGGACCTGCTCAATCGGATCGCGCTGCTTATACTGCTCTACTTCGTCTTTAGAGCGGTACTTCTGCGGGTCCGACATCGAGTGGCCCCGGTAGCGATACGTCCGAAACTCCAGGAATGTTGGTCCTTCGCCGGCGCGGGCGCGCTCGGCGGCTCGGCTGACAGCTTCGTGCACTGCTTCTACGTCCATCGCGTCAACTGGCTCAGATGGCATGTCATACGACTCACCCAGCGTATACAGTTCGGTCACATTTGAGGTGCGAGCCACCGACGTACCCATCGCGTAGCCGTTGTTTTCAACCACGAAGATGACGGGTAACTTCCAAAGCATCGCCATGTTGAACGCTTCGTGGAAAGCGCCCTGCCGAACGGCTCCGTCGCCCATGAAGCAGATGCAGAGGTTACCCGTTTTGTTGTATTTCTCGGCAAACGCAATGCCCGCGCCCATCGGCACCTGAGCACCCACTATACCGTGGCCACCCATGAAATTGACCGATTTATCAAAGATGTGCATTGAGCCGCCCTTGCCCTTCGAGGAGCCGGTTTGCTTGGCGAATAATTCGGCCATGACGGCCTTCGGATCGGAGCCGAGCGCGAGCGGAATGCCGTGGTCGCGGTAGGCCGTAATCCATTTATCGTCTTTAGTTAGGGCCGTGCAGGAACCCGATGAACCCGCTTCCTGACCGATGTACAGGTGACAGAATCCTCGAATTTTTTGCTGACCGTACAGTTGCCCAGCCTTTTCTTCAAACTTCCGCTGCAACTGCATGGACTCGTACCAGTACATGTAGCGCTCTTTAGGGTGCTGCGTTTTTGCGGCTTCGGGCGCTTTACCATTTTGTCCGGCCTTTTGCGGGGAACCGGTCTGAGTTTTCTCTTTGACGCTTGCCATGAGGATATAATCAATTGAATGCCGTACGGCGGTCGGGTTGCCAACGTGCGGTTCCCCGCCGGGACCCGGTCCTATCACCGTCAACCTAACAAACCAGCCGTATCTTTGTTGCCAATACCAAACCAGATGCCGTCAACCGGATCGAACTGCCGCGAAATTACGCAATCCCGCGTTATGCTATACGTATGCATCTCGAAAAGCTGAGCCTGACCCATTTTAAGAATTACGAAGATGGCCGGTATGCGTTCGGGCGGCAAGTAAACGTCATTGTGGGGCCAAACGGCAGCGGAAAAACCAACCTGTTAGACGCCATCTATTTTCTTGCCCTCAGCAAAAGTGCCTTTCAGAGCCAGGACGTCCTGAACATTCTGCACGACGCCGATTACTTTATCATCGACGGCGTTTTCGAAGAACATGACGACCGGCTGGTGCAGATTACAATTAGCCTGCAACGCGGGCAGCGGAAGGTGCTGATGGCTGATAAGAAACCCTACGAACGCGTCAGTGAACACATCGGCCGGTTCCCAGTGGTGCTGATGGCCCCGAACGATACCGACCTCGTCCGCGAACACAGTGAAGACCGACGTCATTTCTTCGATGGTGTTCTGTCGCAGCTCGACGCCGATTACCTGCGCGATTACCTTCAATACCAGCAGGTGCTTAAACAACGGAACAGTCTGCTAAAGTTGTTTGCCGAACGCAGTCATGTAGATTACGATTTGCTGGACACCTACGACGAGCCACTACTTGAGCTATCAACCCGGATTTACGGGCGACGACAACAATTCATCGGTGAGTTTCTGCCCATCTTCAGCCGTCATTACGCGTACCTAAGCGACGCCCGCGAGACGGTCGAGATTCGCTACGAATCGGACGCCGATGATCCAAATTTTGCGGAAAATTTCCGGCGCAATCGCCCGCGTGACTTGGCTGCCCAGCGCACAACGACGGGCATCCACAAAGACGACTACGCGTTTGAGATCGACGGTGTCCTGCTGAAACGGTTCGGCTCACAGGGTCAGCAAAAGACGTTCGTTATTGCCTTAAAACTGGCCCAATTTGAGCAGCTTGAAGCCCAAAAAGGCGTCAAACCAATCTTGCTCCTGGACGATATTTTCGACAAGTTGGACGACCGACGCATTGGCAAGCTCATCCAGCGCATGGATGAAGACGCTGATCCGGCGTTCCGGTTTGGGCAACTGTTTATAACCGATGCCCGTCCTGAACGCACCCGTGCTCTGCTCACCGACGTGAAAGCTGACGTGCGGTTCTTTGAAATTGGTATGTAAATACCCCCATTTAGATCGGCGGAAACGCGTCAAACACCGGAAACACATTTTGTCCATTAACCAACCCACGCGGTCCGTGCGTCTCGTAATACGTAACGGACGCGGCTCCGGCCTGGGTTAGCGTTGCCAAACTTTGGCGCGTCCACTCGGCCCCAAACGCCGTCGCGTGGCGCGGGTCCGTGGGCGGTACACCTGGCTCCGCGCCGGACGTAGCGTCGGGATTAAAGCGAGGCAACAGTGTTACGGGCGAAACGTGCACCGGCTTCCTGCCCGACAATGCCCGCGCCGAACGAACGGTGTCGGCTTGAGCCATGACGTTCTCCATGATCGTCTGGTCGTCGAACGCGTGAACCTGCGGATTAATCGAATACGTCACGAAGTCAACCTGGTTGAAATCAAACCGGTAGCGGTTTAAGTCAACAAAATTAGCGTCGGTGCCACCGCCTAATTGGACATTGGGCAGTTGCTTCCGTAGCACCGGCGCGACCTGACTCAATAACGCATCGGTTGTTCGGCGGCTGTCGGCTTGGAACAGCGACAGCGAGTAAAGGGGTAGCTTATTGCTCTGAACGTATTGAGCAAACTGGTCAGCTTGCGACGCGGCTTCTGGACCAAAAAACAAGGCTAATTCAAGCGGGACATTTAATCGATTGGCATCAGCTACTGCGGCCGAAAGTTGGGTCTGCCAATCTTGTTCGGCGAAGCGAACGTCCACCCGCAGATGCGATAGGTTAAGCGTCTTTAAAACGGTGGCTTCACCCTCGGACAACGGCGAACCATCGGCCCGGTGGCCCAAACCAAGGCGCGGTCGAGAAGCGCCGTGTACGTTGTCCGGCCTTCGATTGGGCTTTTCTACGTTGCCTAAAGATTGGAGCGAAAGCGGCTGAAATGTAACGCGCTGACGAACTTCTGTTCCCGCCGGAACCTCGGCGGGAAACGGCCGTTCGAGTGGCGTACTGTACGTTTTATAAGATGCATCCGTCCAGTTGCGCTGGTCTTCGGTCTCAAAAACGTCACCCTTGAAGGTTACCATGAACCGCTGCCCGGACGCCATCTGCCACGTCATGGCCTGGATGTTTAGAAACGGCTGGTGCGGGCTAATCAGGTCAGGAAACGTTGCTTCGGTTGTTTGCCCGTTTGGGCTTTCAATCATACACGGCTGACCAGCTAAGCCTTCGATCGTATGCAGCACGCAGAAGCCAATGCGGTTCCGTAGAAACGTATTAACGGCTTTCCCGTAAAAATCGAACGTAATTAGGCTGTCTGACTGACCTTCAATCCGAACATTCCCGATTATTTGAATGCCCAAATCATCAGTCTGCCAATCGTACTGAATCTCGAATGAGTCAGACTTAGATTTCACGCTCTCGTTCGTGATGGTAATGCGGGCGGTGTTCCAGTCGCGGTTGCGCAGGGCAAAGTAGACCATGCGTAACACCTCTTCGCCGTTTGCGGTTAGGGTACGAAGAAAGCCGTTTTCGTAATTAAGCTGGATAGATCCGGCGTAGAGTTCCATAGGGTTTAGGCTTATCTGAGTGGGCGACCGCGACGGCTGACCGCCTAAACCGTCCGCTCAAAAAACGGTTTGGTTAGTGAGTAGCCAGCACCATGATGGCTTCTTCGGTGGCGTCCGTACCGACAAGCTCGCCCGTTAATTGCCCTTCGCGAATAACGAATATGCGGTCAGACAAGGTCAACAGTTCGGGCAACTCGCTGGAAATTAGTAAAACGCCTTTGCCCTGCGCGGCTACTTGCCGGAGCAGGTCATAAATCTCAGCTTTCGCGCCTACGTCAACGCCGTGCGTCGGCTCGTCGACAATCAACACGTCAGGGTTCGTGCGAAGCCAGCGGGCCAGCACAACCTTCTGTTGATTTCCTCCGCTCAAGTTAACAATGGCTTGCGCGACTGACGGCGTTCGGATGCGCAGGGTCTCTTTGTACTCGTTAGCGATTGTCCGACCGGCGCGGGCGTTGTACAAACCGGCACTGTTGGCTGGCGGCCCTACTGACAGCAGATTGTCCATGACCGACCGTTCGGGAAAGATACCGAGCGTTTTGCGCTCTTCGGGAAGGTAACCAATGCCCGTTTGCAGCGCGTCGGCCGGGTGATGAAAGTGAACCCGTTTACCATTCAGGTGAATGCTGCCACTGCGGGCCGGGTCAGCGCCGAAGATGGCGCGAGCTAACTCCGTTCGTCCGGCTCCAACTAAGCCCGCTAAGCCCAAAATTTCGCCTTTGTGCAGGTCAAAGGTGATATTTCGGAACCGTTCGCCGGATAAGTTTTCGACCGACAGTAGCACCTTCTTCGTTGCGACGGAAGGCGTTCGGGTGGTTGTAATGTCGCGGCCAACCATGTGCCGAATTAACTGGTCCGTCGTGATGTCGGCAACTGGCCAGGTGCCCTGGTAGTCGCCGTCTTTCAACACCGATACTCGGTCTGCAATGGCGAAGATTTCGGCCAGCCGGTGTGAGATATACACGATGGCCTTGCCTTCATCGCGTAACTGCCGGACGAGCCGGAACAAGGTCTGCGTTTCGCGCTTGGTGATGGACGCCGTCGGCTCGTCTAACAACAAAATGTTGGGATTCTGCGACAGCGCTTTGGCAATTTCAACCATTTGTTTCTGCGCCACCGACAAGCGACTGACGGGCGTTTCGGGTCGAATGTCGTCCAGATTTAACCGGTGCAGCAGGTCACGGGCCGCGTCGTTCAGCGCCCGGTAGTTGACCATACCAAACCGATTCCGCGGCTGTCGATTGGCAAAAATATTCTCCGCAACCGACAGGCCGTCTACCAAGCTGAGTTGCTGATAGACAATGGCCAGTCCCAAGCTCGTCGCGTGGGCGGGACCGTCAATGCGCACCACTTCGCCGTGGAGTTCGATCTGCCCCGCGTTGGGTTGTAGATTGCCCGTCAAAATGTTCAGTAACGTACTTTTGCCCGCGCCGTTTTCGCCACAAAGCGCGTGTATCTCGCCCGCCCGAACGTCGAACGTAACGTCGTCCAGCGCCTTGACGCCGGGAAACTGCTTGCTAATATGAGAAAGACGGAGCATTAGGAAAGGAACGAAAGATGATTACTTAGAACAAAACCACCCGATTTCCGGCGGCTGAGTCGTAAGCTGCGTACACTAATTCAATCGTTCTTAAATTGTCACTGCCGGTGGTTTCGGCCGTGCCGATGCCTTGTAAGTCGGCCAAAAGGTTGCGGTTGCAGTCCACAATGGACGAGTGCACGACGGCATAAGCGGGATCGGCCCAAGCGTAAACCGGTGAATTAGCGATCTGCTGTACAGTGTGGCGTTCGTCTCCTAAGCGCCCGTGTCCACGGCGGGTGGTTGTTTTAATCATAAAATCGTGCGTTAATTCAACTGAACCGTGTTCGCCTTCGACGTGAACGAGCGTCTGCGGAAACGTTTCGCGCTCCAAGATCGACGCGTACGACATTTCGGCGTAACACGTCAGACCCCCCCCCATCTGCATCATGACGTTGGCTACATCTTCCCCCTTGATGCGGGAATTGACGCGTTTTGTCTGGCAGTACAGCGATTCAGCTTCACCGAACAAAAATCGGCAAACGTCCAAGACGTGCGAGCCAATATCCGTCAGGATGAACTGGTCCAGTTCAGCCAGAAACGGCTGATTGTCGAACACGGGAAAGCCCGAACAAAACGACACTCGCGCTTTGAACGGTCGACCGATAACCCCCGAATCTAACACCGCTTTTAACCGGCGAATGGGCGTTTGCCAACGGAAATTTTCGTGAACGTAGAACCGCACGTCGGCTTCCTGACAAGTTTTGACCATCTGCCGGGCCGCGTCGCGATTCGGGCCCATCGGCTTCTGACAGATAACAGCCAAACCCCGTTCGGCCGCTTTGCTAACGAACAACGGATGGGTGTCAACGTCGGTGATGATATCTACAAAATCCAATTCGTCAGCGTGTCGGTCGAGCAGCTTATCAATGTCGTCGTACACATTCGGTATGCTAAACTGCTGAGCTAATGCATCCGCTTTTGGGCGAGTGCGGTTGTAACAAGCAACGATTTCTGTAGCGGGTAACTCTCGCCAAGCCGCTACTTGAAACGTGGACCAAAACCCTGTTCCGATTACCGCGAACTTTAAATTTTTCATTGCTTTGTTATATTAATGCTAAAAGTAGTACATTCGCATCACACTACTCTACTGTACTCTAATGTATTTGTAAATAGTGTCACAGAGCGCGGGAAAAGCATGTTCCAAATTAAGTCGGCGACGAATCAGCCCAAATATCGGCAAATCATTGAAGCCGTGGAGAGCGCCATCATGAGTGGCCGAATGGAACATGGGCAGCAGCTACCGTCCATCAGCGAATTGGCTGATGAGCAGCAGATCGCCCGCGTGACGGTGGCCAAAGCCTACGAAGATTTGCGGCAGCGGGGTGTCATTCTGGCGCAGCATGGTAAGGGCTTTTACGTGGCGTCGACCGCGGTTCGCAGTGGGCTAAATGTGTTTGTACTGTTCGACACGTTGAACGCCTACAAAGAAACGCTGTACGATGCCTTCAAACAGGTGCTGCCGGGTGATACACGGATAAATCTGTTTTTCCACCACTACAACCGCGAATTGTTCGACAGCCTGATTCGGGATAGCGTGGGTCTGTATAATTTTTACGTCGTGATGCCCCACTTCGACGAAGACGTATCCGATACGGTTGGTGTGTTGCCAATGGACCGGCTGTTGGTGATCGACCAGAATTTACCCAAGCTGAAGGGCGAGTACGCGGCCGTTTACCAGCCTTTCGAGGACGACATTTACAACGCGCTGGTGGCGGCTCTCGACCGCGTTCGACTGTATCACCGCTTGACGCTGGTACTGGCCGAAGACCCGTTTCAATATGTGCCGGCCAGTATCATTGCGGGTTTTAAGCGGTTCGGTCGCGAACACGGCGTTCCGTGCGTGGTCGCTGAGAATTATTCCGATCAGCTCATCTGGCCGGGCGAAGCTTATCTGCTGTTTGCCGACCGCGACCTAATTCGGTTCATTAAACACGTCGACCGGAAAGGCTGGCAGTTAGGACAAGAGGTCGGGTTAATTTCCTACGACGATACGCCGATGAAAGAAATTTTGAAGGGCGGGATAACCGTCATTTCGACGGATTTTGCCGAGATGGGCCGCACCGCCGGGCGACTCATTGCGGAGCGCCAGAAAACCAGAATTGCCAATCCGGGCGGGTTGATTTTACGCAGTTCATTATAACTGAAACGAATGCACTTGGGTATCAGCACCTTTACCTACGGTTGGGCCGTTGGCGTACCTGGCAACCGTCCGGCGTTGCGGCTGGACGAGCAAGGCTTACTTGACCGGGCCGTTCGGTTCGGCGTTCGGCTGGTGCAGTTTGGCGACAACCTGCCGCTGCACGAATTGCCAACGGAACGCCTGACGATGCTGAAGAATCGGGCCGAAGCCCAAGGCATTACGCTTGAGTTGGGCGCACGTGGACTAACACCGACGCATGTGCAACAGTACATTGAGTTAGCCGGCTACTTTAGGAGTAAGTTGCTACGGTTTGTCATTGACCAGGGCGACTACGAACCATCGATTGACGAGATTGTGGAGGTGCTCCATCAAGCCTCTCCCCTACTGGACCGGCACGGCGTAACGCTGGGTTTGGAAAATCACGACCGGCTGAAAGTTCGGGAGTTTGCCGACATCGTTGAGCGCGTGGGTAACCCGAACGTCGGTATCTGTCTGGACTCGGTCAATTCAATGGGCGCTGGCGAAGGACTGGAAGAGGTCGTGCGAACGTTGGCTCCGTGCACGGTCAACCTGCACATCAAGGACTTTGGCATCGCGCGGCTGCCGCACCAGATGGGTTTTCAGATTGACGGCCGAATAGCGGGTCAGGGTATGTTGAACGTACCGTGGTTGGTCGAACAACTTGAACCGTCCGGCCGCTGCCGGACGGCGATTTTGGAACAATGGGTCGTGCCGGAAGGGGAACCATCAGCCACAATGGCCAAAGAAGAGCGTTGGGCCGAAGCGAGCATGGATTATTTAAAACGTACACAACTGTTTTCGTAAACATCATGACAAAAATTGCCCTCGTCGGAGCAGGCGGTAAAATGGGTTGCCGCTTGACCGACAATTTTCTGAAACACCCGGAGTACGACGTTGCCTATCTGGAAGTCAGTCCACAAGGTATCGAAAACCTTAGCCAGCGGGGCGTAGCGGTGAGCGAACAGGCCGGTGCCGTAGCCGACGCCGACGTGGTCATCCTGGGCGTACCAGACGTAGCGATCGGTAAGATTTCGGAAGAGCTAATTCCGATGATGAAAGCCGGAGCGCTGGTACTAACCCTCGACCCGGCCGCACCGTTGGACGGCGTCATCGCTCACCGCGATGATCTGGGTTACGTCATTGCGCACCCCTGCCACCCGTCGGTTTTTAACTGGGAGCCGACCGAGCAGGCGTTTCGCGATTTTTACGGCGGCATTTCAGCCAAGCAGTCGATCGTCGTCGCACTCATGGCCGGCACCGAGGAACATTACGCTTTAGGCGAGAAAGTGGCGCAGGACATGTACGGTCCCGTTAAAGACACGCACCGCATTACGTTGGAGCAGATGGCGATTCTCGAACCGGCGATGGTCGAGACGCTGGCGCAGACCTGCATGGAAGTCGTCAAAGAAGGCTACGACCGCATCGTAACGCTCGGCGTACCGGAAGCAGCCGCCCGCGACTTCGTTTTGGGTCACCTACGCATTCAGATTGCTGTGTTGTTCAAAGAAGTCAACGGCACGTTCTCCGACGCAGCGTACAAGATCAGCAAACGCGCCAAGCCGATTCTGTTCCGCGACGGCTGGCAGCAGATTTTTGAGATGGACGATATTCGTGAACAAGTGAAAGATATCACCCGGCGTTGATCCTAAACCTTGTAGGTTCCAAAAACCTGTAAGATTTGATCGCCCGAATTCTGAACCCGTATGAGAAAACACATCATCCTGGCCGGACTCCTAACCCTTTCCGGTCTATCCTTTGCCCAGAAACCATTCGCCAACGGCCCGCTCAAAATATCGGATAACAAGCGGTATTTGGTACACAGCGACGGAACGCCGTTCTTTTATCTCGGCGACACGGCTTGGGAGTTATTTCACCGCCTGAACCGCGACGAGGCCGACCGCTACCTGAAACGCCGGGCCGAGCAGGGTTTTACGGTCGTGCAGGCCGTGGCGCTGGCCGAACTGGACGGCTTGAATACGCCCAACGCCCTCGGCGACAAGCCACTCATCGACAACGACCCCACCAAGCCGAACGAAGCGTATTTCAAGCACGTTGATTACATCGTCGACAAAGCGGCCGAATACGGCATCGTCATCGGCCTGCTGCCGACCTGGGGCGATAAGCTTTTCAAAAACAACTGGGGTAAAGGGCCGGAAGTCTTCAACCCGCAGAACGCCCGAACCTACGGCCGCTGGATTGCCGACCGGTACAAGAGTCGGCCGAATATCATCTGGATCTTGGGCGGTGACCGTAACCCGCGCGACGGTTCGCAGGATGTAGCCGTCTGGCAGGCAATGGCCGGGGGCATTCAGGACGGCGTCGGCGGGGCTGACAAAGCCCTGATTAGTTACCATCCGCAGCCCAACGGTCGCGACGGCGGCTCGGCCAAGTGGTTCCACGGCGATAGCTGGCTGGACTTCAACATGCACCAGAATGGCCACTGCCGCGACACACCCATGTATGACCACATCAGCGTCTCCTACAACCGGACGCCAACCAAGCCGACAATGGACGCTGAGCCGATCTACGAAGACCATCCGGTTTGCTTCAACGCCAAAGACCTCGGCACGTCCAACGCCTACGACGTACGTAAGTTTGCTTATTTAAATCTGTTTGCCGGGGCGCACGGGCACACCTACGGTTGCCACGACATTTGGCAGATGTACGCGCCCGGTCGCGAACCCGTCAACGGTCCGCACATGGCCTGGTCGGAAGCCGTCGAACTGCCGGCTGCCAACCAAATGAAGTTTGTGCGTCGGCTGATGGAGTCTCGCCCGATGCTGGACCGCGTACCCGATCAGTCGCTGCTATTGGAAAACAACATGGTATCCGCCGAGCGGATTCAAGCGACGCGGGGTACCGATTATGCTTTTGTTTACTCAGCCGCCGGTCGGCCGTTTACAATGAACTTAGGCAAGACGGCGGGCGCAAACGTAAAGACGGCGTGGATGGACCCGCGCACCGGCGAGATGAAAGACAATGGCACGTTTGCCAACAAAGGCCAGCAAAAGTTTACGCCCCCCCGCAGCGGCTACGGGCAGGACTGGGTGCTGGTCATCGACGATGCCGCTAAAAACTACCCCGCTCCCTAACCCATGCGAGCACTTTTGCAAGACCGCGTCTATACGCTCGCGCTGACGATCGTGCTGGTTGGTATTGGGGCCGCGGTAACATTTCCGCAGACGTTCCCGACGTTTGGAAACCTGAGTCAGATCGTGCTGAACCTGTCCATCGACACCATCGTGGCGGTGGGTATGATGCTCTTGTTAGTATCGGGCGTGTTCGATTTGTCGGTCGGATCGGTGGTGGCGTTCGCGGGTGGGCTGGCGGCTTACCTGATGTTTTTCGGGAACTGGCCCGTGCCGTTCGCCATCCTGACCGCGCTGGGTGCATCCACGCTCATCGGTGCAATAAACGGTTACCTAATTGCCTACCAGGGCATCAACCCCATGATTCAGACGCTGGCCATGATGGGGATCGTGCGCGGGGGCGCGTTGATGGTCAGCGGGTCGGGCATTCAAAATCTCCCGTACTGGTTTGGGGCCATCGGGCAGTCGCGGCTGCTGGGCGTTCAGATGCCGGTCTGGTACATGCTCCTCATCGTGACCGTGTTCGCTTTCCTGCTCGACCGGTCGGTGTTCTTCCGTCGTTACTACTACATCGGCGGCAACGAACGGGCGGCCGACTTGTCGGGTATTCGCGTCAAGCGGATGAAGCTCTACGGGTTCGTCCTGACCGCTACGCTGGCGGGCGTGGCCGGTATTCTGCTGGCGTCGCGACTCGGTGCGGCTTTGTCCACGGCCGGACGAGGGCTGGAACTGCGCGTCATCACAGCCGTTATTTTGGGCGGGGCCAGTTTATCGGGTGGGCACGGGCGTATCGTCGGCGCTCTGTTAGGGGC
>CAXUEB010000012.1:0-592 GCA_964249775.1 uncultured Spirosoma sp.
GCTACCAACCTACCTGCTCGAACAGGGCGTTGAATTGCCCGCGGCTGATCTAATCCAGATCGACGCGGCCCTGCCGGCCGATGTTAGTCGGCTTAGCGAACACTGGCTCCAGAGCTTGCAACGCCAGTTCAGAGCGTTACTGGTACTGAATCAACCGTTTCGGAGTAACGACTTAGACGACTTTCGTCACCGGTTCTACACCCGCTACGAAGACGAAGAAGTCTCCTTGGCCCTCGCGCTCGACCACGAGATGGGGGTGGGCTACGGAAACTCGGCGACGCTGGGCGTCGGCAGTGCGCCTATGATCGACAGCTTGTCTTTACCGAGCGGCCCCGAACAACCGGCCACTGCACCGACACCGTGGCAACTGTTTGTTCTTAATCGCTACGCCGAAGCCCTCCGCCACGGTCGGGCCGAGATTGTACTGACGGACGACGACCTGCGGAAGGTCGGCGAACAAGCCGGCTCCCCGCAAACCTTACCCAGCAGTTTCTACGCGTTTGGCACCGTCCTGGCTACGTCGGCCGAGGCCATTGACGCGGGCCACTACCGGTTCGTGCTGACGGGGTGCCACGGTCCATCGGCGGTGAAT
>CAXUEB010000012.1:602-19603 GCA_964249775.1 uncultured Spirosoma sp.
GCTTTAGCTGCGCAAATTCGGCAGTGCGCCCGGCAGGAAGAAAAACATCACCCCGACGTCATCCTGGCCGAAATTGTTCACTTCCCCGAGTCGCGGGTGGGTAACATTCTTAACCGGCCGACGCTGTACCAGTACGAAATTCCGTATCTGGGCCGGGCTTCGGTAGACCCGGCTTACCAGATTCCCTTGTCGGACCTGTATCTGTCGGTGCGCCAGGACCGGCTGGTACTACGCTCCAAACGGTTGAACAAGCGCGTTATTCCTCGCTTGTCCAACGCCCACAATTTTGCGGGCGGCCTGCCCGTTTACCAATTTCTGTCTACCCTCCAACACCAGGACGCTTACCTGAACCTGCGCTGGAATTGGGGCCTGCTGAGTCAGCAATCGTACCTGCCGCGGGTCCGCTACGACCGCGTTGTGCTCAGCCGCGCTACCTGGCGACTCGCGGCCGACCAGTTTGTTCTGTCGGATGTAGGCCGGCTGCGTACTCAGCTTAGCGATGCAGGACTGCCGGCCTGGTTTCAGCTTGTTCAGGGCGACAATGAACTGCGTATTTGTCTTCACGTCGACGCGTCGCTTCAACTGCTCGCTCAGGAACTGCGCCGGGCGGGAACGGTGCAGGTTGTCGAGTGCCTCAACACGCCGGAGCAGTGTCCTATGCGCGACGCCAACGGGCAGGCCTATGCCCACGAGCTTATCTTGCCGTTTCGGATTCCAACGGCCCCAGCCTACGCGCCCATCGACGCCACGCCGGTCGAACTACCCCAACGCCGATTTTCGGTGGGTAGCGAATGGCTGTATCTAAAAATTTACGCGGGCGAGAAAGCGTCGGACACGCTACTGATCGAAAGCTTATACCCGGCCATTCGGGAACTGCTGGAGCAGCAAACGATTCAGCAGTTTTTCTTTATTCGCTACAAAGACCACGACCCGCACCTGCGCCTGCGCTTCCGCGGCAATCCGTACATCGAGTTTTACCACTACGTCATCCGGCGCATCGAACGGGCCTTGCAGCCGCACGTACACAATGGGTTGGTCCACAAGATTCAAACGGATACGTACCAACGTGAACTGGAACGCTACGGATCGGCCAACATCGTAGCTTGCGAAACGCTTTTTCACCACGACAGCCTAAGCACGCTTCAGTTCATGGCGCAGACGGCCGACGGCTTCGACGAAAACCTGCGCTTTGCCTTTGCGGCCCACAAGGTAGACCGGCTGCTGCGCGGCTTGGGCGTAGACCTCGACGGTTGTCATACCTTACTCGATACCTTAAAAGAGCGGTTTTTCCACGAGTTTCAGGGCGATCCGACGTTACGGCAACAACTCAACGACCGGTTTCGCACCTACAAGCCCTTGCTCGAACAAGCCCTGAGCAGTCCGTTTCCGCTGGCAAACGGCTTTGAGAACTGGGATCAGCAGCAGCAACCGGCTTTGGATCAGCTAACCCTGGCGGCTTTCGATACGTCTACCTTTCGGCGGTTGGTCAGCAGTTTGATTCACATGACGATCAACCGCCTGTTTCCTTCCAAACAGCGGGCCTACGAGTTGGTTCTTTACCACTGCTTAGCCAAGTTGTACGGTGCCCAACGGGCGCGGCAACGCAGCCAAAGCGCAACCTAAGTCGGAAAGTCGGCCAAGCTGATTTCTTGACGACGGCAAGAACGGCGGTTCATTCAAACGCCACAACCAATCAAGTAGCGTTGATTCACAAATCCATAAATCGCTTTAAATTGCCTGTAAACGCCGAGCCGGTGGGCAGCCGCGACGCCTTGCGGTCGGTTAGGGCCACGAGGTACTTACCCCCGAAGTGTTTGTGGATTTCTTTGATGTGGGTTGTATTGACGATGTACGAGCGGCTGATCCGAACGAAGTGTTCGGGCAGTTTTTCTTCCAGCGCGCTGACGGTGTAGTTCGTAATGAACTGACCGCCCTCGGCCGTGCTCAGAAAGACGTATCGCTCCTGGGCTTCGAAGTAGCTGATGTCGGCCAAGGGCACCAGCAAGATGCGGTCGCCCGACCGGACCGAGATGCTTTGTACGGGCGGGGTGGGTTTAGCCTGCTGCAACAGCCGGCTCAAGTCGTCGGCGGTTAGGGCCGGTGCCTGGGTGGATTGCCGGCGTCGCAGCCGCTGAACGGTTAGGGCGAGCCGGTCGGTTTCGATGGGCTTGAGCAGATAATCAACTGAATTCTGCTCGAACGCCCGAATCGCGTAGTGGTCGTAGGCGGTCGTGAACACCACCATCGGCACCTCATCCAAGCGGGCCAGCACGTCGAATCCGTTGAGCAGGGGCATTTCGATGTCCAGAAATACCACGTCCGGCTTAAGCTGACGAATCAGCAGCAGTCCTTCCTCTCCGTTGAGGGCGTTGCCGACGATCTCTACGTCGGTTTGGTGGCTACGGAGTAAGTTCGACAGCCGGTCGAGGGCCAGCCGTTCGTCGTCGATGAGAATCGTTCGCATGGCTTTGGTTGGTTGAAGAAGACGCGGAATCGGCAAACCGAATCACCACCTGTTTGTAAGCACCGTTTTCAATCAGCAGACTGGCCCCGGAGCCGTAGATCAGGCGTAGCTTATCCTGAATGCTTTGGAGGCCGTAGCCCGACGAAAACGTTTCGGGAAAGGGTGGCCCGCTGTCGTGAATAGTCATCACTACCTCAGCGCCGTCGCGGTAAATTCGGACGCTGATCTGACCCGCGTCGATTGTCTTGGAAATACCGTGCTTAACGGCGTTTTCCACGATGGGCTGGAGCACAAACCGGGGTACTTGCAGGCCGTTGAGCGGTTCGTCGATCCAGACCGAGTAACTCAGCCGCTCACCGAACCGCACCTGTTCGATTTCGAGGTAGGTGCGCACGATGTCGAGTTCATTCCCAATCGAATTCAGGTGCGACTCACCCCCGCCGGTGGTGTACCGAAACAGCCGGGCCAGCAACAGGGTCATCTTCTCGGCTTTAGCCGAATCGGTCTGCACTAAACTGGCAATGCTGTTAAGGGCGTTGTAGAGAAAGTGCGGGTTGATGCGAGCCTGGAGGGCGTCTAACTCGGCCTTAGTGCGCAGCCGCTCCAACTGAAGCAGTTGATAAGCCTGATCGCTAATGGTTTGGTCCAGTTGCGCGTAACGCTGCCAGCCGTAGTAGTACAGCAGGGCCACCGCCACCGGCGACGTTTTGAACAGCAAGGCCGACCCGGCCGGCTCGGGTATCAGTTCGCTGGCATCGGCCGTTTGCCACACCGCCCACAGCAGCCACTCGACTAAGGCCGACGCGCCCAGCGTGGTCACGCCCAGCAGGGCGTAAGCCCAAGCCTGCCGACGCAGCCGGCCGACGAAGGGGATCAGCACCTGGCAGACCGCCAAAGCCACGAAGGCATCGATGCCGTTGCTACCCACGATGCTGAGCGTGTACAGAAAGCTCAGTTCGGTGCTGTAGGCCAGTTCGGTCGTGAAGTAGATGATGCCACTGATGCCGTAGGCCATCAGCACACAGACCGCCAGCGAGGCAGCAAGCCCACGGGCGGTTTGTGCAAACAAATGCCGAGTAAAGCTCATTGCCTGACGCGTTACTTCGTTGCTTTCTTCTCGCAGGCGGCCAGCAGTTCCTTGGCGCGGTCTTCGCCCCAGGTGGGGTGCAGCGGAGACGCGGGCTTGAAGCGCGTGAACTGCGCCAGCGATTCTTTCACGATGGGTAGCGCTTTTTCCTTACCGCCACCGTACTGCTCCGGGGTGTAGAACACGCTCTGGGCCGACAACAGACTCAACCGGGGGTTTTCGGGATTGAGCTTTTTAGCCTGCTTCAGGCTGGTGCTGATAATCTGCCCGTACTTTTCCCAGCGCGTGTTAGGGTCGACGGTGATGCGGGCACTGGCGATGTTGGCGCGCAGGATCTCAATCTCGTCGTTGTTGGGTTGCAGCGCGTCCGCTTGCTTGAGGAACGTCTCGGCCTTGTCGAGCAGGGCATCCTTTTTGACGGGCGTCTTTTCGGCGAACGCGACAATCATGTTGACCAGCGAGGTGTAATAAGCGGCCAGCCAGTCCTGGTTGTGCTTCAGGCTCACCCGTTCAAACTCGTTACCCGATGTCCGAATCTCGTCGAACGTCTGGGCGTTGTTGAACTTGGTGACAACGGTTTCCAAGTCGGCGTTTTGCTGGGCGAAGCCGGCCGAAATCAGGGCAACGAAGAGGGCGAGGGTAAGCGTAATCCGTTTCATGGTCGATTGTGTTTAAGGGGTTGTGTTCAATCGGTTTGACAAAACAAAGTTGGCGGGTGGGGTCGCCGGGTTCAACAACGTGCGGTTGTGGTTTATAACCCTACGTTATGAAGCGCCCACGGGCTTGGCCAACGACCGGATGGCGTAGCTATTCGGGTAAAGCTGTTTAGCCTTATCGTAGTAGGCGCGGGCGCGGGCGGCCTGTTTTTCGCGCAGGTAGTACCGGACCAACAGTTCGTAGGCGTTTTCTTTGCCCCAGGCCGGAGCCTGCGGGTGCTTCACCGACTGGTCGGCAGGGTCAGCACCTTCAGCAAATAGCTTTCGGTGGTTTTGCCTCCCCCGTAGCGGGCGGGCGTGTAAAAGTCGTTGCTACCCAGCACGTAGTAGGCGCGGGGGTTGCGGGCGTCCAATTTGAGTGCTTCGTTAGCATTGCGCTTGACCTTTGCCGACGCCACGGCCGCGCTCAGCCCGTGGCGAAACTGAATGGCGTAGCTTTGCAGGTAGGCCAGCAGAGCGTAATCTTCGGCGGTACGGGGCTGTTCTTCCGCTTGCCGGATGCCCACTAAAACCGCCCGTTCGGCTTGTTCCCGGTCGCCCTTCTGGAGGTAATAAATCGACTCGTACAAGGTCGAGTAGCTGATCCAGTAGGTGGTGTAGGCATTCGGCGTTTGCCGGAGTGATTGCCGCAGTTGCTCAAACACCCGTGGGTTGCCCGTTCGAAGGGCTTCGGCCAACGTCTTCTCGGCGTCGACCGGCGCGGGCGCGGAATCCGTTTCCAAGTGGGGGGCCAAACCCAGCCGCGCGCCGGCCAGGCCAGTGCCGCTGCTCAGGGCCAGGACGCACCAGCCCCCGAGCACAATTCGGTGTAAATTCATCGGTCGATTGGGGTTAAGTGGTTAAAAAAGCGAACCGTACAGAAACCGCCGGCTCAGCAGGAGCACAATCAGGGCCGTCCAAAGCGAGATGTGGATGTACCAGGTCAGGCTGTAGGCGTATTCGGTTTTGCGGGGGTATTCCAGGAACCGGTGCGCCAGCGTAAAATCGGAGTAGAACGGATTCGTTTCGAGAATAACCTGGGCGCAGAAAGCAAAGTACACCACCGGCTGGTCGAAGAACCGGTTGGTCAGCATCAGCCCGAATTGCAGCGTCGTCAAGGCGACGCCGGCAAAAAAGAAAGCCAATACTTTAGGGCGGCTGCTCGACCACTTAATGGCCACGAACGGGTGTGGAATGGGCTTCATCATCAACCCAATCGACGTGACCCGCAGGCCCAGCAGTTTAGCGGCTCCCACGTGCCCCGACTCATGAATAGTCATCAGCAGCAGGATCGTCAGCGGAAATAAGAGCAGTTCCATCGGGCATTAGCGGGTTGAGGTAAACCGACGAAACCGGTACAAAAACAACCCGACGCCCACCGCCAGCCAGAGCAGCAGCGGCACCCAGGCGACGGTCTCGCCCCGCAGTAGGTTCAGCACGGGGTTCATCGGCGACCAGTAGCTGAGCTGCGCAAACACTGCGTTTACTTCGCCGATTGGGTAAAAGGCGTTGCTCAGGAACACCACGATGTAGTAGACGAAGTTGGCCGGCCCGCCTTTCTGACCGGTGCCCGTTGGACTTTTCAGGGTTAGAAAGGCAGTGGCCAGCCCAACAAAGCCGAACAGCACCACACCCACCGACACGCCGGCCGCCACTCGCCCCAGCAGGGACAACGTAATGGGCATACCGAACGCCAGAAAAGCCGCCAGCAGCAAAAGCAGCGTCGCCAGCAGGAGCATCAGAAGCTGACTGATAATCAGACCCGTGAAATGCACCAGGATGGGAAACGGCAGCTTCTTGAAGTAGCGCAGAATGCCCGAACCGTAGTAGTCTTTCACGGCCGGGCCAATGGCAAAAATACCTTCGGTGGCGGCCGTCATGCCCAGAATGCCGGTCAGAATGAACGGCACGTAGGTGTCGTTGCCCGCTCCCCACAAGTTGCCAAACAAGACAAACAAGAAGATGGGAAAGAAAAGCGTGAAGAAGAGCGCCTGCTTCATGCGCAGTGACATAAGCAGTTGACAAACAATAGAAAGGCGAAGCGTTCGGATCATGGTAGTCGGGCGTTAAGCAGCGTTGATTACGTATTGGTAAACGTCCTGGAGTCGCTTGGGCGCGAACGAGAAGTTGGGCGTGCGGCCGTTGGTTTTCCTGAAAAAAGCTTGCATGTCCGACACGAAAACGTGGTACGAATTATCGTCTTCGACGTACAGCTCGTTGGTCAACAGATCGGCGGGCACCTCACTCTTGCTCAGGATGATTTTCTTTTCGGCCCGGATGTACTGCGACGACAGCAGATTGCGGGGCGTGTCGGTCAGAATCAGTTGCCCCTGGTGCATGAACAAGATTTTATCGGCGCGGGCTTCGGCTTCCTGCCAGTCGTGGGTCGTAAACAAGATCGTGCGGCCGGAACGCCGGAGCGCCCTGGTCCAAAGCGCGTCGCGCATGGTCGGGTCGAGGTCGGCGGTGGCTTCGTCCAAGATCAGCACCGGCGGGCGGTGCATGAGCGCCAAGAACAACCCGATTTTCCGGCGTTCGCCCTGCGACAGCACTTTCATGAACTGCGCCAGCAAGGGTTTTAACCCCAGCAGATCGAGCAATTCGGTTTCGCGCTGGTAGTACAGACCGTAGATCGACGAAAAGTAATCCAGGATTTCGCGGACCTTCATCAGGCCGAACGACGGAATCTGGTCGTAAACCACGCCGACCTGCCCGCGCACCTCGGCAAACGATTGCCCCCCGAAGCTTACCGTGCCCGCGCTGGGCCGCACGTCGCCGAGCAGCACCGACAGCAGCGTCGACTTGCCGGCTCCGTTCTGACCCAGCAGGGCCACGACTTCGCCCTCGTTGATGCGCAGCGACACGTCGTTGAGCAGCGTCTTACCGCCCACGGCGTACCGCAGGTTTTGCAGATCAATGGGAAACATGGCAGCTATTGGTTTGTGGTTTTTTGCCCAGAATCATGACGTTCTGCACGGTTTCAAACACGCCGTTGACGCCCAAAAAGCGGTTGATCTTCTCGTCGTCGTAGCCGCCCACCATGCACGACCCCAAGCCGAGCGTTTCGTTGAGCAGACTCATCATCAAGGCCACAAAGCCCGACTCGTGCAGCAGGAAGCGGTAGCCCCGCTCGCCGTACTTGATCATCACCCGCTCGTAGATGCCCGTGGTGAAAACAATCGCCGACGCCGAGTTGATGTTGATGTAGGGTTCGGCCTGAATGTTGGGCTTTACCTCCGCCAGGAAATGCCCTTCTTTGAGGCATTCCAGATCGAGCGTATCGGGCCGGAAGTGGTACAGGCCCGGCTCGGCGTGGCTGTGGAGGAGCAAGACGTAAATTTCGAGCGGATACAAGCCGCCCGGCGACGGAACGTAGCGGAACGACATGGTGCCGTTGCCGTCGGAGATGGGTTCCTGCCGGGTGATGCCGTAGGAATAATTGAGCAGCACAAACAACTCGTAGAGCGACAGCCGATAGCCCGGCTCGTAGTTGCGCACGCTTTGGCGGTCCTTCAGCAGGTCGAAGAAGTCGAGCCGCGGGGCCGGCACGTCCTTGTAATCGGCCAGCGACAAGGTTTTTACGCCGGGGTAAATCTTGTAGGGCTGCACGGCCCGCTGGGTGACGTACGGATTAAAAAAGCTCCGAACGCTCGACGCCAATTTGATCTGGTCGAATTTGGCCAGTTTCGTGTTTTGGTGATAAAGCAGGGCCAGCGAGTCCTGGAGGTTCTTGGGGCCGTACATGCCGCGCTCAATGGTATCGAGGGACTGCTTGGCGGTTGCTAATCGTTTCATGATGCGTATCGGTCAGGGGGTTAGGCGCAACCTTGTCAGGCGTTGACGGGGCTGCGGGCGGGGTAGACTCACGGAAACGGGTGCGGAAACTTGTTGAGGTGCTCAAACTCGTGGGCCGTGTACCCAAGTTTGCCGGGTACGTCGTAGAGTCGCTTGCCGCCGTGGTAATAAAACGGATACGCTCCGGCCAGCGCCAGCAATTGCGGCACGTAGATTTTGATGCTGTAGAAACCCAACTGACGAATGTCGGGCGTCGAAATGTCTTTAAAGAGCACGTTGCAACCCGCGTCTTTGAGCGTTTGCACCACCGCGCGCACTTCCTCGATGTCGGTTCGGGTCGACGACTCGTGCAGGTGGATGTCTTTGGCTTCGGGGGCGCTGCGGTAATCGTCGAACACGTGCCACATATCGGGCCGCTTGACGTAGAAGATCGAATGGTCCTCGAAGCTCATCAACTGATTGTAGTTGTCGGTGGGCGTCCAGCCTTTCTTCTCGCCCAGCAAGTAGCGGAAGTACGTTACGCCCTGCCCAATTTCTTTAATGACTTTTTGCAGCGCCTGCCCGTAGGTCGCGCGGGTCGACGTTCCGACGGCCACGAACTTACCGAATTCAGCCTCGCCGAAGCAGATACCAAACACGCTCGGCACTTCGATGTCGTAGCTGATGTCGAAGAAATGCCACTCGTAGCGCGTCGGGAAGTGGTGGTCGATATACTGCTGAATTTCACCCGAGATGCGAATCTTCGGCGGCACAATCTTCTGCGTCCAGGTCAGCACGAAGCTATCGCGCTCAATGACTTCGTACAAGCCCGTCAGCATCGCTTTGTAGCGGTTGGTGTGGGCGGCCAGTCCCGTCGACGTGTTCGCGTTGATCCAGGTCGGTTCAATCGTCCAGGGCATGTAAATCATGCTGCCGGGGCACCAGCTTTCCCCGCCCGTGGTGAGGTCGGTCATTGGAAACCAGTGCAGTTCGGTGTCGGGCGTAAAGGCCGAGATCGGGGCGTTGCGCTCGCGGTAGAAGGCGTACTGGTTCGGGTGGAACAAGGCGAACTCACTCGGGTGCACGGCCGGCTTATGCAGCGTGTTATAGGTCGCCTTGACGGACTCTTTGACATTGTAGAAAGCGCAGGCGTAGCGCTCGACGGTTTCGCCCACGGTACCCAGGAAGGCGTCCTGCCAGTCGGAGCCGCAGCCGCTGCACCGCCCGCCGAAATCTTCCGCCCCCAGCGACGTAGTACGGCTGGGCCAGATGCCGTAGCTCACCAAGTTAGGGTCCTGATTCATGACGGGCATTTTGGCAATACGCGACAGAATGCCGACCTCGGGCGAGATGGCTTTGAGGGCCTTGTTTAGGTTGGTATCGATGACGTTCATGGCTCAGTTCAGCGTAACGGGTTCTAACCAGGGTGCGGGCGCGTACACCAGTTCGGGCTGGCATACCTCACAAAACGGCACTTTGAGCAGGTGATGCTTCGTGATGCGGTAGTTAAACACATCCACGCTGACGTAGGCTTTCCAGGTTTCGGGCACGCTCCAGCAGTGCAGAAACTTACTGGTTTCGAGCACGGCGTAGTTTACCAGCATGTCGAGCAGCAGGTCGTAGCCGGGCAATCGGTCGGGCTTGGCCGTCTGGCGATTGGTGCGCAGGTGGTTTTCGTACTCTTCCGAGTACGTCAGAAAATTGTCGTGACTTTTCAAGCGCAATTTGAGGCAGTTGTAGCAGCCGCACTCTTCACCCCAGAAAATGGGACCGATCTTTAGACTGGCTCCTTCCAGCCCGCCGATGTACAGCCAAGGCTTATTGGCTTCGACGGCCAGCTCGTTGAACTGCTCCAGGAAAAACGGGTTCCAGTGGTGACCGTCCACGACCAGAAAATCAACCTCCTGCAACAACGCCCGGAGCTGAGTCTCGTCGGCGTCGGTTAGGGCCGTAAACAACCGTACCTGATCGAATCCGTACTGGGCGGCCTTTTTCTGGAACAACTGCCCCAGCGACTTATCCCCAATAAACGTGATGGCCGTTGGCTTGGTGGTGTCGATGTTGTAGGGATTTTCTTTCTTAATGCCGAGCGTCTGGGCCAGTTCGCGGGCGTTCTCGAAGGAAAGAAAATTGTTGGCGTCTAACTCCTGTAGTACGTCAAAGATGTTTTCTTTAACGTACGTGCGTTCCAGTTTCCGAACCAGAGCCGACAAGGCCAGGTCCGGGTCTTTCTGGAGAATACCGGCCAGGTCAACGAACAGGGCGGCCTTTTGCTCGTCCTGAAACTCGATGGCGTACACGTCCGTTTTGGTGCGGACCTGGAAGACTCCGTTTTTTTTGTCTTCGTGAATATCGAAGTGGTGAAGCATGATTAAGGGCGTTTAGGGCAGTAGAGAAATTAGGGCGGACGGGCTTTACGGTTCCCGTCCGCCCAATTGATTGGTTAAGCGGCTTCAGCCGATACTGTGTCGACCGAGAGATTCCAGCAGCAGGTGCAGCAGCAGCAGGTGTTACAGTTGCAGCAGCCGGCGGCTACGATGTGACGGTTGTCGGCGTTGTTGGAGAGTTTTAGAATTTTCATCGTATTGAAAAAGTTAGTTGTTTGTTTGCCTACTCTGGATGGGATTTTCGGCGTCCTCCCTGGCTATTGTGTCATGACGACAATACGCGTGCTCAGCAATCAGGCGACTTGAACGAGCGGGGTTTGGGTTGGTCTCGCCTTCGTGTGGCTGATTACTGAGACAAAGTTGGCCGGTTGTCCATCGGCAATCAAAAACCCCAGGTTATAGTCTATTCCAAGCCGGTATACGGGCGGTTTGTCCCCTGTTTTCCCGGTTCGCACGACCGGTTTGGGGTTCATACCCCAAAAAACTGGGTCTGTACGGGTTTCGTCCGGGTTCGCCCGAAATGGGTGGATTGCTCCCACTCCGCAGCTATAGTTTTGGTTTATCGAACCGACCAAAACCCGTTGCCCCATGCAAGCGCCTTTCCTTTTCTCGCTGCTATTGCTGGCCACCGTCGCCGACGGCCAAGCTCCCCTACCCGTTCCGCCCGCGCCCGGCACGGTTGTTCGGGGCGTCGTGCTCGACCAGCAGAAACGCGCCGTACCGGGGGCCAACGTGTACCTGAAAGACGTGTACGACGGAACCTCATCCGACACGGCGGGCCGGTTCCTGTTTCGGTCAGACCGCGCTGGGGCGCAGGTGCTGATTGCGTCGTCGGTGGGTTACACGGCGGCCGAGCAGAAGCTGACCCTGGCGGGCGATACGCTGACGCTGACCGTTGTGCTGCCGGAGTTAGTCAACACGCTCAGCATGGTCACGATCTCGGCGGGGTCGTTTGAAGCCAGCGATGAGAAGCGGATGGTGATGCTCAAGCCCATTGACATCGTGACGACGGCCGGAGCCGCGGCCGACATCACCGGGGCGCTGCAAATGCTGCCGGGCACCCAGCGCGTGGGCGAGCAGGAAGGGCTGTTCGTGCGGGGCGGCTCGGCGGCCGAAACCACCACGCTCATCGACGGCATGATGGTGCAGAATCCATTTTACAGCAGCATTCCCGACGTGGCCCAGCGCGGTCGGTTTGCGCCGGGGATGTTTAAAGGGACGGCGTTCAGCACGGGTGGCTACTCGGCCCAGTACGGGCAGGCGCTGTCGAGCGTGTTGCTGCTGGAAACGCAGGACAAGCGGAGCACCGAAAATAAGTGGGCCATTGACCTCAGTCCCGCCACGGCGGCCGTGGCCTACACCCACCGCGGGTCAGTAACGGGCCGGCTGTCGTACACCAACATGGCCCCTTATTTTGCCGTGGTACGCCAGAACATTGACTGGGTCAAAACGCCGGCAGGGCTGGACGGGTCCGTTGACGTGCGGGAGAAGATTGGGCAGCACGGCACCCTGAAACTCTACGGCATGGCCAGCGGGAGCCGGTCGGTGGTAAACTTGCCGACTTTTGAGAAAGCGGGCGAACAATACCGGTTTCAGTTACGCAACAAAAACTACTTCACAACCAACTCCTACGAACACCGCTTCGGCGACAACAAATGGGCGTTGAAAGCCGGCTTCTCGTACAATTACAATTACGATTATATCAACGTGGCCGATGCCAAAACGCTCGATCGCTACGACCGACGAATTCAGTACCGGACCGTCTTGACGCGCTACCTGCGGGGCAACAGTTCGCTGCTGATTGGTGGGGAACTGCACCGGGTTAATCTGACGAATCAGGTTCTAACGGGCACGTTTAACCTGAAGGATACGTACTCGGCGGGCTTTGCGGAAGGCGAGTTTTACATCGGCACCAAACTCGCCGTGCGGGCGGGGGTGCGCACCGAGCGGTCGAGCGCACTGAACCGGGCGAATCTGGCCCCGCGGCTGTCGATGGCCTACCAGATTGGCCCGCACGGGCAGGTGTCGCTGGCGGCCGGACAGTTCTACCAAACGCCGGATAAAGGCTATCTGTACCGCAACCGGAACCTCCGCTTTGAAGAAGCCACGCACCTGATTCTCAACTATCAGTATATGCACAACGACCGGACGTTTCGGGTGGAGGCTTACCACAAGCAGTACGATCAGTTGGTCCGCGAAACGAACCTGCCCGTCTACGACCCGGACCCGTACCGGCCCATGTCGGCGACGACCAGCAACAGCGGCTACGGTTTTGCGCGGGGGTTCGACGTGTTTTACCGCGACAAACGCACGATTAAGTACGGCGACTTCTGGGTGGCGTATTCCCTGCTCGACACGCGTCGGCTGGCGGGCAACTACGTAGCGCCGGCCATGCCCACCTTTGCGTCGAAGCACAACTTAAGCTTGGTCTACAAGCATTACTTGGCGAAGCCCGGCCTGTCGCTGAGCGGCACGTACCGCATCGCGAGCGGCCGACCGTACTACGCCCGCGAGTCGGCGGAGTTTTTGGGCGACCGGCTACCGACCTACCGAAACCTGAGTTTGTCGGTCAGCAAACTGTTTTTCTTCAAGCAGAACTACATTGTGTTCTACACCACCGTCGACAACGTGCTGGGTACCCGCAACGTGTATGGCTACCGCTACGCGCCCGACGGCAATGCCCGGTATGCCGTGCAACCGCCCGTCTACCGCACCGTGTTCGTGGGCGTATCCATGAGTTTAACGAAGTAGGTGAGCCGGCGCTACGCACGACCCGACTCGGCCGTTTGGCAGACGGCCATCACCATCAACTCCTGCAATGTCAGCGTAAGCAGATCGGCCAAGGAAATTTGATAAAGAGCCGATACCTGTTCAAGCACCTTCAAGGATAACTCGGTGCGGCCG
This sequence comes from uncultured Spirosoma sp., assembly GCA_964249775.1. Classification (GTDB taxonomy): domain Bacteria; phylum Bacteroidota; class Bacteroidia; order Cytophagales; family Spirosomataceae; genus Spirosoma. The sequence goes on from CAXUEB010000012.1 coordinate 13,914, forward strand.
GTTTCTTTTTTGCTGTATGCCGCCTGACTGACGCCCAATTGAAAGGCAACGTAATCTTGGGGGTACCCGTAGATTTCCCGTAGTTTGCGAATTTTGAGAGCAACCGAGTTCATAGCGTGCTGATTATTGCCTTTGATGCAGACAAAGTAAACGGCCGCCAATCGCCCGTAAAACTTATTTCGATGAATGCGCGACGTTCTTCGACCAATGCGTAGCCAGCGGTGGTTAATGGAATTAAAAAGAGAGGGTGTAGAAGGGTCCGGGCCGCCGGTGCGGTAAGTAGCTGACACAACCACTTACACCCCTTTTACCTCATACAACCACACTCGCCAGTAGCTTTCGGAGTCGCCAAAAATCGTGACTAATTGGAGTTGATTATCGGCGGTAGTTTGAATGGGAACGGCCGAGATAACGTATTCGCCACCGAGCGCGCGCAGGGCTGCGGGGTTAAGAGTTAATTGGCGGACAGCCTTGGTCTGGCGTTTGCCCTGCATCGAGCCGCCCATACCCAGTTCGGCGCAATACGTGTAACACCGGCAACCGTAGGCGTCGTAATACGTCCGTATGGCCGGCGCTTTGGCCAGTTCTGGCGCAATGACCTCTCGAAACTGGTGTTTGTACGACAACCGGTAATTGTTTTGGTAGCTGTCGAGCGTATAAAATCCGTTGTACTGGGCGACGGCCGGGTGCATACCGACGCTGACAACCCGGTACGACGCCTGGGGCCGCCTGATGTAGTCGCGGATCTGGGCAAACTGCCGGGTGGCGTAGAATGCACGGTAAGCCGGATATTCCTCGTCATTTGTCAGTCCTGCCAGTTTTCCTACGTTGATTCTGAATTCCTGATTGGCCACCACCATCACGACCAATTGTCCCAGCAGGAACAGCCGGTTCAGGCGACCGTTGGGCGCGAACTGCCGGAGCGTTATTGCGAACAAGACAAACCACAACAGCGGCAAGAGAAAGTAAAACCGGTCGAACTGGAACGCCTGCAACAAATTGCCCGGTCCCAACCAAACCGCCGGAAACCGGTAAAATCCGTTGACCAGACAGATCAGTCCCGCTAACCCGACAAAGCCGGCGAGCACGTAAACAGCCCGGTAGTCCCGCCGACGATACGCCCGCCAGGCCGCTATGCAGGCAACGGCCAGAATACCGACCGTACCGAAAGCTCCGCTGTGGTACTGCGTTTGCACGAACAAATAGCCTGCCTTGCGCAGACTATCGGTAACCGTCATGGGCAGCAACCGGACCAGGTCGTACTCCGTGCGGTGCGACACGTACGTTCGGGCCAGAAACGAGTAGATCATCTGCCACTCGCTGAGCAGGTACAAGCCCATCAACAAGGTTAGTCCACCGACGTAGGGCCAGTGAACGCGTCGGCTCCGAGTCATATGGCCCAGGCCAAGTATACCCAGCGCTAATCCAATAAATAGCCCCGCCCAAACGAAAAACGAGTAGAACGGGAACAAGCTGATAATCAACCAATCGGACCAGCGCGAACGGTTCGTGAGCAGGTTTAGGAACGCCCACAGCAACAGCGGCTGGCCGCTCACCGACGCGCCGTGCACGGTGTAGCCCGGCACCAGCGCAAACAGAAAGGCCACCGCCACGCGCGTAAACGCCCACTCCGGCTGGGGCAAGACGTAGCGATGGATCAGCGCGTACATCCCCGCGAACCCGATGCCGTGAATCAGAGCGAAATTGACGACCTGCGCCCAGTAGGTCGGTAACAGGTAAAATGACAGGACTTCAAGGTTCAGGCCCGATCGAAACGCCGACCGGGGAATACCATTCATCACGTTCGGTACGACGGTATTTAGATCGAATGCAAAAGCCGTTCGGGAAATTTTGAGCAGGTGCAGATACAGCAGATCGCTGTCTAAATTGTCGTGGACGGTCAGGTACGCTCCCTCGCCCAACCAAACGTAAGGCAAAACGTAGACCACCAAGCCTACAACCGCGCTAAGCAAGTACATCCGCTCGGAGGCACGTAATGGATCAGGTTTAACGGGCGTATGAATCGGGGAAGACGGCATGCAAATAATAAAGCACCGCGAAGGTAACGATAACCGCCGACAAGAGGGCGTCCAACCGGACGGACGGTAGGCCAAAGCCCCGGCATTTTGTATTTTTGCGGGTGTAACCTGACAATCATGCAACAATTTTCTTATCTGGTTCTGGTGGCCGGTATCCTCCTAACCACGACGGTTCAAGCTCAATCCCGATCGACTCGAATCAAGCCCCGCACGAATCCAATCCTGATTAATCCGGCAAGACAGTTTGCTGAATTTTCAATCACGCAGGCCGAAGTCGAAGGCCACACGCGCTTTCTGGCGTCCGACGAGCTACAGGGCCGCCGAACGGGTGAGCCGGGTAATCAAACGGCCGCCCGCTACATCGCCGAGCAGTTTCGGCAATTGGGCTTGAAACCCGCCGGCGAAGAGGGCGATTACTTGCAACGCATCAACTTCGAGCGGGTGAAAGCCGCCAGCGCGGCCACGCTGATTCTGGGTAAGGACACGCTGCGGCTGGGTAAGAATTTAGTGGTGATGACCGGTGGCTCAACCGACGTGTCGGGTGAGGTTGTCTACGTGGGCTACGGCCTGACCGACGGCGACGAGGGTTACAAAGGGCGCGACGTGAAAGGACGCATCGTTATTGCGCAGGGCGGCTCGCCCGACGCCAAAGGACCGGGCGAAATTTTTCGGGCATCGCGAACCAAGCGCCAGATGGCTACCCAAAAGGGAGCAGCCGCCCTGATTGAACTCTACAGCGAGTCCATCCCGTGGGGCTTCGTGAGTCAATACTTCAACCGCGAGCAGGTGTCGTTGCCCAGTACGTCCGGTGCAACGCCGTTAGCGCACCTCTGGCTCAACAACGCCAATAACCAGTACAAACAATTGAAAGAAGCCGGGCAGTCCGTCACGCTCCGCACGCCGGGTCGCCCCCGAACGCCCGCCCCGTCGGCCAACGTAGCGGGCATCATTGAAGGCACCGACCCAGTCCTAAAGGCTGAATACGTAATTCTGTCGGCGCACTTTGACCACGTCGGCGTCGGCAAACAGGGAGGTAACGCCTACCAACCCAGTGACAGCATTTTCAACGGAGCGCGTGACAACGCCATCGGCACGGTGTCAATTCTGACGGCGGCCAAAGCCCTGACGCAGCAACGACCCAAACGGTCGGTACTGGTGCTGGCCCTGACGGGTGAGGAAGTGGGTTTACTCGGTAGCAGCTACTACGCCGAACACCCGCTGGTACCGCTGAAACAAACCATTTTCGACCTCAATACCGACGGCGCGGGCTACAACGATACGACCATTATCTCGGTGATTGGGCTGGAGCGCACCGGCGCGCGGGCCGAAATCGAAGCAGGAGCCAACGCGTTCGGGTTGGGTGTTTTCGCCGAACCCGCGCCCGAACAAGGCTTGTTCGACCGCTCGGACAACGTCAGCTTTGCCGCCAAGGGCATTCCTGCCCCGGATATTTCGCCGGGTTTTCGTTCGTTCGACGAAGCCATTGGTAAGTACTACCACCAGGCGATTGACAATCCTGAGTCGTTGAATTTTGGGTACGTAACCCGGTTTTGCCAAGCTTATTCGCACATGGCCCGCCTGATCGCCAACCGGCCGACGCGCCCAAAATGGTCGGCGGGCGATAAGTATGAAGCCGCCAGTAAAGCCTTATACGGCCAGTAAACTAATCGGCTACCCGTTACGTTTACCAATAAAACCCGAACGCAATGCTTAAGTTTCTGCTCATCGCGACCCTGATTATTCTGTTCGTGCCACCGGTACGTCGGTTCGTGTTCTATCTGCTGGTTGGCCGTCAGTTGGTGAAAGAGCAGAAGCGGCAGCGCAATCCGTTTGCCGGGCATCAGGAAGGTGACGTTCGGGTGCAGACGCCCCCGCAAGGCAACACGTCGTCGTTCAAAGGGGGCGAATACGTTGACTACGAAGAAGTTAAATAACGTTTTTCTTACAGAAACGAGTCAGCACCGGAAGCGCTTCCGATGCTGACTCGTTTTGCTTACTGTCCGTATTCTTTTTTGTACTTAACCGCCAGACCGCTCATGACGTAGCCGTTGCGGTCCTGCGAGGTGTAGTACGAGTAGCGCACCGCTACCAGCGCGTCGGCTCCCAACTTTTTTGCCTGCATCGTCAAGCGGGCCAGCAGCAGTTCCTTCTGTTGCATATCATTACCCCGGCTCAACATGCGCCGGTTAACCGTCTGACGATCCGTTAAGGGCACTTCGCCCTTTGTTTCCAAATCTTGCAGCGGATCAAACGGTCGCTCGGGCCGCTGATTTTCGTAGAACACGTCAACTGGATAATTAGGCTGATTTTTTAGGTAAACAATCGGCTGAAAGCAACCCGCCAATAGCCAGGTGCTTAGCAGCAAGATGCTACCCGTTCGTTTGTTGGTTTGATTCATTGACCCGCTTTATATTTTGTTAAACTACGTTGACTCGTTTGTCGCTCCGACAAGAGTATCGGAGCTACAATTGCGCCAGCACCTCTCCCACCACCCGCGGGTAATGCTCGTGTTCGAGCGCCTGTACTTTGCGAGCTACGTCGTCGGGCGTATCAGTCGGCAGGACCGGGCAAGTAGCCCGAAAAATGATTTGTCCTTCGTCGTAGCGTTCGTTGACGTAGTGAATGGTGATACCCGACTCGGTTTCACCGGCGGCTACGACGGCTTCGTGCACGTAATGCCCGTACATGCCTTTGCCGCCAAACTTCGGCAACAGCGCCGGGTGAATATTTACGATTTTATCCGGAAACGCTTGCACCAATTCGCTAGGCATCAGCCACATAAATCCCGCCAGCACGAGTAGATCAACCGCTTGTTGACGAAGCAGTTGCGTGATCTGATCGGTTTGGTAGAACGTAGGGCGGTCGAATAGCACCACCGGTACGTGCACATTTCGGTCGAAGCCTCGGCGGGCGCGGTCGATAACGCCTGCTTTGGGATTATTGGATAAAAGCAGCGCAGTTTTTACCTCCGCAGTTTCGGCAAAATAACGGGCGATCCGTTCGGCGTTCGAGCCGGAACCGGACGCGAGTAAGGCAATACGTTTCAACAGAATCGAAGTCAACAATCGTTAAGACGCGTCAGCCACGAACCGCAACGGCGGACCGTGATTGTCGACGAACCGCAACGGCGGACCGTGACTGTTCAACCCAAACTTACAACTTTTGCTTATTTTTGCCGCTACGCAACCTAATTCGATGCTGGCAACCCACCAACTTACCTTCGAGTACAACCCGGCGAAACGGTTCAACTTTCCGGATGTTCGGTGCGCCGACCGCGAAGCCCTCTTGATTCTGGGCCGGTCAGGAACGGGCAAGACGACACTGCTCCACTTGCTCGCTTTGTTGCTGCGGCCCACGGGCGGCTCGGTCACCATCAACCAAACGGACCTAACGCAACTCGGTCCGGCCCAAACGGCAGCTTTCCGGGCGGCTCACGTCGGAATCATCTACCAAAAACCACATTTTGTCAGTTCGCTCTCGGTTCTGGACAATTTATTGCTGGCGAATTATTTGGCGAACAAACCGCAGGCCAGAAGCCGCGCCCGCGAACTGGCTGGAGAACTGGGTTTTGCCGATCATTTGGGCCAGAAAACCAACCAACTCAGTCAGGGTGAACAGCAGCGCGTCAGTATTGCCCGCGCCGTCATGAAC
>CAXUEB010000012.1:19613-32044 GCA_964249775.1 uncultured Spirosoma sp.
CAACCCGGCGTTATTCTGGCCGACGAACCGACGTCTAACCTTGACGACGAAAACACCGACCGGGTCGTTCAACTGCTGCGTCAGCAATCCGAGCAGATCGGTGCCAGCCTGATTGTCGTCACCCACGATCAGCGGTTGAAAGACGTATTTCAGAATCGAGTAAACCTGTAGGGTTCCTCAAACTTATAAGGTTTCTAAAACCTTGTAGGTTTATCTTCCCACTCTATGAAACCAACCTTATTGCTCCTGTTACTGCTCCCCATTCTGTCGTTCGCCCAGAAGCGTAAGAAAAAGGATTACCTCGTCACGCTCACGACCGATTACGGACCCATGCGGCTGGTGTTATTCGAGCAAACCCCGAAACACAGGGAAAACTTCATTCAGTTAGTGAATCAAAAGTTTTACGACGGATTGCTGTTTCACCGCGTCATTCCCCAGTTTATGATTCAGGGCGGGGACTCAACCTCGCGCCGGGCGGAGCCGGGTCAGCCGCTCGGTACCGGCGACGTTGGCTACAAAATTCCCGCCGAGATTCGGCCGGAGTTGTTCCACAAGAAAGGAGCGTTGGCGGCTGCCCGCGACAATAATCCCGAAAAAGCGTCGAGCGGCAGTCAATTTTACGTGGTGCAAGGCCGCGTTTGGTCAGCGGCCGATTTGCAGAAGCAGATTGAACGCGGCCAAACCCGCGCCCCCGAACGCGTGCTGACCGACGCGCAGCAACAGACCTACAAAACCCTCGGTGGCAGTCCCCATCTGGATGGCAGCTACACCGTATTTGGCGAAGTCATCGACGGGTTGGCCGTCGTGGACAGCATCGCCAAACAGCCCCGCGACGGTACGGACAGGCCTATCAAAAACATTCGCATGACGGCAAGCGGTCAGTGGATTAAGAAAAAGAAAATTACGAAGCAGTACAACTACACGTATGAAGGAGTGAGAAAGGCGAAGTGAGAACTTTCAACGCCCAGCTAACAACGCCTTACTTCTCTTTTCTCTCCTCTCTTTTCTACTTATGAAACGCATCCTCCTCACCGGCGCGAATGGGCTGCTGGGCCAAAAATTAGTTGGACTTATTACCCAAAAACCGGATGTGGCGCTGACCGCTACCGCGCGGGGCGACAACCGGCTGCCCTACGCCGACGGCTATACGTACCGTTCGATGGACATTACGGATCGCCAGCAAGTGTTTGACGTGATTGGCGCGGTACGCCCGGACGTGGTTATTCACACGGCCGCCATGACCGACGTGGACAAATGCGAGTTGCAAAAAGACGCCTGCTGGGCGCAAAACGTAACGGCCGTTGAGTACTTAATCGAAGCCTGTCGGACGGTTGGCACGTTTCTGGTACACGTCTCCACGGATTTTGTCTTCGACGGCGCGGCTGGCCCTTATGACGAAGCCGCCGAACCCAATCCGATCAGCTTCTACGGCTGGAGTAAATACGCGGCTGAGAAAGCCGTTATCCACTCGGACCGGTCCAGTACTCCGGTCCGGTGGGCCATCGCCCGGACGGTGCTCGTGTACGGCATCGCCCACGACATGAGCCGCAGCAACATCATTCTATGGGTGAAAAAGTCACTCGAAGACGGTAAAAACATCAAGGTCGTTACCGATCAGTGGCGCAGTCCGACGCTGGCCGAGGACCTGGCAATGGGGTGTTACCTCCTTGCCGATCAGCAAGCCGAGGGTATCTTCAACATTTCAGGCAAAGAGGTTTTAACGCCCTACGACATGGCGATCAAAACGGCCGACTACTTTGGTTTAGATAAATCGCTCATTGCCTCCGCCGACGCATCGACCTTTACGCAGGTAGCCCGTCGCCCCCCCCGCACGGGCTTCATCTTAGACAAAGCCCGGACGGTGCTGGGTTACGACCCGCACACCTTTGAAGAAGGTATTGCGACGTTAGCCAGCCAACTGCAACAACCCGCGTGACGCCCCATCTGAACGTAAAGCTCGGCAGCAAAGTCGATCAGCCCTTTCACGATACAGCCGGATTGCCAGCGCGACAATTTACACCGCGTCCACCGGCTCTTCGGCTTGCATGGCCGCTTCCCGGCGGGGAATGTAATGCCGGAAGAAGCTGCTAATTTTCATCTGCAATACGCCGAATACCGCTTCTTTGAAGATTTTAGGCGACATCTTGGAAACGCCCCTCGTGCGGTCGGTGAAAATAATGGGCACCTCGGTCAGGCGAAAGCCGTACTTCCAGCACGTAAACTTCATCTCAATCTGGAAGGCGTAGCCCACGAACCGAATGGGGTTATGTAGAATCACTTCGAGCACTTCGCGCCGGTAGCAGACAAACCCCGCCGTAGGGTCCATGATCCCCATGCCGGTGATGAACCGCACGTACACACCGGCAAAGTACGACATCAGCACCCGGCCCATCGGCCAGTTGACGACGTTAACGCCTTTGATGTAGCGCGACCCAACGGCTACGTCGGCGCGGGCTGACGTGCCCCGATCCGGTCCTTCGTCGGCGCAGGCATGGTACAGCTTGATGAGATCGTCGGGGTTGTGGGAAAAGTCGGCGTCCATCTCGAACAGGTACTTATAACCCCGCGAAAGCGCCCACTTGAACCCGTCGATGTACGCCGTCCCTAAACCCAACTTGCCCCGCCGTTCGAGCAGGTGCAGGTGCCCTCGGAACTCCGTCTGCAAATCACGGACGCGCCCAGCCGTGCCATCGGGCGAGCCATCATCCACAATGAGCACGTCGAATGGCTCCGGTAGGCTAAACACCTTGCGGATAATGGCCTCGATGTTTTCGATTTCGTTGTAAGTCGGGATAACAACCAAACGTTCTTTCACGGTGTCGCGGGTGGGTTATTAAGTCGTATACAGGTAAAACAGCAAACCCACCGGTTTCTGTCTGTTAACATCCTTAAAAATTGTTAATCAAGAGTTTATCAGCCAGCCGCGCGCCCAGCGTGCGGGCTTTCTGCAAGCAGTCGGACAACGACAGACCACCGTACCAGTTGGCACACACCAGTAGATTATTGGCTTCGGCGGCTGCCACGTGCGGCTTAACCCCAGCAAGGGCCGCGTCGTACTGCGGAATGGCCCGCTCCCAACGGTAAATTGCCCGAAACGTAGGTTCTGCCGCCCGAATGCCGAAACTGTCGGCCAATTCGGCGTGTACGCGCTGGTAAATCACATCGTCGGGCTGACGGGCGTTGGTCGGGGCCGACGCGCCCCCCACGAAGGTTGTAAAGAGCACTTCGTCGGCGGGACAACGGGTCGGACGCGACTCCGAATTGAAGACCGAACTGCTCCAAATATGGCCAGCCGCAAACCGCCCCTCAACTTTGGGATTCAGCCCACCGAAGCCGTTGAGCGGATGACTAACATCCACCCGTCTGTAAGCCGAATGCACAGCCGTCATGGGCGGGTAATCAATCCGGCGCAGGGCCTCGGCGTAACCCGGATCATACGGCTCAACGAGCCGGGCGGCAGCGTTTGCCCCGACGCACAGCACCAGTTGGTCAACGGTTTGCGAACCGGTGGCGCTGTCCACCCGCCAACCTTCGCCCTGCCGAACAATCCGCTCAACGGGGTTGTTGAACGACAAGTGGGTTAGCCGGGCGGCCAGGGCGTTGGGCAGCGTTTGCATACCGTCCCGAAAACTAAACGATTGTCGCCGACCGGTCGTGGACTGATTCTTAATCAAACCGCGTAACACCGATCCGTCTTCCCGTTCGTAGCGCAGCAGCACCGGAAACGTTTCGGCGACCAGCAGCCGTTCGGGATCGCCGGCGTAAATACCCGCCACAAACGGAGCCAGGGCGTATTCCACAATTTCATTGGTGAACCGACGCCGAAAGAACTGCGCCAGCGTCTCGCCTTCCGGTGAAACGGTCCGGTTGTTCCGCTCTTGCAGAATGGCCCACTTGGTTCGCCAGCTAAAAAAATTGCCCAACAGCAACGATGGTGGACCAGACGGTAATTTCCGATACTGCCCGCTCCGAAAAATATAACGAGCGTTGCTAACGGGGTTGGCAAACACCAATTCGGGCGTTAGACCCAGACCGTCGATCCAGTTGAGCAAATCGGCGTCGCCAAGGAGCGAGTTTGGCCCCAGTTCGCGCAGATAGCCACTGGCGTTCCGGCGGCCGGCGTTCCGGTGGCGGGCATCCCGGCGTGATTGAATGTAACCGCCCGGTTGGTTAGTGGCTTCCCACAGGTGGTAGTCGATGCCGCGCCGTTGTAGTTCGTAGGCCAGCGTTAGGCCCGAAATGCCCGCGCCAATAATGCCGATGCTCATGAGCGGGTTGGTGCTTTGACGTTTCTTTTTGCCTCCAAGTTTTTCACTACCCGCTTGTAAACCACTTCCATCGCGCGCGGATGCGACGAGTAGTACAGGTAGCTCTTGTTGTAGCTGGCCGTATCGATGCCGAATTTTTTATAGATCGCCTTTTCCAAGTGCTTGTAAACAATGTTCGACGAATCGAGGGAGCGCAGCCCAATGCGGCTTACCTGGCTTTCGGCCATGTGCACCTCCGTTAAAATAGCCGCCATTTTATCGGCCGGAATCAGGTTGTCGGGCCGGGCGTCTTCCGGAGCCTGACACGCCAAAACCAACCCTACCATCGGTAGGCTTAGTACGGAGCGGGCGGCTCGTTGAATGCGGTAGCGAAGCGTGTTCATAATAACTTAATTTTGTAAGCGAAACCCGACCGGCAAAGTTCGGTGACGATTTCTTATAAATACATAACGCGCATTGACTATGGATGAATTCCTGGCCCGGCTCCGCCACTTCGACATTCGTATTCGCAAGGCCGTTAATTCGCAGATGCGTGGTTCGTTTCGTTCTATTTTTAAAGGAACGGGTTTAGAATTTAGCGATCTACGGACGTACCAGTACGGCGACGACATTCGGGCCATCGACTGGAACGTTTCGTCCAAAGGTCACGGTACGTTTGTCAAAGTATTTCGCGAAGAGAAAGACCAGACGGTGTTTTTCGTCGTCGACGTCAGCGCGTCGCAGCGCGTCGGGCCGCGCGAACGCGACAAGTTAGACGCTACTAAAGAAGTGTGCGGGGTACTGGCCATGTCGGCTATCCGCGAAGCCAGCCACGTGGGTCTGTACTGCTTTTCGGACCAGAAAGAGCGTTACATCAAGCCGTCGAGCAGTTTGAAAACGGGCTACCAACTGATTATGAGCTTGTTTAAACTGCAACCCGAATCGACCCGCACCAATCTCGCCGACGCCCTGCTGTTTACGCTCAATAACCTCAAACGCCGGAGCGTTGTCATCCTGCTGTCGGACTTCCTGGACCAGAATTACGAGCACAACCTCAAAGCGCTGGCCCGCAAGCACGACTTAGTGGTTGTTCACTTCTACGACCAACGCGAAGTGAACCTGCCCCGGCTCGGCATCATTCCCGTGCACGACACCGAAACGGGCCGCACGCGCTGGGTCAACACCTCGTCGGTGGCGTTTCGGAGCCGGCTGCGCGAGACGTTTCAACAAAACCAAGTCCGGCTTGAGCGGCTTTGCAAACAGTTCAACGCCAATTATTTAGCGCTTAGCTCGCAGGAAGATTTTGTACCCAAGTTAATTGATCTGTTTCGGGTAAGAACGTATTAACAAAAATCTGTGCGCTGCCTTCTTCGGCTTTGTGCCTTCTTTCTTTGCGGAGTTATTCCGCTTTACGGGCAGGCTCCGGCCAGTTCCGCGCCCATTGGTCGTTTTCTGACCGACAGCATTGACGTAGGCCGGCCCTTTCGGTACAGCCTGACGTACGACCACGCGCCCACGGTCGATGTGCTGTTTCCCGACACCGCCCGGCAGTTTTCGCCGTTTCGCGTGCAACAAGTCGCCGTATTTCCGACCTTAACCAGCGGCAGTGGTTCGCGCGCCGTTAGCCGCGACAGCGCTGTTTACACACTCGTATCGTTTGAGACGCACCCGACACAAGTGCTACAAACCAGCGTTCGGCTAATTAATGAACGCGACTGCACGCGGGTCTTATCAACACTCGATACGGTTTGGTTGCGCTCGCGTTTAGCACCGGCCGGCTCAAACAAGCCGACGTCGTTCACGCTGGCAACCAACACAGCTCTCGTGCCCCTGCGCCAGCAATTTAATTACCCTGTGTTGGGCGTAGTCTTGGTTGGCGTTAGCCTGTTGGGCGTGCTGGTTTACGTCTTGTTCGGGCGGGCTGGTCAGCGGCAATGGCGGCTTTACCGGCTGCGCGTGGAACACGTCCGGTTCCTGCGCGAATACAATCGGCTCAGCCGCGGTCTTAGCCCCGAAACGGCCGCTGAAACGGCGAATCAGGCCGTTGTTGTCTGGAAAGCTTATCTGGAAAAACTCGAACGGCAACCGTACGCGTCCTTGACTACGCCCGAAATTGCCGAACGTACTGGCGACAACCGGGTGGCGGACGCCCTGCGCGAAGCCGACCGGATGATTTACGGCGGAACGTTTTCGGCCCGCTCGCCGGAAGCCCTGCGGATCTTAGCCGACGTCGCAACCCAAACCTACCACCGCCGTCGGCTGGTCAGCGGGGCTTCCCGGCCGCGCCGGTCAGCGGGTCGTGTTCCAACCCTCAACGCGTAACGCATGGCTCCCTGGTATTCGCTCTTCTGGTTTAAAACGGCGCTATGGCAACAGTACCAGTTTGCCAATGCTCCGGTGCTGTACCTGATCCCGTTCGGGCTAATCTTGTTTGTCCTGCGGTATTACCTGCACCAGAACGCCGAGCAGCGCCTGAACCTCTCGTTGGACCTGTTGGGTGGCGGACCAAGCCGCCCGTCGTCAGTTCAGCTAACTCGTTCGCTGCTGAGTAGCCTGCGGTATGCGTTGCCAATCAGTGTTTTTGTGGCGTTCAGCTTGCTGCTGGTCGCGCTGGCGCGTCCGCAACTGGTGCGTGAGCTGCGCGAAGAACAATCCGAAGGCATTGACATTATGCTGGCCTTAGACGTTTCGGAGTCGATGACCGAAACGGATTTGTTACCCAATCGACTGTCGGCGGCCCGGCGCGTGGCGCAGTCGTTCGTGAACGGCCGCAAAAACGACCGCATCGGGCTGGTTATCTTTGCCGGCGAAGCCTTTTCCCTGTGCCCATTAACCACCGATTACGACTTGGTTAAGCAATACCTCAACCAACTCAACGACCGCATGATTCGTACCTCGGGAACGGCGATTGGCGATGCCTTGGCCCGCTGCATCAACCGAATGCGGGTTTCCGAAGCCGCAACCACCGACACAACCGTCTTGACGACTGCGCGCAGCCGGGTGGTTATTCTCATCAGCGACGGCGATAACACGGCCGGCAACCTTGACCCGCTGACGGCCGCTCGGTTGGCCAAAGCGTTCGACATTAAGTTGTACACCATCGCCGTTGGCCGGCCCGCCCGCTCCGGCACAACAGTCACGACCGTCGACGAAGGCGTTCTGAAAACCATCGCTCAGATTGGTAGAGGCAGTTTCTTCCGGGCAACGGACGCCAACCGATTGCGAACCGTTTTTGGGCAAATCGACCGGTTAGAAAGAACGCCGATTCGGGTGCGGGTGTACGAAGACGTTCAGGACTACTACCGAATTTACGTCTACTGGGCGATCGCGTTTCTCTTATTTGCCCTTTTACTGAAAAGCACCATCTTTGGCAACGTGCTGGAGGATTAACGGTGAAGCCTGAAGTGCTAGACCAGGCTCTATCTATGCTCAAACCCTTTTATAACGCCAACATCGTTGAGGCAGGCTTAGACGAGGTTGGCCGGGGCTGTCTGGCCGGACCGGTTGTGGCGGCTGCGGTGATTCTGCCGAACGACTACGCGCACCGCACGCTGAACGATTCCAAGCAACTCAGCCGTTCGCAGCGCGAAGCCCTCCGTATTGACATCGAACGCGACGCGCTGGCCTGGGCCGTAGCCGAAGTATCGCCCCAAACTATTGATCGAATCAATATCTTGAAGGCCAGCTTTCTGGCCATGCACCGCGCCGTCGACGCGCTCTCCATTCGATCTGAACACTTGCTTGTGGATGGCAATCGCTTCGTGCCCTACCCAATGATTCCGCACACCTGCATCGTTCAGGGAGACGCGCACTACCTGTCTATCGCAGCCGCGTCGGTGCTGGCGAAAGTTTACCGCGACCATTTGATGGAACGACTTGGCCGGGAGTTTCCGGCCTACGGCTGGGCGCAGAACGTAGGCTACCCCACGCCTGCCCACCGCGACGCTATCCGGCAGTTTGGCCCAACGAAGCACCACCGAATGAGCTTTCGGTTGGTGTAACCTGACGACCACCCTTATCGCGGGGCTGTACGCGGAGCGTTTTCATCCGGCTGCTATGAACAAATCAATTGATAACCGACTCCTCGATTGTTGAGAAGCTGAACCGAATTGTCTTGCTTCAAGTGCTTGTGCTTATTCCTCACCAGTGGATAGCCGGTTTGTTTAACTGTAGACGTTACTGGTGAAAAGTTGTTTCCTTACCCAACCGTTTACGGCCATTCGCTTAGGCTTTCAGACACGACAAATTTGTATTGCTTCACTCTATGTAGCTTACCCTCACCGCTTAAGAATTTATATTATTAAAATTCTACGTTACATCCCTTAACGTAACATCGACTATTAAACACACCTAATTATTAACCGGTACTGACTAAGTCGTTGACCAAGTTAGTCAGTGCCGGCCCGGCCGAAGGCGATACGTAGGTGTCCAGACAATGCGGTACAAGGGTTACCCGTGCGGTCACATCGCTCCGGCGACCCGGTTCCGGACCGCATGAGCTTGTTGCTTATCCTTGCTTATCCCGTAAAACTACCAAAATGGCCGGTCTGCTAATGCGGTAGCCGATGGGCACACTACCACCGCTTTGGGCGGTGAGCTATTCAGTTTCACTTATTTTCTCTACCAGTATGAACAAAAAATTCTACCAGCAACCACTCATGTTGCTCCTGTTGTTGACGTTTGGGTTGGTTTCCACCCATTCCAACGGGCAAACCCCTACTAATTTCAAGGTCGCCTTTGTGGGCGATGTGGGCGTGAGTAACGACGCACTGGCCGTGTTGACCCTTATCAAAAACGAAGGAACGAACGTGGTGGTTAACTCTGGCGACATGACGTATACGGACGACCCGGCTTCTTTCGAGGCCAACGTCAACCGTATTCTGGGACCTAATTTCCCTTATTTCTGGTCGGCGGGTAATCATGACGCATCCACGTGGGATGGTGCGGGCGGGTTTCAGGCCTTAGGAGAAGCCCGGATGAACAGACTGGGAATTCCCTGGACCGGTCGGTTAGGCGTGTCCTCGACATTTACGTATAATGGTATCTTTTTTGTGGCTGCCGCCCCCAACGAACTGGGTGTTACGCCCACGCAGGCTGGCGATCATATCCGAACGTCATTGGCCGCTAACAACGCGCCCTGGAGTATAGCGTATTGGCACAAGAACCAAACGTTGATGCAGTTGGGCGAAAAAACCAACGAAGCGGGCTGGCTGGTTTATGAGCAGTCGAGAATAGGGGGAGCCATTATGGCAACTGCCCACGAACACTCGTATTCGAGAACCTACGAGATGGCCAGTATGCAGAATCAGGTGATTTCCAGTATGGCCAATACTATGACGTTGCGAAAAGACAATCCGGCTACTACTACCGTCGACGAAGGACGCAGTTTTGCGTTTGTGTCGGGATTAGGGGGACAAAGTATTCGGCCCGCTACCGGAGGCAAGGAAAACAACCCGTGGTGGGGCGGTAAATACTACAGCGGCAATGGGGGTAATCACGGCGTTCTTTTTGCCGAATTCAATTACAACGGCGATGCTACGCTTGCCCACTTTTATTTTAAAGATATCAATGGCGTGATTGCCGATAACTTTTTTGTGAGAACCCAGGTCGAAGCTCCGGTAGTATGCACGGCAACCGTACCAACCAACCTCACCAGTTCGGCGATTCAACCTACCTCGGCCCTTACTTCATGGAGTGCCGTACCGGATGTGAGCAGTTATAACGTACGCTACCGGGTTGCAGGCGCTGCGACGTGGAACCCAGTTTCTTCTACGACCAACAGTGTTGCCCTAACCGGATTGACTCCGCTTACTGCTTATGAAGTTCAGGTAAGCGCCGTGTGTTCGCAAACGGTTAGTTCGGCTTTCTCTGCTTCGCATAACTTCACGACGCTGGCGGCTGCCGATACGCAGGCCCCGAGCGTACCGACCGGTTTAAGCGCTTCTAATACTACGTTAACCGGTACAGTCCTTACCTGGGCTGCTTCTACCGACAATGTAAACGTTGCTGGTTATAACGTATACCGGTCGGGTACGCTCATCGGGTCTCCTGCCGGTTTAACGTTCAGTGTAACGGGCTTGACCGCCAATACGGCTTACAGTTTTACGGTACGGGCCAGAGATGCTGCCGGCAACCTATCGGCCAATAGCACGGCTTTATCGGTTACTACGTTGGCCGATACGCAGGCGCCATCGGTGCCAACGTCATTGAGTGGTACGGCAGCGGCTACTTCGGTCGCTTTATCCTGGGCCGCATCTACGGACAATGTTGGCGTGACGGGTTATGATATTTTCCGGGGAGCTACCAACGTTGGTGCCTCAACAACGCCCGCCTTTACCGTAACCGGGCTGACCCCCGGCACGGCTTACACGTTTACCGTCCGGGCCAGGGATGCCGCCGGTAATCTGTCGGCAAACAGCGCTGCGCTGAACGTGACCACGTTGGCTCAGGCTTCCGAAAGCTTACTAATAACCCACAACGTAGGCGGAGATAAGGTAGAGGTAAATTTAGGGCAAAACGGTGCTCAATCGTTCCTGTACGGTACTGCCGGTGCCGGCACGTATACAGTAACCAAAGTTGTCCTGTATGTATCCAAAGATGTGTCTGGAGTAACGCAAAACCTACAGTTTAACATTGGAAGGTCAGTCAATGGCAATCCGATTGCCGGAAGCTCCGTGGGCATCACCCCCGCATCGATCACCAATGTTTCGGAGGGTAAGTCGTTCCAGACGGTTACGGTACAATTCAGTAGCCCGGTAAGCCTTACAGCCGGCACCACCTACTATCTGAATTTTAGTAATTCCACCTCTACGGGTAAAAAGTATTATTTGTCCTACAGACCCACCAATGGGTACGCGAACGGCTCTTATTTCAAATCAGGTGCCAGCGAATCAAAGGATATACAGTTCTTAGTGTATGGCACGGTCCCCGCAGCGACAGCCGGACGGGTAGGTGCCGAAAGTTTAGGCGATGAGGCTACGGTCAATAAATCGGTAAGGGTATTTCCTAATCCAGCATCCGTCGGCGATGAAGTAACGATCCATTTCAAAAGCCGGTCCGCTTCTACAGCGTTGATTGAATTGGTCAATCAACGGGGAAGGGTTTCCTACGCTGAAAACGTGTTAACCGTTGTTGGCGATAATTCGTACACGTTGAAAACAGCTTCGCTGGGCGATCATTTATACGTAGTTCGAATAACTTTAGATGATGCCATCCTGAGTTCTAAGTTGCTTATCGCAAAATAGGTAGCCGCGCAGCATTCAAAAAGGGGATAATCCTGAAAAGGATTATCCCCTCATGGCATTTTATGAACGTGCGTTTGTAAAACGCCGTACGCCTATCAAGTAACCTACCCGCAAAAGACACTCTATTAACGTAGAGGTCCCAAACTAAATTTTGGATAAACAAATCGACCGTTCGGCGATCACGGTTGTGAGTAGTTAACTTGTCAGTTCCTTTTTTCCGGCTCGCTCGCGCAGCTTCTCCGTCGGGCGGAAGCGTTCGCCGTATTGATTGGTCAACCGGTCAAGGGTTTGGATGAACGTATTGACGCCGACGAAATCCACGAACGAGAGCGCCCCGCCCGTGTAAGCCGGAAAACCCCACGCTAAGATGGAACCGAGGTCGCCGTCTAACGTCGTGCGAACGACGCCTTCTTCAAAACAGCGCACGGCTTCGAGAGCCAGCCGGTACAGCAGCCGCGTTTTCACTTCGTCCAGCGTCGGTTGCTGCTCCGCCACGGGAAACAACTCCGCCAATCCCGGCCACAGCGTTTTTTGATCTTCCGCGTAATCGTAGAACCCGGCGTTGGCTTTTTTGCCAACGCGGCCCAGCTCGTTCATCTTCTGCACCATCTGGTACGTCGGCTCGTCGGTGCGCATGACGCCCGCCCGGATAGATTCATCCATGACGTTCAGGCTCAGATCCAGCGCCACTTCGTCGTGCACGGCCAGCGGACCAACCGGCATGCCGGCCATTTTGCCTGCGTTTTCGATTAGCACGGGCGAGACGCCGTCGTTGAGCAGTTCCATGCCCTCGGCCGTGTACGTACCAAAGCAGCGGGAGGTGTAGAATCCCCGTGAATCATTCACGACAATGGGCGTCTTCTTGATTTTACGAACGTAATCCATCGCCACCGCCAAGGCATAATCGGAAGTTTGGCGACCCACGATGATCTCCACAAGC
>CAXUEB010000013.1:0-5847 GCA_964249775.1 uncultured Spirosoma sp.
ATCTTGTAGCGCACCCAACCCAGAAACGGCTCCAGGCGCGTGACGGCCCGGCTCACCACAAAGTCATACGTCGTATCTAATTGCTCAACGCGAATCTGCTCGGCCTTTACGTTGATTAACCCCAGCGCGTCGGCTACTTCCCGCACGACCTTAATTTTTTTACCAATGCTGTCGACTAAGTGAAAGTCGGCCATCGGGAACAGAATGGCCAAGGGAATACCCGGGAAGCCGCCCCCCGTGCCCACGTCTAAAATCTCCGTGCCCGGCTTGAACTGGACAATCTTGGCGACACCGAGCGAATGCAGCACGTGCTTTTCGTAGAGCGCGTTGATGTCCTGCCGGGAAATAACGTTGATCTTGGCGTTCCAATCGCGGTACAGATCGTCCAGGGCCGTAAACTGCTCGCGCTGCCGATCGGTTAGGTTGGGGAAGTATTTGGTAATGAGGTCGATGTTCATTGCATAGTCGTAGCCGCTGGACGGGCACGTCCGGGCGTAAGGATTACTGACTAACGTACGATACCCGGACGTGGCCGTCCAAGCTACTTCATCGCCACACGTACCGTTTTGTTCGCCGGGTGAACAGGGTTTTTACGCCCGTAATTCCGTAGTAAGCGCCCAGCATTCCGTCAATCAATGGTATGATGGCCCAATGCACGGTGTGGCCAAGCCGGTAACTGATGCGCCCGACAAAGCCCCAGAACGCCAGCCACCGAACAACAAACGCGCCCGTCGCGATTTCTAAAAGCCGCCACTCGGTCGCGGTAAACGAACGGTTCGACAAAGTTATCGTTAGAACCGTTAGGCTGACTAAGAGGCCCAGACCCCAGGTCAGCACGTGCGAACCGGTCAGCAGGCCAAGCCGGAGTTTGTGACCCGGTTTGTAATGTTTACCCACGTTTAGGTGCCGCCGTTTCTGCGTTCGCCACGCGGCCCACGCTTCTTTGGGTTTCGACCAGGCGAACGTCGCCGGATCGAGGCTGACGGCGGTGTTGCGGCCCGTCGCCACTTCGTTCATAAACAGATCGTCGTCGCCCCCCAGCACGTTCTTGTGGGTGTAAAAGCCCCGGTTGGCAAAGAACGTCTGCGTGCGGTACGCTAAGTTCCGGCCGACGCCCATGTACGGCCGACCGGCCAGCGCGAGCGAGAAGTACTGCACGGCGGTAAACAGCGTTTCTGACCGGATTAGCAGGTTCAGCAGACCCGGCCGGTACTCGTAGGGCGAAAAACCCAAAACGATCTCCTTCACCGGGGCGTCCAACGGCGCAACTATGCCCGCCAGCCAGTTGGCCGAGGCTGGGCGACAGTCGGCATCGGTCAGCAGCACGGTGGGGTAGCGGGCTTTCTTGAGAGCAATGGTCAGGGCATATTTCTTGGGCGTGACGTGTTCGTGCTCCCGGTCGACGCGGATGAACCGGACGCGGCTGAGGTGGGCAATGCCGTTTTCCAAGTACGCCCGCGTGCCGTCGGTCGAGCGGTCGTCCATCACCAGCACTTCAAAACGGGGATAGGTTTGGGCGTCCAACAAGGGCAACAGTTCGATTAGGTTGTCGTACTCATTGTGGGCGCAGACAATAATGGTAACGCCCGGCGTGGATTCGCCCAGCGCAAATGCGCCGTTCGCGTCGGTCGATTCTTCCCGATCAGGGGCTTTGGTCCCGTAAGCGAAGCTGGTTTGCTGTTGGAAAACGGGTGCGCGCTGAGCGGTCAACGGCTCTGGCCCAATGAGCGTTGGTTGCGGTTGGCGGTAAAAAGCCGTTCTTGAATAAACGAAAACGATAAATAGAAGCTGAATGCCGACCACAATCAGCCAGGTTATCAGCAGCGCCGTAATCACGAGAAAAGAAGACGTTTGCTCATTAGACGGATAGGCGTCGATTCGGTTGCAAAGATAACCACCCCGGCCCGACAAACTTTGCCAACGCGTTGAACTTTGGCAAAGTTGGGCAGCGTTAACCGGTGTATGACATTTTCGATTACTCACCACGATCCGCAGTCGAAAGCCCGCACCGGTACGTTGACGACCGATCACGGAGATATTCAAACGCCTATTTTCATGCCCGTTGGCACGGCCGGCACCGTCAAGGCCGTCCACCAGCGCGAACTCGAAACTGACATCAACGCCGAGATTATTCTGGGCAATACGTACCACCTGTACCTGCGGCCGGGCTTAGACGTGCTGCGCCAGGCCGGGGGGCTGCACGGCTTCAACGGCTGGCGTCGGCCCATCCTGACCGATTCCGGGGGTTATCAGGTGTATTCGCTGTCGAATACGCGCAAAATCAAGGAAGAAGGCGTTCAGTTTACGTCGCACATCGACGGCTCTAAGCACCAGTTTACGCCGGAGGGTGTTATGGATATTCAGCGCATCATCGGGGCCGACATCATCATGGCCTTTGACGAATGTACGCCTTACCCCTGCGAATACGGCTACGCCCGGCAGTCGATGGAGATGACCCACCGCTGGCTCGACCGCTGCCTAACCCGCTTCGACGCGACGGACGGGCACTACGGTTACCGGCAAACGCTGTTTCCCATCGTGCAGGGCAGCACCTACCCCGACCTGCGCCGGCAGTCGGCTGAGTTCGTTGCCAGTAAGGAGCGCGAAGGCAACGCCATCGGCGGTTTGGCCGTGGGCGAACCGGCCGAGGCCATGTACGAAACCATTGAACTGGTCAACGAAATTCTGCCCGCCGACAAGCCGCGCTACCTGATGGGCGTCGGGACGCCGGCTAACATTCTCGAAGGCATCGCGCGCGGAATCGATATGTTCGACTGCGTGATGCCGACCCGCAACGCCCGGCACGGGCTGTTGTTCACGACGGCGGGCATTTTGAACATCAAAAACGAGAAGTGGAGCCGCGACTTCAGTCCCATTGATGCCGAATTGGGCGGCTATGCCAGTACGTTCTACAGCAGAGCGTACGTGCGCCACTTGTTCAAAGCCGAAGAACTGCTGGCCGCGCAGATCACCAGCATCCACAACCTAACGTTCTACCTGTGGCTGGTGCGGCAGGCACGAAGACACATCGTGGCCGGTGATTTTGCGTCGTGGAAAGCCGAGATGGTCGTCCGGTTGATGCAGCGGTTATAAGCGATGGGTGAATCCGCCAATGGACTGAACGGGTCGAACCGGCAATGACCGGCCGGTTAATCAGTGATCTATGTGTCTAACCGCCAATTAAACTTATCTTTACGTTACCATTTATCCAGAATCATGTGGCGGCAGTTTCAGCAATGGCTTTCTCGAAAACAAGCTGACCCGACGGCGTTGACCGGTGGAGACGTGTCGGAGCCTTGTTTCTGGCGGGCGGATATGCACGCGCACCTGCTGCCGGGCGTCGACGACGGCGTCGCGACGGACGAGCAGGCGTTAACCTGTCTGCGGCAGTTAGCCGACTGGGGCGTCCGGCACGTCGTTACAACGCCCCACGTCGGCCGCGACCTGTTTCCGCACAACACGTCGGTCTCGTTGCGGGCGGGGTTGAGCCGGTTGCAAACGCTCGTGGCGGAGCACTACCTGCCGTTGCAGGTCGAGGTGGCGGCCGAGTACATGCTGGACGATTTTTTCCCCGCGCTGGTGCGCGAAAACGATTTGCTGACGTTCGGAACCGAGCGGTACGTGCTGGTCGAGACCGGGTTTGTGATGGTGCCCCGTTACTTAGAAACCATCCTGTTTCAGTTGCAGACGGCGGGCTACACACCCGTGTTGGCGCACCCCGAGCGCTACCGGTTCTACCGCAACGATGAACCGGCGCTGGCCCGGCTGCGCGAGCAGGGGTGTTTGTTCCAGCTCAACTGGATGTCGATGGTCGGGCAGTACGGGGTCGACGCCCAGTGGCAGGCGCAGCGGCTACTGAACAACGAATGGGTTGACTTCATCGGCAGCGACTTGCACCGGCCTGCTGATTTGGACCGTATGGTCAAACTGTTTAGTTCGGCGAATTATGACCGACTCCGCAAACAGCCCCTGCGGAATGCGTCGCTGGTGTCGACGGAACGGTCCGAGTAGCAGCGGGAGACCGCCCAATTCTATCAAGTAACTATATTGATAAATATTTTGCGCTATCATTGCAAGCCGCCGAAGGAGTGTGTTACATTTGTGCATCTGCCGGACTGATTTTGTCGGTTCGGTTGTTTGACCTACCGTAACTAACCTTTTTCGCAATGAATTTGCTGCCGACTTTGGCAGGAAGCAACGTGGCCGTTATTGGCTTAGGCTACGTCGGCTTGCCGCTGTCCCTGGAATTTGGTAAGCGCTACCAAACCGTCGGCTACGACATCGACGCGTCGCGGGTTGCCGAGCTGCAAACCTGTTTCGACCGCACCCGCGAAATCAGCCCCGAAGCCTTCTGCGCCAGCCGTCACCTTTGCTTCACGGACGATCCCGCCGAATTAGCCCGCTGCACCGTTTTCGTCGTTACCGTTCCAACGCCCGTCGATGCCGCTAAGCACCCCGACCTGCGGTACCTGCTCAGCGCCAGCCGTACCCTCGCCCGGCACCTCAAACGGGGCGATGTAGTCATCTACGAATCGACGGTCTATCCCGGCTGCACCGAAGAAGACTGCGTGCCGGTGCTCGAAAAATACAGCGGCCTGCGTTTCAACCGGGATTTCTGCTGCGGCTATTCACCCGAACGCATCAGCCCCGGCGACAAAGAGCGCACGCTGACCACCATTCTCAAAGTAACGTCCGGCTCGACGCCCGAAGCGGCCGACTTCGTGGACCGGCTCTACGCGTCCATCATTCCGGCCGGTACGCACCGCGCCCCGTCGATCAAGGTAGCCGAAGCGGCCAAAGCCATCGAGAACGCCCAGCGCGACGTCAACATCTCGTTCGTCAACGAACTGGCCCTGATTTTTGACCGCATGGGCATCGACACGGGCGACGTGCTCGAAGCGGCCGGCACCAAGTGGAACTTCTTACCCTTCAAGCCGGGCCTGGTCGGCGGGCACTGCATCAGCGTCGACCCGTATTATCTGGCTCACAAAGCGCAGCGCTTAGGTTACCACCCGCAGGTCATTCTGTCGGGCCGGCGGGTTAACGACGACATGGCCCGGCACGTGGCCCACAAGTTAGTCAAGCAAATGAGCCGGCACGGGCTGCCCCTGGCGGGCAGTCATGTCCTGCTGCTGGGCCTTACGTTCAAGGAGAACTGCGCCGACATCCGTAATTCTAAGGTGGCCGACATTTATACCGAACTGGGTGAATTCGGCATTACCGTCGACGTATACGACCCCTGGGCCGTAGCCGGCGAGGTTGAACGCGAGTTTGGCATCCAGCTCGTTGAGCAGCCTCGTTCCGGGGCCTACGACGGCATTATTTTGGCCGTGGCGCACCGCGAATTTTTAGCGTTACGAATGGCCGACCTAATCCGCGACGACCGCAGCGTGGTATACGACCTGAAAGCCGTCCTCGACCGTAGCGTGACGACGCTACGTATTTGAGCGACGGTTGCCCGCGTTCTTTCGCGCTGCGCTGGAGCCATCAATGTCCTTGCCCCACCGGGGGCGCGTAACTTGCCCTGAACCCGATGAACCCGAGTACCGTCCTAAAAGCCCCTTTCAACCCGGAGGAGGTTAAGTTTCTCTTGACCAAGTACCTCAAAAACTGGTACTGGTTCGGACTGGCCGTTGCCGTGAGCGGGCTGGCGACGTATCTGCTGCTGGCAACCATCAAGCCGGTCTACAGCATCCAAGCCAGCGTGCTGATTAGCTCGGACGAAAACAAAGGTGTGTCGCCCAAAGGAGACATTCTGCGCGAGCTGGACATCTTCGCGCCGAACCGCAACATCGACGACGAAATTGAAATTTTGCGCTCCTACACGCTGGCCGAACAAGTTGTAAA
>CAXUEB010000013.1:5857-21640 GCA_964249775.1 uncultured Spirosoma sp.
GTTGTAAATGATCTGGGCTTAGACGTGGCGTTCTCCGTCCGGGACGGGCTGCACGAGCGCGCTATTTTCAACCGCTCGCCCATCCGCGTCACGCTCCTGACGCCAAACGAAGCCCTGTTCGGCGAACCCGTTGCGGTAGTCGTTACCCGCGACGGTGTTGCACTGGACGGAATTACGTACCCGTTTAACCGGCCCGTCGACACGCCTTTAGGTCGGTTGCTGATTCGCCGGAATCCCGAAGCCGTCCGGCCCTACACGACGCTGCTGCTGACAACGGCCGCCAAGGACGACGTAGTCAAGTCCTACGGCGAGCGGCTCAAGGTTACGCAGGCCAGCCGCTTGTCGTACGTCTTGCGGGTGCGCTTAGAAGATACGTCCATTGAACGCGGCACGGCCTTCGTCAACCGCCTGATCCGGGGGTACGACCGGTCGTCGTTGGACTACAAGAACCGCACGGCGGCCAACACGCTGCGGTTCATCAACGGCCGGCTAACCTTGATTGCGCGCGAACTGGCCGGCGTAGAACAGGCCATTCAGGCGTACAAAACGCGCTCGGGCATCGTGGACCTAAGCACCGAATCGGCCGTTTTTCTGGAAAAAGTGCGGGAAGGCGATACGCAACTAAATCAGGTGTCCATTCAACTCGGGGCGCTGGCCGAAATCGAACGCTACATCGCCAGCAAGTCGGGCCGGGAAGGCTTGGCTCCCGCACCCATCGGTTTGGAAAACCCGGTGCTGACGGGCCTGCTGACCAACCTGTTTGATTTGGAAATGCAACGTCAGAAACTGATTCGCACGGTGCCCGAAAGTAGCCCGGCCGTGCAAACACTCGATAGTCAAATTCACCTGACCAAAGCCAACATCAGTGACCATACGCAGTCGCTGCGCAAGGTGCTGCTGGGCACACAGACCAACCTCCGGGCGTCGAATAAGCGGGTCGAGTCGGTGATGCAGACCATTCCGCGCAAGGAACGGGTGCTACTGGACATTTCCCGGCAGCAAGGCATCAAAGGTGAATTATACACGTACCTGCTGCAAAAACGGGAAGAAACGGCCCTGTCGCTGGCGGCTACGGTGTCGGATCTGCGCATCGTCGACGCGCCCAAGGGTGATCTTCAGCCGGTGAAACCGCGCCGGAGCGCCTACTACGGGTTTGCCTTGGTGCTGGGTTTGCTGGTGCCGGTCGTGGCGCTGTGGCTGGTGGACTTTCTCAACAACAAAGTGGCGCGCAAGTCGGAGATCGAGGCCGTTACGAAGGTGCCCATCATCGGCGAACTGGTGCAGGCCGACATCACCTCCCCGCTGGAAGTCAGTTCGTCGAGCCGGTCGCTGCTGTCGGAGCAGATTCGGGCGCTGCGGGCGAACATTCAATTCTTTACGGGCGACGAAGCCGACGGGCCGCAAACCATTCTGATTACGTCGAGTGTCAGCGGGGAAGGCAAGTCATTTGTGTCGCTCAACCTGGGCGCGAGTCTGGCGCTCACGGGCCGGCGGGTGGTGCTGCTGGAACTGGATTTGCGCAAGCCGAAACTGCACAAATATTTAGGCGTCAGTGCCGCGCAGGGCGTTTCCAACTTCCTGGTGGGCCGGGCCACGCTCCAGCAAATTATTCAGCCCGTCGGCGGCTACGACGATCTGTTTTTCATTCCGTGCGGTCCGCTGCCGCCCAACCCGTCGGAACTGCTCGGCGGCAAACGCATGGGCGAGTTGTTTGCGGCCCTGCGCGAAGGCTTCGACGTCATCATTGCCGACACGCCCCCCATCGGCTTGGTCAGCGACGCCTTCAGCGTGGCCCCGCATGCCAACCTGACGCTGTATATCCTGCGGCACCTGTATACCAACAAAACGTACCTCAACACCATCGAGTCGCTGTACCAGGAAAAGCGGTTCAAGAACCTAAGCGTACTGATCAACGGCATTCTGGCCCGCAAAGAATACGAGTACCACTACGGCTATGGCTACGATTCAGAATACGGCTACGGCTACCGGGCGGGTTACCACGAAGACGACGAAAAGCCGAAACGATTGGTAACGAAAGGCTTTACCTTCCTCAATCGCCTAAAAAAATAGTCTTGTCCGGTCCGTGAGAACAATTGTCTTTATCAATTCGCATCCCACTCAGTACGCCGTGCCGCTGTATCAGCAAATGACGCGGGCGGCCGGCGATTGCGTCGCGCTGCGGGTGCTGTACCTGTCCGACGAAACCGTCGACGGCTACGTTGACCGGCAGTTTAGTACGCGCGTACGGTGGGACCTTCCGCTGCTGGACGGCTACGCGTACCAGTTCGTGCGGAACGATTCGTGGAAGCCGTCGCTGTACAATGGCTTCTTCGGGCTGCTTAATGGGGGCATCGTTGGCGAACTGCGCCGATTACCCGCCAATAGCCTTGTTATCAGTCACGGCTGGGCCTACGCGTCGAACCTGCTGGCATTGTGGGCGGCTAAGGCGTTCGGGCACACGGTGGGTCTGCGGGGCGAAAGTCCGCTGTCGCACGAGTCGGCCAAATCGGGCATCAAACGGGTGCTGCGTCGCTGGTTTTTGAAACGATTGGTGTTTAGCCAGGTCGACCGGTTCTACTACATCGGCGAGGAAAACCGGCGGTTCTACCGGGCGTTCGGCATCAGCGACGATTGCCTGACGTTTGCGCCCTACGCCGTCGATAACGACCGGTTTCGGCAGCAGCACCGCGCCTTACGCCCGGACCGCGACGCGTTGCGGGCGGAGCTAAAGCTGACGGGCAAAACCGTACTGCTGGCAGTCGGTAAGCTAATCGCTCAGAAGCGGCCGATGGACGTGCTCCGGGCCTACGCGCAGCTCCGGTCCCGATGGCCCGATCTGGCCTTGGTGTTTGTGGGGGACGGCGAGCTGCGACCGGCGATGGAAGCCTTCCGGGCCGCGCATCAGTTGGCTGACGTGCACATCACGGGTTTTGTTAATCAGGGGCAGATCGCCCACTACTACACCGTCGCCGACCTGTTCGTGATGGCGTCGGGCATCGGCGAAACCTGGGGCTTGGCGGTCAACGAAGCCATGAACTTCGGTTTGCCGGTAATCGTCTCGAACCTGACGGGTTGCCACGCCGATCTGGTTGAGGAAGGAAAGAACGGCTTCGGCTTCCGCAGTGGCGACGTAGCGGACCTGGCGCAAACCATTCAGAACTTCCTAAATCTATCCACGGACCAGAAGGCCCGGATGGGGGAAGAGTCCATCCGGCGAATTGGTCTGTACAGCTACGACCGAATTATTGACCAATTCCGACCACCGCTAACCGCCCAGCCCGTATGAAGATTTGCCTGATAGGTAGTGGACGGGCGGACGCCCTGGAAGGTTCGTACCAGCGGGCGTTCGAGCGGTTGGGCGCGGAGGTTTCCGTGTTCGACATGGACGCCCATCAGCAACCTTACGTGCGTCTGGGCAAGCTGGGTCGGGCATTCCACCGGTTTGTGCCCATCGATGCCTGGCAGCGGAAACTAAACCGCGATCTGGCCCTGGCGCTCCGGGCGGCCAAGCCCGATCTGGCGTTGGTGTTTTGCAACGCGCCGGTGCTGTTCGGCACGCTGGCCTTTATCAAGTCGCTGTCGACTACGCGCTTCGTGCTGGTCTGGCCCGATCCGCTGACCAACCTGCAACCGCACGTGGCGCAGGCCGCCCCGCTCTACGACGGCGTGGCGACCTACTGCCGGGCGTCGGTGCCGGTGTTTAGCCGGCTGGGGTTTCAGAACGTGCAGTGGGTGCCCTTGGCCGCCGACCCAGACCTGCACCGGATCGACACCGTACCCGCGCGGTTTACGCACGATCTGATTTTCATCGGCGCACGGCGGCCCGAACGCGAGCAGACCCTGACAGC
Organism: uncultured Spirosoma sp.; assembly: GCA_964249775.1. GTDB lineage: Bacteria > Bacteroidota > Bacteroidia > Cytophagales > Spirosomataceae > Spirosoma. The sequence goes on from CAXUEB010000013.1 coordinate 9,706, forward strand.
TATTGCGCGGCACTTTCCCGGCCTGAACCTGCGTATTTGGGGAACCGACTGGCAGCGAAGCCGAAGCCGGGTGCTGCGGCCGTTCGTCGGGGCCGAACCCCTGCGAGGCCGGGCCTACGCCGAAGCCATGAACCGCAGCCGAATCAACCTGAACGGCATTGACGCCACCGGTTTTCCGGCGGCCAACATGCGTTTCTTTGAGGTGCCCATCGCCCACGGCTTGCAACTAAGCAGCGCCTGCCCGGAGTTCGCGGAAGAGTACCGGGACGGGCAGCACGGCCTGACCTACGCGGATACCGACGCGCTCATGAGCCAGACTGAGTGGGCGATGCAACACGACGCCAATCCTATTCGGCGCGAAGGATTCCAATACACGCTGGCCTATCACACTTACGACCACCGGGTCAGTCAGATTAGGCAATTTTTTCTGTCATCCACGCCAATCCTAACCCCGTAGTGTATGGTCATCGTATCGTGTTCCGGTAAGTTTCACGCGTTTAACCTGGCCGAACAGTTGGCCCGGCGCGGGCAGCTATGCCGGTTTTATACCCGCTACGCCCACCAACGCAATACGTTCCTGCGCCGGTTTGTGTCGCGGACGGATCAGGAGCAGATTCCGGTTGCGTACGTTCGTACCCTGACTCCACTGGCCGTCGCGGCAAAACTCCAGCTACTGAACGATTCTGCCAACAACGACCTGTTCGACCGCTGGGTCGCCGGGCAGTTAGTTCGTCAGGCCGCCGAGTATACGACCTTCGTCGGTTGGAGCGGGATGGCGCTGCGCAGCATTCGCCGGGCGAAGGCCGACGGTAAACAAACCGTGGTCGAACGGGGATCATCGCACATTGTGCACCAAGATCAACTCCTGCGGGAAGAGTACGGGCGCTTCGGCCGGACGTTTGCCATCGATTCGCGCGTGATCGACAAGGAGTTGCGGGAATACGACGAAGCCGACCGGATTTCAATTCCATCGGATTACGTCCGGCAGACGTTTCTTCAACAAGGCGTTCGGGCGGATAAGTTAGTCGTGAATCCGTACGGCGTCAGTGCCTATTTTCAACCCGCACCGGGGGCAGCCAAGGCGCGGAACGTGCCGTTTACCATTGTTTACCCCGGCCGCCTGACCGTTCGCAAAGGCTTGGTCTATCTGTTCGAAGCCCTGCGGCAACTGCCCATGCCCGAAAGCCGATACCAGGTGTGGTTTTTGGGCGAGGTAGCCGACGAAATGAGGGCAACCGTTCGGCGGTATCAGCGCCCGAACTGGATGTTTTTCGGGCACGTCGATCATTACCAATTAGCGTCGTACCTCAGCCGAGCGTCGGTGGGCGTGCAGCCTTCGGTTGACGAGGGCCTGTCGATGGTGATTCCCCAGATGCTGGCCTGCGGCTTGCCCGTGATTGCCACGACTAACACCGGTGCCGCCGACGTAATCGAACCCGGTGAAAACGGGTTTATTGTCTCTATCCGCGATTCGCGGGCCATCGCACACCGCCTGACCGAACTCTACGAGCAGCCCGAAAAGCTGATCTGGATGCAGCAGCAGGCGGCTGGTCAACAACCCGCCCAATCGTGGGACGCCTACGGCCGCCGGTACGTCGACGCCCTCGACTACTTGGGTCAATCCGTTCACCGTATGCCCACCCGAATCGTCTAATGCGCCCGTCCGTCTTTCGTCCGTTACGCCTGCCTACAAACGTCCGGGGTACGCTTGTCGCCGGTCCAGCCCTCCGGGCGGGGCGGAGTCTAACCGCGTTGTACGGCGCGCAGGGTGTTGCTGCCCTGGCGGGACTGGGTTACGGCAAAGGCATCGCGACGTTCGTTGAGCCGGTTCAGTTCGGCACGTACAGCGTTCAGATGGCCGTGATGACGCTGGGCTATTCGGGCTTGGTAACGCCGTTGGTTCAGTCGTTTACCGCATCCGTCCGGCAACGCGCGGACCCAACGGCCGTCAGCTTCCACGGGAATTTGTTCGCGCGGTTGTTCGCGTTGGTCGGTCTGGCCGTTGCGGGGGCGGTTGGTCTGGGGGAACTACCCGCCGTGGCGGGGCTAATCTGGTTGGGTGCGCTGGCGCAGGGCCTGTACGCGCTGGGCACCGGTTACCTCAACGTGGCGTTTCAGCACCGGCGCTACGCCGTGTTGCAGGCCTTTCCGCCCGTACTGACTCTGTTGCTGCTGGGCGTTGTGGTCATCGGTGGGCCGGACGGGCAAGTTACCGGCCTTTGGCTAATCTTTGGAATGAGCTACGGCGCGTCGGCCCTCTTGGCGATGTACTGGGCATTCCCCTTGCGGACGGATACCGGCTGGTTCAGCCGTTGGACGCAGCTAACCCGACAGCTCGATCAGTGGCGTAGTTACGTGGCCTACGCGTCGCCCCTGCTGGTGTACGCGGGGTTTGGGTGGGTTATTAACTACGCGGATCGTTACCTGATGGCGTATTGGCTACCACCCGCCGACCTGGGGTTTTACGCCACCGGCTACAGCCTCGGGGCGCGGATGGCCATCTTATCAACGCCGTTGATTGCCCTGCTGACTCCAAAGGTGTTCGCCCTGCAACGCGCCGGTGAGCCGGCCGCGGCCGCGCACCCGGTTATCCGGCAGCATCTGGGCGTTTTTGCGGGCGTTGCCTTGCCGGTATGCGCGCTGTCGTGGGCCTTTCACGATGTAATTGGTCGGTTGCTGCTGTCCGATGCCTACTGGCCGGCGTTCCGGGTGGTGCCCGTCATTGCGCTGGCGTATACGTTTTCGCTGGGTATTCAGTTTCTGGAAACCAAGTTCTACGCCTTTCGGCAAACTCGGTACATTCTGTGGCACAGCGTGGTGGGGGCCTTGACCAATATCTTGCTCAATCTATGGCTCATCCCCCGGCTTGGTCTCCTGGGCGCGGCTTGGGCGATGGTGGGCAGTTGCGGCTGTCAGTTCGCCGTAGCCGCAGCTTTATTCGTCCACCGGCCGAACCGGGCCGCAACGCAGCAACTAACCTTTAAGCCGGCAAGCCAATGAAACTGACACGACGGGTCGGGTTGTACCTGACGATTGGATTCGTACTGGACGCGTCGCTGGCAGGCGTCGATGGGTACGCCGGCTACGAGCTTACCGCGACACTTTTGTTGTTGTATTACGGATGCAAGGTGGTGATTGGCTTGGGCAACCGCATTGTCCTGCTCGAAATTATTAGTCTGATTGCGGTGCTGGAAGTGCTGTTCGTGCCGGTGGTGCACTACCGGTACTCGCCCGCGTCGATGCCCATCCCGGAAGCCGATTATTTTTCGTATGCCCTGCCGGCCGTTGTGGCGTTTGTGGCGTGTTTGGATCACTTCAGTAACCGGGTTGGTGGTAATCATCCGGCGTATTTTCGGCGGATCAACGAGTACCTACGGGGCAATTCGTTGACCGGTTTCCGCCTGATCGCCGTCGGCGTACTGGGTTCGGTGGGCGAAACCATCGTGCCGGTTGCCCTGAAAAACGTCTTTCACTTGTTTGGGTCGCTGCTGTTCGTCGGGGTGCTGTACGTCGTTTTTTCCGATTCCCGCCGGAAATCCCTCGCCATCGGCCTGGCGCTGCTGACGCTGGCTTACCAGTCCGTGCGGGGCGGCATGTTCGGCGATCTGTTTTTCTGGGCCGTCCTTTACGTCGTGGTCATCCTGGCCGGTGCGCCGGTGCGCATACCGCTGCCCGCCAAAGTAGGCCTGCTTATCACGGGCTGCCTGCTGACGCTCATTATTCAGTCCATCAAGTTTGACTACCGGCGGCAAACCTGGGGACTGACGGCCGACGAGCGCAGTGGCGACGCCGGCCTGATGCAGGACCTGCTGATGAACCGCCTTCAGAACTTGGATGCCGTCTTGAATCCCGACATGCTCCTGTTGTTCAGTATGCGGTTCAACCAGGGCGTTTACATCGGGCAGACCATCGGCCACGTCCCGCAGTACGAACCGTACGCGAATGGCGAAGTGCTTGTCAACCTGATTGCGCCCGTGGTGCCGCGGTTTTTGTGGGAAGAAAAGCCCCTCTCGAACGGCATGGCGAATGTGCACCGGTTTACGCCCACGGTTCTCAAGGACGGCCACAACGTCGACATTTCGCCCATCGGCGAAGGCTACGCCAATTTCGGGCGCTGGGGCGGGGTGCTGTTTGTGCTGTTGTACGGTGGGCTGCTCGGCTTTGTTTACCAGCGGGTGTTTGTCCTGGCGCAGGAAACGCCCACCGTTCTTCTTTGGCTGCCCAAGCTGTTTTTTACCTGCATGACCATGGAAACGTCCTTGTTTGCGACCTGGGGCGGTCTGGCCCAGAGCATTCTGTTTGTCTTTTTGCTGTACAAAGCCGGCCAGGCAATTGGCCTTAACCTGTAAGTCAGCGACCGCCATGAACGTCCAATTAATCGTGCGCAGCCCCGGCACCGGCCACAGTTTGGAAACTCTATTCGACGGAATTCTGCGCGAACTGCACCGGGCGGGTCAGATCAGGCCGTCTACGTTCGTACTGCCGTTCGTTAGCCACGGTCCGAAAACCGTATGGAAAAATTTGGCGTCGATTCGGGCCGCCAAACCCGAACGTGTACACATTACGGGCGACGTGCACTACGCGGCTTTGGTGACCCCGGCCGCGAAAACCCTGCTGACGATCCACGATTGTGTCTTGCTCAGCCGGGAACGCCGGTGGTCGCTGCGATACGGCATCTTCTGGTTATTTTGGTTCTACTGGCCCATCCGCCGAGCCGGCTTGGTTACGGTGGTTTCGGAGAAAACCCGGCGGGAATTGCGCCGGTACGTGGGTAGGCTGGCCGATAAAGCCGTGGTGGTGCCCTGTCATTACGATTCCGCGTTTACCCACAACCCCCAACCGTTCAATACCGACCGGCCCACCGTGCTGCACATCGGGACGGCTCCCCACAAAAACCTTAGCCGGCTCATTGAGGCCATTGACGGGCTGCCCTGCCGGTTGCTGATTGTCGGTAAACTAACCGGAGTTGAGGTCACCGAACTGGCTGAACGTCGAATCAATTACCGGCAGTACGAAGACCTTAGCCGAGACGCAATCATTGCGCTCTACGGGCAGTGCGATCTGGTCGCGTTTGTGTCGCTCTACGAAGGCTTTGGCATGCCGATTCTGGAAGCGCAGGCGGTCGGGCGGCCCGTCATCACCAGCAACCGGCCGCCCATGACCGACGTGGGTGGGGCGGGGGCCTGCTACGTTGATCCCACCGACGTTATGGCCATTCGGCGGGCTATTCGGCAGGTTTGGCAGGATAAAGAGTACCGGGAGCAACTGATTCGGGCGGGCCGGGCGAATGCCGACCGGTTTACGGTACAACGCGTTACGGCGCAGTACACGGCTTTGTACCAAACACTACGCTAATGAACTATCCGAACGGCGCGATCCATCCAAGAAAGCCAACGCTGCTAATTCTCATCGAACACTACCAACCCGGCTACAAATTTGGCGGGCCAATTCAATCGGTGGCCAATCTGGTTGCGTTAATAAATACCCACTACGCCTTGTCCATCGTGACCCGCGACCGCGATTGGGGCGACACAACGCCCTACGAAGGTGTGCCGACGGACGAGTGGTTGCCGAGAGCGGGTTATCGAATTCGGTACCTGTCGCCCGCGCAAACGTCGATCCGGCGCATCCGGGCGCTGCTTGCGGAAGAGCGGTACGATCACGTTTACACCAACAGTTTGTTCGCCCCGTTCACCCGGCAGTTGCTCTTGCTGGCGCTGCTGATTGGGCAGCGGATCGTGATTGCTCCGCGGGGTGAATTGCACCCCGGTGCCTTGCGGCTCAAGCGCTATAAGAAACAGCCGTTCGTCTGGCTGACGCGACTGCTGCCCACCGAGCAGATTGTCTGGCACGCCACTGACCAAGCAGAACGGCTGGCTATTGAACACCATTTCGAGAAGAGTCGGGTGCACTTCGCGCCGGACACGCCCAATCCGTTGATGCTTCGCACCGGGCACCACAAACAAGTGGGCTTGGCCCGGTTGGTGTTTATGTCGCGCATTACGCCCAAGAAAGGGCTTCATTTCCTGCTCGAACGGCTATCCGGGCACACTGGGGGGCGGATTGTGCTGGACATTTTTGGACCGATTGCCGACGAAACCTACTGGCGGACGTGCGCAGGGTTGCTGGCGCGGTTACCCCCTACCTGTACAGTACGCTACCGGGGAGCCATCCGGCCCGAACACGTCGCCGAAACCATCAAGGACTACGACTTTTTCGTCCTGCCAACCGAGGGTGAAAATTTCGGCCACGCCATCTACGAGGCTCTATCGGCGGGCCTTCCCGTGCTTATCAGCGACCAGACGCCGTGGCGCAATCTACTTGCTCAGGAGGCCGGGTGGGACTTGCCGCTGGACGGATCGGCCTGGGCCAACGCGCTGGTGCAGGGGGCAGACCTGGACGCCCAAACGTACAACCGGTGGGCGGTTGGGGCGCGACGCGTGGCCGACGCTTACCTGCGGGCCGGTCAGTTTGAGCAAAGCTATCGAAACCTGTTTTCCCCCTCGCACTGACATGACCGAACCGACCGGCCGACGCCTTCAAATCCAGAAACTTGTTCGGTTCGCGGGCATCTACGGTTGGTCACGCGCCCTCAACAAGGCCGTAGCCCGCACCCGCGCGAAGTCTACAAACCCGCGGGTGGGCTGGATGCGGTGGGCCAACGCGCTCGTCCTGCGCCGGCCGGCGACGATCGCGCTGATTGGGTGCGGGCAGTTTGCCTTTAGCTGCCTTGCTTACTTCCTGCAAAAGCACCGGGGCAACGCGTTTCTGAGCGCGTTCGACACGGACCCGGCGCAGGCCCAATCGTTGGGGCAGTACTACGGCTTCCGGCGCGTGGCGGACACGCCCGAAGCCGTGTTTAACGATTCGGCATTGCGGGTGGTCTACGTCGCATCTAATCACGCGTCGCATACGCCCTACGCTATCCGGGGACTCCAGCAGCACGTCGATGTGTACGTGGAAAAGCCCCTTGCCGTTACGCGGGCGCAGTTGGTCGACCTGCTGCGGGCGCAGCGTCAATCGACCGGCCGGTTGTATGCGGGTTATAATCGACCCTACGCGCGGGCGATTCAACTCCTCCGCGAGCGAATCATGGACTCCGCGCCGGGCGGGGCGTTCAGCATTAGTTACGTGGTGAACGGTCACCAGATTCCGCCCGATCACTGGTACCGGCAAAACGACGAAGGCACCCGCGTGTGCGGCAATCTGGGCCACTGGATCGACCTCACGGTGCACCTGCTGGCCTGGCGGGGATTGCCCGATTGGTTAGACATTCAGATCGCCCATGCCAATCCGGCCGAACCCGACGACAACCTGAGTGTAACGTTTACTACCGACCGTTACGACCTTATCACGATGCTGCTGACGGCGCGCTCGGAGCCGTTCGAGGGCATCAGCGAGGGCATCAACGTGCAGTACGGCGACCTGATCGCCCGCATTGACGACTTCCGGCGCATGACGGTCTGGCAGGGAGCCGCGAAACGGACGTGGCGATTCCGACCCAAAGACGTGGGCCACGAACGCGCCGTGTTGCAGCCGTTCCGGGAAGACAACCGCGACTGGCGCGAAGTCGAACTGTCGACGCTGCTGATGCTCTATCTCAACGACATGGTGCTGGAACGACGAACTACCGACCGCTTCGTGCTCGGTGACCAGTTAGACCGACTGGAAGCCGACGTGCAGCGGGTGAACCAGCTTGCTTTGTTTCCCGCCTAACCATACACTAACCCAATCCGTAACTCGATGAAGATTCTAAACGTAGTCGGTGCCCGGCCTAACTTCATGAAAGTAGCCCCGCTGCACCGCGCCTTCGGGCGTTACCCGGCTATCGAGTCGAAAATTGTGCACACGGGGCAGCACTACGACGCCCGGATGAGCGACGTATTTTTTGGTCAGCTTAACCTGCCCCGGCCGGACTACTACCTCGGCGTCCGTTCCGGCACACAAACCGCGCAGACGGCCGACATCCTGACCAAGTTCGAGACCGTGCTGAACGCCGAGCGGCCCGATTGGGTGCTGGTCGTCGGCGACGTCACGAGCACGCTGGCCTGCGCCTTGGTAGCCGTGCGGTTGGGCATTCGGGTGGCGCACGTGGAAGCGGGCCTGCGCTCGGGCGACCGCCGGATGCCCGAAGAAATCAACCGCATCCTGACTGACCACCTGTCGGACCGTCTGTTCGTGACCGAGCAGGCCGGTCTGGACAATCTGAACCGCGAGGGCATTGCCGATGACAAGATTCACTTCGTGGGCAACGTCATGATCGACTCGCTGGCCCATTACCGGCGCAAAGCGGCCGAGTTGGATACCGTTGGTGCGTTAGGCTTGGGAGCCAAGCAGTACGTGCTGCTAACGATGCACCGCCCGGCCAACGTGGACAACGAAGCCGGTTTGGCAAGCATCGTGCGGATTGTAGCCGATACCGCCCAATACCGAACGGTACTGTTTCCGATGCACCCCCGCACCCGCGCCAACCTAATCCGCTTTGGGTTGATGGAGCCGTTGATAAGCCTGCCAAACGTCCGGTTGCTGGAGCCGCAGGGGTATCTGGAGTTCCTGAACCTGATGGAACAGGCGGCCATTGTCATCACTGATTCGGGCGGTATTCAGGAAGAAACGACCTACCTGCAAGTGCCCTGCCTGACCTTCCGCGACAGCACCGAACGACCCGCGACGGTCACGCTCGGCACGAACCAATTACTGTCTGATCTGGACCCCGCTACGGTGCGGCAGCGGGTAGGCGAACTCCTGAACGGTCGCGTCAAGCCGGGCGTCGTGCCGCCGTTGTGGGACGGTCGGGCCGCCGGGCGCATTGCGGAGATTCTTGTCGAGAAAAGCTGGGACACAGAGCGGCACGGAGAAGCACGGAGTTACACAAAGGTTTTTTAGATTTTCTCTGTGCCGCTCTGTATCCAAAAAACCATGAAACAACTTATACAAAACCTAAAAACCGGCGAGACGCTGCTCGAAGAGGTGCCCGTTCCGCGGGTCGGTCGGGGGCAGGTGCTGATTCAGACGCGCCGGTCGCTGGTGTCGCTCGGCACGGAGCGGATGCTGGTCGAGTTTGGACGGGCTAACCTGATCGCCAAGGCCCGCCAACAACCCGACAAGGTCCGGCAGGTGCTTGAAAAGGTCCGCTCCGACGGGCTGCGGCCGACGCTCGAAGCCGTATTTCGCCGGCTCGACCAGCCCTTGCCGCTGGGCTACTGCAACGTCGGCTCGGTGCTGGCGGTGGGGGAGGGCGTGACGGACCTGCGCACCGGCGACCGCGTCGCATCGAACGGTCCCCACGCCGAGGTGGTCTGCGTTTCTCGTAATCTGGTCGCGCCCGTGCCCGACGCCGTGGGCGACGACGAAGCGGCTTTCACCGTCATTGGGGCCATTAGCTTGCAGGGTATCCGGCTGTTGAACCCCACGCTGGGCGAAACCATCGTAGTCGTTGGTTTAGGCCTGATTGGTCTGCTGACGGCCGAACTGCTGCGGCTCAACGGGTGCCACGTCATCGGCTTAGATGTGGATGAAGCCAAACTGGCCCTGGCCCGTCAGCGGGGCGTCATCGCGCTTAATCCGGCAAGTGGTGCCGATGCGGTAAAGGCGATTCTCTCCCTGACGGGCGAGGTGGGAGCCGATGGCATCGTGATTACGGCTTCGGCCAAGGGCGACGAACTGATTGCGCAGGCGGCCCGGATGAGCCGCAAACGCGGGCGCATCGTGCTGGTTGGCGTGGTGGGTTTGAACCTGAACCGGGCCGATTTTTACGAAAAAGAACTGACGTTTCAGGTGTCGTGCTCCTACGGTCCGGGGCGTTACGATCCGGTTTACGAACAGCAAGGTCACGATTACCCACTGCCGTTCGTGCGCTGGACCGAAGGCCGTAATTTTCAGACTATTCTGCAATTGATGGCAAATGGGCAGTTGGACGTAAAACCGTTCATTACGGAAATTGTGCCGTTCGCCGAATACGACCGCATCTACGGACCGATTGGGCGGAGCAACAACGGCGGAGCCGCCCGGCTCACGATTGCCTCGCTCCTGCGTTATCCCGAAACAGTGGCGTTGTCGCCGGTCGTGATTCTGCGCGAACCGCGTTTTGCGGGCGGTACGGGCACGGTTGGCCTGATTGGGGCGGGTAACTTCACCGGCGCAACCTTGCTGCCGGCGCTCCAGGCGGCTGGGGCTAACCTCAAAACCATTGCCAGCGCGGGCGGCCTGAACGCGACGCTCTTAGCTAAAAAATACGGCATTGTGCAGAGCACCAGCGATTACCGGCAAATTCTGGACGACCTCGCCATTGACCTGTGCGTGATTACGACGCGACACAACAGCCACGCCCGCTTGGTCACCGAAGCCCTGCGGGCGGGCAAACACGTGTTTGTCGAGAAGCCGCTGGCCATTTACGACGACGAACTGCCCGGTATCATCGACGCGCAGCAGGCATCAGGCAGGCGGGTGATGGTCGGCTTCAACCGGCGGTTTTCGCCCTTTGCCCAAACGATGAAAGCCTTACTGGGCGGTTCGGCGTCGGGCGAGGTGCCGATGAACGTAGTGGCGACGATGAACGCGGGAAACATTCCGGCGAGTTCTTGGGTGCACGACCGGGCCGTGGGTGGGGGGCGCATTCTGGGCGAAGCCTGTCATTTCGTGGACCTGATTACGTTTCTGACCGGCAGCCGCGTGGTAAGCGTGTGTATGAACGCAATGGGGCGACAACCAACCGAAACAGCCGACTCGGCTACGCTGCTGCTGCGCTACGAAAACGGCGCGACGGGCGTCGTCAACTACTTCGCCAACGGCAGTAAAGCCTACGCCAAGGAGCGCGTGGAAGTGTATGCGCAGGGGCGGACGCTGGTGCTGGACAACTTTCGCCGGCTGACCGGTTACGGCTTTCGGGGCTTTTCGAGCCGGAGCGGGCGGCAGGACAAAGGCCACGCCGAGCAAATGAAACGGCTGATCGAGCAAGTGCGTGGGGGCCAATTTACCGACGCCAACGACCAACTGATTCCATTCGCCGGCATTATCAACACGACGCAGACCACGCTGGCCGCCCTGCACAGCCTGCGTGAAAGCCGCTGGGTCGACGTGGCTGGAATTGGCGTTAAAAATCCACAACCCATCCTGGCTGCGGTATGATGCGTCGGCTTGGTCTGTACTGGCGTACCGTGCGGCACCTGACGCCCCGGCAAATCGCGTACTTGGTGCTGAACCGGCTGCGCGGTCCCGCCCAGCTTCGGCTGCCTGGTGCGTCGCCGGTGGGGTATTTTCTGGCCGTGCCGGACGCGGACAAGCCCGTGTTATGGACCGGCGAAACCGCTACGTTTCTAAATCAATCCGTTTCATTCCGTGACGGAATTGACTGGAACTACGCAGCGAACGGTAAGCTCTGGACGTATCATCTCAACTATTTCGAATTTTTGAATCAACCCGGTCTGACGCCGGAAGCGGGTTTGGGGCTGATTCGGGATTACATCGGTCAGACCCGGACGCTCAACGACGGGCTGGAGCCGTATCCAACGTCGCTGCGCATCGTCAACTGGGTGGCATTTCTGAGTCGACACCAAATTCGGGATACCGTCATCAACGCTCACCTGTTTGCCCAAACGGCCCTGCTGCGTCGCCGGTTGGAATACCACCTGGCAGGCAACCACCTGCTCGAAAATGGCTTCGCCTTGCTGACCGGTGCATTGTATTTCCGGCACCGGAACTGGTTTCAAACGGCCGCCAAACTGCTTCGCACTGAATTAGGTAGACAAATTCTGGCCGACGGCGGGCACGAAGAGCGTAGTCCTGTATACCACCAGATGCTGCTCGACCGGTTGCGGAGCGTTTGGCTGGCTCTGCGTTCGGATGCGTGGCACAATGATTCGACGCTGGTCTATTTCTTGGGTGAGAAAGCCGCTCAAATGCAAGGTTGGCTGGCGGCCATTACTTTTTCTAACGG
>CAXUEB010000013.1:21650-30972 GCA_964249775.1 uncultured Spirosoma sp.
TGGTTAACGATGCGGGTGTGGCCGTTCGGGCTACACCGACCGCCGGACCGTCGTGCCATCAGCTTACGGTGAGTGGTTACCGCCTGTTTCGTCTCGCAGGGCCGGTGGTGCGGCCTTTCGACCGGTTTCGCTACGAGCTTTTCGTAGACGTTGGACCGGTCGGTCCCGATCATCAGCCGGGCCACGCCCACGCCGATACGTTCTCCTTTGTTCTGTACGTAAACGGGCAACCCGTCATCGTCGATAGTGGTACATCCACGTATGCCGCCGGACCGCGCCGGTCGTGGGAGCGGAGCACGGCTGCGCACAACACGGTAGCGGTCGACGGGCGCGATTCGTCGGAGGTGTGGGCCGGGTTTCGCGTCGGTCGGCGGGCACGGGTAACCGTTTTGGAAGACACCGCCAACCGGCTGACCGCCCGGCACGACGGCTACCGGCCCTGGAACATGACGCACGAACGGACCTGGGCGGTTGAACCAGAGCAACTGTGTATCTCTGATTGTTTGCATAACAGCGGCCGGAGAATCAAATCGGACCGGACCGGTATAGCGCGGTTTCATCTTCACCCGACGGTCACCGTGGCCCTAACGGAACAGGGCGCGACTGCCGGACCCATACGGCTGATGTTTACGTCCGAAGCTAAACCGGGCCTGCGCTTAGTGCCCTGTGAACTGGCCGACGGGTTCAACCGGCTGTTACCCAGTTTGTGCTTGGAAGTCCAATTCACGAATCAGTTAGAAACCCGAATCATACCCACCGCATGAACATTCTGTACCTAACTTTTTACTTCGAGCCGGACCTTTGCCCCGGCTCATTCCGTAACACGGCTCTGGTCGCGGAACTGGCTGACCAACTCAGCGCCGACGATACCATTCACGTGCTGACGACGCAGCCCAACCGCTACCAGTCGTACCAGCAACCGGCTCCCGCGCGTGAGCAACGGCGCGGCCATGACGGTGGCCGCGTTGATATCGATCGCGTGACCGTGCCCACCCACGACAGCGGCTTGCTGGACCAGATTCGCTCGTTTGTGGCGTACTACCGGACTGCGCACCGGCTGATTCGTGAGCGTAAGTACGATTTGGTCGTTGCTTCGTCGTCGCGGTTGTTTACGGCCTTTCTCGGCGCGCGGTTCGCCCGGCGGCAGCGCCTTCCGCTGTTTTTAGACATTCGTGATTTGTTTCGGGAAACGATTCTGGAATTGTTTAAAGACCGTCGGCTTGTGCGGCTGGGCCTGGGGCCGGTGCTGTGGGCCGTAGAGCGTTATACGTTCGGCTACGCCAAGCACATCAATCTGGTATCCGAAGGATTTCGGTCGTATTTTAAACCGTTTCAGCAGGCTACGTACAGCTATTCTACGAACGGCATCGACGACGAGTTCGTGAATCTTCCCAATAAAGGTGCTGCGGTATCGTATCCCAAAACCATTCTGTACGCCGGTAACATTGGCGAAGGGCAGGGTCTGCACAAAATAATTCCCCAAGCCGCCCGGCAGTTGGGCGAAGAGTACCGTTTCGTGGTGATTGGCGACGGTGGCGCAAGGGCGAAGCTGGTAGAAGCCATTCGGACGGAAGGCGTCCAAACCGTTGAACTGCGCCCACCGGTCGGGCGTAAAGCTTTACGTACGGAGTACCAGAACGCCGATTACCTGTTTGCGCACCTGAACGACTTAGCCGCGTTTCGGCGTGTGTTGCCGTCGAAGCTGTTCGAGTACGGCGCGACTAATAAGCCCATTGTAGCGGGCGTAGCGGGTTACGCGGCACAGTTCGTACGTGACTATCTCGACAACAGTATTCGGTTCGATCCGGGCGACGTCGCTGGTTTAGTCAGTCAATTGCAACAGACGCCGTACCGAACGGCGCACCGGCCGGAATTTGTGGCCCGGTTTGGCCGTCGAACCATCATGCAGCAGTTAGCTCAGCAGATTTTGCAAACCGTTCAACAGCGGGAGCCAACCGCCGAACCGACTCTTGTATGAACGTACTCTTGACGGGTGCATCGGGCTTCTTGGGCCGCCAAATCTATGCCCGCATCAAGTTGGAGCATTCCGTCACAACGCTGGGCCGCACGCCGTTTCACGGTTCGCTCACCAGCGGACAACACGTCGTTTGTGACTTGGCGCGAGACGTGCCAGCCTTGCCCAACGAACCGATTGGTATTGTTGTTCACGCGGCTGGCAAAGCCCATTCTGTGCCGCGCAACGCCGATGAATTAGCCGACTACGAGCGCGTGAATGTTCAAGGTACGGCCCGCCTGCTGACCGCGCTGGAACGACGGCCCGCCCTACCGAAGGCACTCGTGCACATCAGTACGGTGCTGGTATACGGTCGGCAGGAAGGTAATTTGCTGGACGAAACAACCCCGCTCCGAGCGCAGGACGCTTACGGACCGAGCAAGGTGCGTGCCGAAGCCGTCGTGCGCGAGTGGGCCGCCCGAACCGGCGTCTGCCTGACCATTCTGCGGCTGCCGTTGGTGGTAGCCGACCCGCCCAGCGGCAACGTAGCGGCCCTGATGAACGCCATCCGGCGCGGCTATTACGTCCGCATCGGCACGGGTGACGCCCGCCGAAGCATGGTCCGCGCCGACGACGTAGCGGAAGTCATCGTGCGCGCGGCCGGGGTCAGCGGCACGTTTCACCTGACCGACGGCTACCACCCCAGCGTCCGCGAACTCGAAGACGCCCTCGCCCGGCGCGTGGGTCGCCGGACGCTGCCGTCGGTGCCGTTCTCAGTAGCCAAAGCCGTTGCCGCCGTCGGCGACGGCCTGAACGCCGTGACCAGCCGGACGCGGTTGGGTCGCCGGTTTCCGCTGGATTCCCTTACTTTGCAAAAACTGACCGGTTCGCTGACGTTTTCCGACGAAGCTGCCCGTCGGCAACTCAACTGGCGTCCCCGCCCCGTGCTCGACCTTTTCCGATGAATACGTATCTGTGGTTAACGATGGGGTTGGTCGGTGCGCAGGTGCTTTATCTGCGCGTGGCCCGGCAGCTCGGCATCCTCGACAAACCCAACGAGCGCAGTTCGCACACCGACCTAACCACGATCCGGGGCGGGGGTGTGCTGTTTTACGTGGCTGCGTTGGGAGCGGTGGTGTTCGGTGGCTTCGATGGGCCGTACTTCTTTGCCGGGCTGACGTTGGTGGCGCTCGTCAGTTTCTTCGATGATCTGTACACGCTGCCTAACCGCTACCGCTTGGGCGTTCAGTTCGTGGCGGTGGGGTTGTTGCTCATGCAAACGGGCGAATTGCCCAACGCGGGGTGGGCCTTAGCCGGAGGGCTGATTATTGGCGTCGGGGTTCTAAACGCGTACAACTTCATGGACGGCATCAACGGCATGACCGCCTTGTACAGTCTGGTAACGGTCGGAACGCTGGGGTACGGGTTAGCCGACCAATCCGACTATCTTACGCTGTACGCGTTCGTGTTTATCGCGTTGGTAATCTTCGCTTACTTCAACGCCCGTCGGCGGGCCGTGTGTTTCGCGGGTGATGTCGGCAGCGTTTCTATGGGCTTCATCTTTCTGTACGGGCTGGTGCAAACCATCCGGTCCGAACACACGTACCTGCCCATTCTCCTGCTGGCCGTTTACGGCGTCGATAGCGTCTTAACCATCGTGCACCGGTTGCGCCTGCGGCAAAACATTTTTCAGGCCCACCGGCTGCACCTGTTTCAACTGTTGGTACACCGGGCCGGGTGGCCGCACCTGCGCGTGTCGGGGCTGTACGCGCTGATGCAGTTGGGCATCAACGGCGTCGCCTGGTCGGCGTTTAGCTGGTCCGTAACGGGGCAGATGACGCTGGCCGGAGTTGTGTTAGGAGCACTGACGGTTATGTACGTAGTCGTGAAACGGCGGCTGATGCAGCTGCGCTGATGGCAAAACAAAAACCCCAGCCGGTCTAAAGCTGGGGTTCGTCTAAGGTCGTCGCTGCTTATAAATCGCGGGGCCGACCGTACGATTCGGCCGACCGGATGCTTCGCCCGATGGCAATCATGTTTTCCGGCGTTTGCAGACCAACCACTTTGCGGAGTACCCGGCCGTTACTGTCGATGAACAGCAGCGTGGGATACGCTTCGAGGGGATAAATCTGCGACAGGTTCGGACCTTCACCCCGCTCCATGTCCATTTTGACGTTGATGAACTTGGTGTTGTAAAGTTCGCCCACCGCTTTCTTCGTAAACACGTGTTTCTGGAGCAGCTTGCACGGCTGGCACCAACTCGCGTAAGCGTCCAAGAAAATTATTTTCTTTTCGGCTTTAGCCTTCCTTAAAATTTCCTTCCAAGATGCTTCCGTAAACTGAATGCCGTCTTTTTCGGCGTTGGCCACCGGCTTCGGACCACTGGGGTTGACTGCTTGGGTAGACACTGAACTAAATCCGACAAACAAAAAGGTCAGCAACCAAACTACGTTTTTCATGCGCTAACCGGCGGGCCGGTAATTGATGGTTTCAAGTGTATAACGTACCAGCGAACCGCTTTCGTTTCCGGCGTTGGCGGTTTGCGAGGCAAATTAGCCGATGGGGCTGAGATTCACAAACCAGTCGGCGCGTGTCATTGTGCAGACTATTTCCGAACTTTGCGGCCTGTTTCACCCCCAAACGTTATGCCCGTCAAACAAGCCGAGTTTTTGGTTAGCAATTCGGACCCGGCCAAATGTCCTAAACCCGACCGACCCGAGTACGCCTTTATTGGCCGCTCGAACGTTGGTAAGTCATCCCTAATTAATATGTTGACCAGCCGCTCGTCGCTGGCCAAAACGTCGGGTAAGCCGGGTAAAACGCAGCTAATCAATCATTTCCTAATCGATAAGGAATGGTATTTGGTTGATCTACCGGGTTACGGCTACGCGCAGGTTAGCAAAACCGAGCGCGAGAAGTTTGCCGCGCTCATCGACGGTTACCTAACGGGTCGGCCGAACCTGCTGTGCATTTTCGTGTTGGTTGATTCGCGCATTGAACCGCAAAAATTGGACCTTGATTTCATGGAAAACCTCGGTACCCGCGGTCTGCCGTTCGTAATTGTGTTTACCAAAACCGAAAAGCTCAGCAAGACGAAACTGCAAATAACAATCGACAATTACCGGGCGAAACTGCTCGAAACCTGGGAAGAAACCCCGCAGCTATTCATTACGTCAGCCGTCACCGCAACCGGGCGCGAGGACATTCTCTCGTTTATCCGACCGCTCAACGAAGAATACAAAAAAGCGCAAACAGAGTAATACGATAACCAAATTGGGCGTTGTCAGTTTATCATACAGTACCTATGGAAGCTTTAAAACAGATTGCCAACATTGCCGGACACAGTGGCTTGTACCGAATTTTGAAGCCCAGCCGGGCGGGCGTCATCGTTGAAACGCTGGACGACAAAAAGGCCAAGACGATGATGGGACCCACAGCCCGCGTTTCGGTCCTGAACGATATCTCGATTTACGTTGATACGGCCGAACAGTCCATTCCGCTCGGCAACGTGTTGCTGGCGGTGAACGGGCAGTTTGGCGAGCAACTGCCGGTGAACGCCAAAAGTGCCGACCGGGAACTGACCGATTTTATGGCGCAGGCGGTGCCCGATTACGACCGTGAGCGTGTACGAACGTCGGACATTAAGAAATTGGTGAGTTGGTACGGTATCCTGCGGCAGTACGCGCCGGAGGTGTTTGAAACGAAGCCAGAAGAGACAACCGAAATTGCCGAATCAAACAGCGAAGCATCCGTAGCCGAGTCCACGGCGGCCGAATCGCCGGTAGCGGATGCCAATACAGAAACAAACGCGTAACGACGCGAACGAACTTCATTTTCAGTGAGTACCAAAAAGCCGCGATGACCCCTGGTTTCGCGGCTTTTTTGTGGAAAACAGGTGTAAGGTGTGAAGGGGTATAGTGCGTAAGGGACTGACGCGAAATTAAAACTTGCGTCAGCGACTTACCGCACCGGCGGCCCGGACCCCTACCTTACACCCAGTTTTAATCCACCGTACTTAGCTTTACCGTATTCGTCCGGCGGGCCTGCGTTAGGGGCATACTGAGCGTATTAATAAAAATGTCGCCCAGGGCCAGTTTGTGCTGACTAACCAGCGTTTGCTTAATGCCTTCGACGGTTTCGTCAATCGTCAAGTCGGGGTTCTGCTCGTAAGGCAACACCTGAACGCCCCAGTACAAACCCAGCGTGTTGCGCAGTTGAGAATCGTTAGAGAAGACGTACAGATCGGCTTTCGGGCGATGGTGCGACAGGCGCACGGCCGTGTAGCCGGAATTTGTGATGCCAATCAGCGCTTTGGCTTTGGTGTCGCGGGCCAAGCGGCAGGCGCTCATAACGACGTTGTCGTTGATGACGTTCTCGGTCGGCTGCTCGTTGACGTGGGCGTGGTAGCGGTAGTAAATCGTATCGGTGGTGGTCTCAACCTGCTTGATTGTGTTGGCCATCGCTTCGACCGCCAGTATGGGATACTTACCCGATGCCGTTTCGGCGCTGAGCATTACGGCATCAGCCCCGTCCATGACCGAGTTGGCAATGTCGTTGATTTCGGCGCGAGTCGGGCGGGGCGCGTCAATCATGCTTTCAAGCATCTGCGTGGCCACAATGACCGGCTTGGCGGCTTTGTTGCATTTCTCGACCAGCATTTTTTGAATCATGGGCACCTCTTCGGCGGGCAGTTCAACGCCCAGGTCGCCCCGCGCGACCATCAGACCGTCGGTAGCTTCGATGATCGAGTCGATGTTGGCGATGGCTTCGGGCTTTTCAATTTTGGCCACAACCCGGCTCTTTTTGCCTTTCGCCCGGATGTATTCTTTTATTTCCAAAATTTCGGAAGCCTCCCGCACAAACGAAAGGGCAATCCACTCGACCTCGTGTTCGAGACCAAACTCTAAATCAGTCCAGTCTTTCTCGGTCACGGCCGGCATTGAAACCCGCGTGTTGGGCAAGTTTACGCCTTTTTTGGACTTCATCATGCCGCCGTATACGACTTCCGTAATTACGTCGGTGCCTTCTTCACGCACCACGCGCACTTCGAGTTTACCGTCGTCCATCAGGATGCGTTCGCCCGGATGTACGTCCTTATACATGTCTTTGTACGGCGTGCTGACGCGCTCGGCCGTTCCGATAATGTCGTCGTTGGTGAACACCAATTGTTGGCCGGGTACGAGCATAACGCCGTCCTTATTTTCAACGTTGCCGATGCGAATCTTCGGCCCCTGCAAATCTTGTAAGATGCACAGATTCATGCCGTATTCGGCGTTGATTTCGCGGATGCGGTTGAGCCGCATGAGGTGATCGTCGTGGGTACCGTGGGAAAAGTTAAGCCGGAACACGTTTACTCCGGCTTTGGCCAATGCCAGCAATTGTTCTTTCGTTTCGGAAGCCGGGCCAACGGTGGCCACAATCTTGGTTTTCTTGGACATGAGGGAGAGAAAATTGGGCAAGAGCGGCCGTAGCCGGTGCAAAAATAACCGGCCGGCAGGATAAACGACGGCGTTCAGGCAAATTTTACGTTACGCTGTTCGGCAGCCCAAGTGCTGGTTTTGGTTCGGGACCGACGCTCGCCTTATGCGTTGCCGTGCAGCTTAGGGTGTCGGTTAACGCCGACCTCACTAATCTCGGAGCCATGCTGCTCGTCAACCGGCAATTCGCCTTCTTTATGGCTGGCCATTACCGTCACCCGTTCATTGAGCGCTTCAATCTGCTGCCGCAAGTGGGCAACTTGTTCTTCTACGGATGTCATGTGCATCAAACAGATGATTTGTTGTTTAGACCCCCCCGGCCGCCCCTTCGTGACAATCGAGTAGCCGAGACAATTAGTGGTGATTAAACAGGATACTATGCGGTAAACCAATTGCCGCTAAACGGTATCGCGTTGGATAAAGCTTGGGCTATAGTAGCGTTACAATTGATAGAATTGGAAAGGCCACGTACCAACTGTAGCCGTTTTGACGCAGTGCCTACGGCTCTAAACTCACATCGGTTCCACACCGCTCACTGGTTATGAACTAATCCTTTAGAACGAAGCGTAAGCAGCACCTTCCCCAACTGTATAACTGAATGATACCTAATTGAGATTCATGAATAGTAGTATAGTGCAAAAAACACTTTATAAATAACATTGAAAATGTAAATTGTACCAGTAGTTCTTGAACGAATTCTATAACAAAACATGGCTCATAGACAATCCACATCCACGACGATGCTTACCTGGCGTAAACCCTTGTCGGTCAGAATATCGTTGATGCGGTCGCGGATATACGTTTTGACGGCTTTGATGTTTACTTTGTCGCGCTCAATTTTGATTAAAATGTCGAACAGAAACAGGTTGCGGATGCGCTCGACGAGCGGCTGCTCCGGTCCCAGTACGCGGGTGCTGCCCAAGGCATCGGTCAGTTCGGCGGTTAAACGCTCGGCGGCCTGGTAGCTAATGACTTTGTCGGGGTGGCGGACGGTTAGCTTGATAAGCCGCGAGAAGGGTGGGTAATTGAAATCCTGCCGCTCCTGAATTTCTTCTTCGTATAAGCCCTTATAATCGTTTTCGATAATCTTTTGCAGAATCGACTGCTGCGGGCTATTGGTTTGGATCAGCACCGTACCTTGCCGTCCGGCGCGTCGCCCGGCCCGGCCGCTGACCTGCGTCAGCATCTGATACGCGCGTTCGGTAGCCCGAAAATCGGGGAAACGAATGAGCCGGTCGGCGTCGAAGATGCCCACCAAACTGACGTTGTCGAAGTCTAAGCCCTTCGTAATCATCTGCGTACCAACAAGCACGTCTACCTGACCCGTCTCAAACTCGCGGATGATTTGCCCGTAGGCGTCTTTGGCGCGGGTCGTGTCTAAGTCCATCCGCAAGACCCGCGAGTCGGGGAACATAATCTGCAACTGATCTTCGAGTTTTTCGGTCCCGAAGCCAATCGTGCGAACTTTGGTCGAGCCGCAGGTCGGGCACAGCCGCGGCACGGCTTCTTTGTGGCCGCAGTAGTGGCAGCGCAGTTCGGCGTCGCGCTGGTGGTAGGTCAGGCTAACGGCGCAATTAGCGCACTCGGCCGTCCAGTCGCAGTCTTCGCACTGCATGTAAGGCGAGTAGCCGCGCCGGTTCTGGAACAGAATGCTTTGCTCTTTGCGCTCCATGTTGCCTTCCAACGCGGCAATCAAGACCGACGAAAATTCGGCCTTCATCAGCTTCTGCTTTTTCTCCAGCTTGGTATCGACCAGCAGAATCCGGGGCAGCGTCGCGTCGCCGAAGCGTTTGGAGAGTTCGACCAGACCGTAGCGCCCCTGCTTGGCTTGGTAGTACGTTTCGAGCGAAGGCGTGGCCGAGCCAAGCAGGACTTTAGCCTGCTGCCAGTG
>CAXUEB010000013.1:30989-31851 GCA_964249775.1 uncultured Spirosoma sp.
CGCGGGGCGGGGTCGTGCTGTTTGTACGAGGTTTCGTGCTCTTCGTCCACAATGATCAAACCGAGGTTGTCGAACGGCAGAAACACCGACGACCGCACGCCCACCACGAACTGATACTGCCCCGACACGACGCCTTTCCAAACTTCAACCCGCTCGTTGTCCGAAAACTTGGAGTGGTAAATGCCCATTTTGTCGCCGAACACGCGCTGCAACCGCACCACGATCTGCGTCGTCAAGGCAATTTCGGGTAGCAGGTACAGCACCTGCGATCCACCGGCGAGGGCCTGCTGAATCAGGTCGATATACACTTCCGTTTTGCCACTGCCGGTGATACCGTGCAGGAGAACAATGTTTCGCTGCTCGAAGTTGGCCATGATCTGCGCCGAAGCTGCTCGTTGGGCGTCGGTCAGGATGATCTCGGCGGGCGTAGTTTTCGTATTGTCCGTAAAGCGCGGTTGGATCACCTCGAACGATTCAAACACGTCGTTCTTGATAAGCGTCGTCAACGACGACTGTGACACGCTTTCGTCCTGGTTCAGAATCGTTTTATCTAAGCCCCGCCGGTTCAGCACCGGGTTGATCTGCACCGGCACGTGGCTTAGGTAGCGCATGCCGACTTCCTGCTGTTTGGGTTGTTTTTCGAGCCGCTTCAGCAAGACCAGCAGTTGTTCTCTTTCTTCGTAATTGCGGTGCAGCCGGACCTTCCGCACCATCTTAGGCACGTACTTTTCCCGTACTTCCTCGAACACAATGACCGCCTTTTTGCCCACCAGCGACTTAATCAAGGCCGGTACGTTGGTGCCGTCGCCAGCCAGCCGGGCCAGTTCGTCATAGGAGAGGGCGGGTTGCTTTTTGAGTTCGT
>CAXUEB010000014.1:0-3701 GCA_964249775.1 uncultured Spirosoma sp.
GCCTGACTAAGCGCGTTTCGGTCCTCGTCGGGTTTGGCTACGGGTCCGAACGCTTCGAATACAAATACAGCAGCGTCAATGTGCCGTCGCCGGGGCGGTTTCACTACGAGCGGCTGACGCTGGAACAGCGCTATTACCTAACCCGACGTCACCGGGCACCCATCGGTTTCTATGTCGGCGTGTACGGGCGGTTCGCCCGCCTAACGCTCGACGATTACCGGTTCGACGGCGAAGGTAAGTTTATCCGGGATCAGAATGGGGCGTTGGTCAAGGAAAAACGACAACTCTACGTACTGATGCCCGGCGCACTGACGGGCATCCAGGCTCCCCTCGGCCGGCGCGTGACGTTGGAATTGTTTTATGGACTTCACTACCAGATACCGACCCAACGCCCGGCGCTACGCCAGATTATACCCGAAGCCATGAGCGGGCAACGGCTACTGCCCCGTTTCGGACTTACGGTTGGTTACCGATTCTGACAAGGCAGGTGTAGCACTGCCACGTCGCTGCCGTCGGGTCAGCCGCCGGTAGTAAAACAAGCGCGGTACCTGCTTTAAGGTATGTTCTCAACTTGCGCCTAATCGAATGCCCGCTCAGATTCTGGTCGTCGGTAGTTCCAACACCGACATGGTCGTCAAGACCGATAAACTGCCCGCACCGGGCGAAACCGTCCTGGGTGGTACGTTCCTGATGAACCCCGGCGGCAAAGGCGCGAATCAGGCCGTCGCGGCCGCCCGGTTGGCCGCCGTGGATTCGGGCGGCCGCGTTACGTTCGTGGCCAAGGTCGGCAACGACATCTTTGGGCAACAGGCGGTTAACGGATTCCGGCACGAAGGTATCGACGCGAGCTACATCCTGACGGACCCGGACCATCCGTCGGGCGTGGCGCTGATCAACGTCGACGCGCGGGGCGAGAATTGCATCACCGTCGCGCCCGGTGCCAACGCCTACCTCCAGCCCGCCGAAACGGACGCGGCCCTGCGAGCCGCCCCGGCCGACGCGCTGGTGCTGCTGCAACTCGAAGTGCCGCGACCAACCGTTGAGCACGTCATTCGGCAGGCGGCCGAACGGGGGTTGCGCGTCCTTCTGAATCCTGCTCCGGCGCAGGCGCTGTCGGCCGACGTGTTTCCCCACCTGTTTCTAATCACGCCCAACGAAACCGAAGCCGAATTACTGACTGGCGTCCGCGTAACGGACATCGTCTCGGCCGAACAAGCCGCTGAGCAATTACACCAGATGGGCGTTCCGAACGTCATCATTACGCTCGGCGCAAAAGGCGCGTATCTGCACACGGACGGCAGCGGCCAACGCATTGCGGCCCCGCCTGTAACGCCGGTTGATACGACGGCCGCGGGCGATTGCTTCAACGGCGCGCTGACGGTAGCGCTGTCCGAAGGGCAACGCTTGCCGGAGGCCGTGCGGTTTGCCTGCCAGGCCGCGGCTATTTCGGTTACGCGCATGGGCGCGCAGGCGTCGATGCCCACGCGGGAAGAGGTTGCGTCGTTGTCTGTAACCGCCTAACGCAAGCCGCATGACAACCGCCGAACTCATTGGTCAGATTGCCCTCGGCGCAGCCATCATCGCGGTCGGCGTGGTCCTGGGTGGTAATCTATTCGACGTCATTGTTAATGAGAAGAACTTGGTCCGGGGCTTTCCCGACAGCCTTGGTCGCATCCGCCGGTTTTACCAGTTTAGCAACCCCGGTGACTTCTTTCGGCTGCTGACACCTATCTACGGCGGGTCGGTGCTGATTGCTTTGATTTGCTTCTGGGACGCGGACTCCGGCCGGCGGCAACTTAGCATCGGTTCCCTGATCAGCTACGCCGTGACGCAGGTCATAACGGTCGTCTACTTCTTTCCGCAAAACCGGCTCCTGCGCGAAGGTTCGATAGACGAAGTGGCGAAACTCTTCAACCAGTTTGCCCCCATGCGAACGCACTTAGACCAGCTGCGCAACGTACTGACGTTAGCGTCTTACGTGCTGCTGCTGATTGCGCTGGGCCACCCGCTTCCGTAACCGAAACACAGTCTATTAACGCGCATGTTTGGCCACTAACACCTCTCTGATGAAGAAGATTATTCTACCCGTTCTGATGCTGGCCTTTTTAGCGGCCGCCCCGTCCGCGACGAAGCTAACCCGAACGGCTCCTAAAGCGCCCAAAGCCGTGACGATGACCAAGGCCGCGCTTCAAAACAAAATTAAAGGCGGCTGGGCCGGGCAGGTGATTGGCTGCACGTTCGGCGGGCCAACCGAGTTTCGGTTTAACGGCACGATGATCAACGATTACCAGCCCATTCCGTGGTACAACGGCTACATTAAGAAAACGATGGTCGAGAATTTTGGGCTGTACGACGACATCTACATGGACCTGACGTTCGTGGACGTGTTCGAGAAAAAAGGAATCGACGCACCGGTGGAGGAACACGCCAAGGCCTACGCTACGGCGGGCTATATGCTCTGGCACGCCAATCAGGCCGGGCGCTACAACATCCTCAACGGCCTAAAGGTCCCCGACTCCGGTCACTGGCTCAACAACCCCCACGCTGACGACATTGATTTTCAAATTGAAGCCGATTTTTCGGGGTTGATGGCTCCCGGTATGCCCAACACGGCCGTGCAGATCGGCGACCCCATCGGCCACATCATGAACTACGGCGACGGCTGGTACGGCGGGGCTTACGTGGGGGCGATGTATTCGCTGGCGTTCGTCTCCAGCGACGTCAAGTACGTCGTCCGGGAAGCGCTCAAGACCATTCCAACCCAGAGCACGTTTTACCAGTGCATCGCCGACGTCATCAAGTGGCACGAACAGTACCCCAACGACTGGAAACGCAACTGGTTTGAGATCCAAAAGAAGTGGTCGAATGACACCGGATGCCCCGAAGGCGTGTTCAAGGCGTTTAATATCGACGCCAAAATCAACGCGGCTTACATCGTGCTGGGGCTGCTCTACGGCGGGGGCGATTTTACCAAAACCATGGAAATCAGCACGCGTGCTGGGCAGGACTCCGACTGCAATCCGGCTTCGGCGGGCGGCATCCTGGGTACGCTGCTCGGCTACGACAACATTCCAGCCTATTGGAAGCAGGGGCTGGCCGAAGCCGAAGACATTGACTTCAAATACACGACCGTGTCGCTCAACGACGTGTATGCCCTGGGGATGAAGCACGCGCTGCAAGTGGTGGAACGCAACGGCGGCAAGGTGGCCGGCGATCAGGTTACGCTGGCCGTGCAAACGCCCAAAGCCGTGCGGCTCGAACAAGCCTTTACGGGTCATCATCCGGTACTGGTCCGGGAGATCCACAAAGATTTAGCGGACGAGTACAGCACCGAATTTGAGGGAATCGGCTTTGTCTTGCGGGGCGAAGCCAAGCCACGCAACAAATCCAGTTGGGGCTACGAGAATCCCTTTGCCTTTAACGCCGAGTTGTACGTGGACGGACAAAAGGTAGAAACGGCCAAACTACCCGCCAATTTTACGCAGCGTCGGTATGATTTGTTTTGGAAATACCAGCTTCCCAAAGGCAAGCATACGGTTCGCGTCAAGCTCCTCAATCCCGACGCCGACCACGTGGTGCGCATGACCGACCTGCTGGTGTACGGCGACCAACCGGTGAAGTCGAAGCTATGAGGTGTACTAAACCGCACCGGCGGACCGGGGGGCGGGGGGGGGGGGGGGGGGGGGGGGGCGGGGGGGGGG
>CAXUEB010000014.1:3711-6621 GCA_964249775.1 uncultured Spirosoma sp.
AGCACGCGCGGGGGGCGTGTTGTTTGTGGCGCCCCCGCGGGGGTCGCCTCGGCTCCTCGGCCTTTATTCTTTTTTACGCTTCCTTTTACGTTCACGCGCAACGGCCCGTGCCGCCCGCGTTGCTGCCCAACCCGGTAGAAACCTTGCAGACGTACCGGGCCAACCTGGCCAAGCTCCGGCAGGAACACCCGAACCACCGCGACCTGCCCGACCTAAAATTCTTTCTGTTCGGCATGGGTGGTCGGCTGAAACTCATTTACCGGAACGGACGACTGCTGAACGCCCTGACGGGCAACATCGAAGAGCAGTGGAATGTAAAGCAGGAAGTCATCGTGCCCTCGGAATACACGGTTCACCTCGACTTAGCGGATGAAGCCGGTTCTTCGCCCCGGTCGGTGCAGATTCGCGAGGACGATACCGGCGTCTGGATTTTGCAAGCGGGCAAACGGCCGCGGCTGATTCCCGGTACGCGCAGCCGCCTGACGCTGCCCCGCTTCGCCGACAAACCCTACGGACCCGTGCTGCGGGTGCTGCACCAAGAAGTGCTGGTGAACGTGATCAACGGGCGACCCGTACCGAACTTCATGGTCTACGCCAAGCCGTGGTACCGCGATGCGGCTCTGATGGCGATGGTCCTGCGCGAAACGGGCAACGTTTCCCTAATTCGCGACTGGATCTTGGCCCTGCGCGATCCGTTTGACCGCAACAACCGGGGCATTGCCGAAGCCGACAACCTCGGGCAGGTGCTGTTTCTGGCGTCGTTGGTGTCGGATAAGAGCCACCCGGTGGTGTTGGCCGCGCTGGATTCGGTGAAGCGCTTCAAGCGGGACGGTTACATCGTCGGCAAGACCGACTACGCCGAACACCCGGTGTTTCAAACGAAATGGCTTAAGTACGGCTTGAAATCGCTCGGCTTGCCCGATTCCTACGTCATCCCCAACCAGTACGACAATTATTCGTCGCTGTTTTGGTGGAATTACGCAGGCGAACACGTTGTTGGAAAAAAATTTGCCGAAAAAGACAGTGAATTCTACCCGTACTTAGTCTGGGCGGAAGATCATTTCTACAAAGAAAAGCGCGGTATGCTGGGCAATTTAGATTACCCACTTAGTTGGGAGCAGAACGCCAGCGACGCGCACTATCCCGGCATGACGGTCCTGGACAAAAGTTTGGTCAAACAGAAGCTGGCTTTCCCGCACACCTGCCACGCGGCTGAGATGTTTTTGTTGCTGAAGGAGTAAGGTGCAGAAAGGTGTAGAAAAGTGTTTGTCAGCCATCATGTCCTCCTTGTACACTTTACCCCTTTTCTCCTCTATTTTGCCGCAATAATCAGCACCAGCCCCAGCACGTAACAAAGGCCCATGACGGTCAAGTAGCGGCTCGACTGAGCCGGCGCACCCCGAAATTCGTGCCAGATGAAAATGCCCCACAGCACCGCCACGATGGTGGCCCCCTGCCCCAGTCCGTAGCTGATGGCGTAGCCGGCCGCCCCCGACGCCAGCAGACTCGACGCCATGCCGAGGCACCAGACCACGCCCCCCAGCACGCCGATGCCGTGGTTACGCCGGCTCACGTCGCCGTAGAAAATATCATCGTCGGCCGGTTTGCGGGTGAACCGGCGCAGGATGGGCAAAAACAAAGGCGTGCTCACAACGACGCCCAGCGCGAACAAAACCAAGGCCGTGTAGGGCGTCAGCAAACCAGGCGTTGGGTTGGCAAAGTCGGGGGCCATCGCGCGGGCCACGAAGTAAAAGAAAAAGCTCATCAGAAAGCCGCCCACCAGCGAAATCACTAAGCCCCGCGTATTGACGGGCTGCCCGGTAGTGGCTTTGGCGCGGTAGGCCATCGCGCTGAATACCACCGCCAGAAAAATGGCCAGCACGCCACCCGCCAGCAGCGCGACGTTGCCCACCGGCGAACGAACGTAGTTGACCACTACACCCAGCACTAAGGCCAGCCCAATACCAACCGGCATGGCTACCGACAAACCCGCCAGTTCAATACCGACCACGATCAGGATATTCGCGATGTTAAAGACCACGCCCCCGATCAGGGCATTCAGTAAATTTTGGGTATCGGCCTGCCCCAAATCGGTCAGAAACGACCGGCCAGCCGACCCAATGCTGCCGAGCGTAAAGGCCAGCAAAACGCTCAGTAGAAGAATGCCGTAGGTGTAATCGCGGTAGAAAATGGTGGTTGGTACCGACTGCGTAGCCATCTTCTGCGTGTTGGCCCAGGACCCCCAGCAAAACATGGTCAAAAAGCAGACCGCCACGGCCAGTGAATACTGCGTAATGATGAACATAGTGAATAGTTTAGGTTTACACAGGCAAGCTACAAAATGCCCTTTAGCCGACCAAGCGTCTCCCATTGCGTGCTTACCTTTGCGGCCGCTGACGCGAACCGACTTTCTCTTGTTGCATGAATTACGGGTATTTTCTCTTGGCTTTTCTAACCGGCGTCGCCATCACCGTACAGGCAGGCGTCAACGCGAACCTGCGGGCGCTGCTGGCCAATCCCGTATTGGCGGCTGCTGTTTCATTCGGTTCCGGTTTTTTATCGTTAGTGCTGGTGCTACTGGCGTCGGGCACACCCGTTCCCGCGTTGGATACAATTCGGTCAATCAGTTGGTGGAAATGGACCGGGGGCATCATCGGGGCCGTTTACGTCACGACGGTCATCGTCAGCGTACCGAAAATCGGCACGGCTAACTTAGTGAGCCTGAGCGTAGCGGGGCAGTTACTGGCGGCCGTCGTACTGGACCATTACGGCCTGCTCGGTTTCGTTTTCCACCCGGCCAACGGCTGGCGGCTACTCGGCCTGGCGCTCATCATGACCGGCGTGTTGCTGGTGGTGAGAAACTAAGTTCGTGGTTTGTCGTTTTTTTTTTTTGGTTTGGGGCCGTGTTTT
>CAXUEB010000014.1:6631-11971 GCA_964249775.1 uncultured Spirosoma sp.
GACGTGTTCGTGCCGTGCGTCCGCCAACCACAAACCAAAAACGACAAACTGTGATACACTACCGCTTTTACCCTTCGCTGCTGAACGTCTTTGCCCGCTACGTGCGTGGGGGCAACCTATCCGCGCAGGAACTCATCGACACCATCAACCGCGTCCCAACGCCGACGACGGCCGCGCAGGAACGGGGCATTTCGTTTGAAGACGCCATCGTGAAAGGCACCGACGAAGAGCGCTTCGACCCGGAAGTTATTCGGAAGGTCAGGAAGTTGCTGCCCCGCCCCATCGTCGATACGCAGGTGTATTGCCAGTGGCAAGTTGAGGATGTGCTGTTCTACGGCTACGTGGACCTGATTGGCAAATACAAGGCGGTCGACCTCAAAACTACGGCCTCGTACCAGAAGGATCGGTACGTGTTCAACCACCAGAATCTGTACCTCCACGCTCTCAAACGCCGGGGTATTAAACTCATGGAATACGTCATCACGGAGTTCCAGCCGGGCGGGCAGGCCGAGGTGTACGTAGAAAGCTATAGCCTGACGCACCCCATCGACAAGCAATTAGAAGAAATCCGGCTGTTCAAGGCGTTTCTGGACGAACACCGGCCGCTGATTACCGATAAAAAAATATTTGTAGCGCCGGGCGAATCCACGCCGGGCGAAGACGCCGACCGCACCGGCGGAGGTACGGCTTCCCGGCCGGCCGGGCGGAAAAGCGAATAACCGGGCGCGGGTCGGGGCAAAGTCCGTACCTTTGCGACCATGCTCCAGCGCACGCTTCGTTTGTACAGAAACGCCTACCAGGGCCTGTTGCCGTCGGTGTGGCTCTTGGCGGGCGTTATGCTTATCAACCGCTGCGGCACGATGGTCTTGCCGTACATGACGCTGTATTTGACTCAGCACCTGCGCTACAGCGTCGCCGACGCGGGCATCGTGATGGCGGTTTACGGGCTGGGCGCGTTCGTCGGCACCTTCCTGGGCGGGCGGCTGACCGATCGCTTCGGGTTTTACTACATTCAGTTGCTGAGCTTACTGCTGGGGGGCGTATTTCTGCTGGTCATCCAATTCATCACGGATTTTTACGGGCTGTGCGGCACTGTCTTTGTTTTCACGCTGCTCGGCGACGCGTTCCGGCCCGCTAACCAAACGGCCATCTCTTATTATTCGGATGCTGAAACCCGCACCCGCGCGTTCTCGCTTAACCGGCTGGCCATCAACCTCGGCTGGGCCGTGGGTGGGGGCTTCGGGGGCTACTTAGCCAGCATCGACTACGGCCTTTTGTTTTGGGTCGACGGGCTGACTTGCCTCGCGGCCGGGGTAGTCCTGTGGTTGTTTCTGCCGGTGCCGGCTACGATTGTTGGCCGGACGGACCAGACAACGGCCGGAACCGCCAACGCTTCGGGCGTACCAGACGCGGTATCGGTGTCACCTTACCGTGACTGGCTGTTCGTCGGGTTTGTGGTCTGCTCGTCGTTGTACTTCATGGTGTTTATGCAGTTATTCACCATCGTACCCCTGTTCTTTAAGGAAGCCCTGCGGCTGACCGAACGGACGATTGGCTTGCTGATGGCCCTGAACGGCCTACTGGTCGTGGCGATTGAAATGGCCTTGGTCTACGAGCTTGAGCAGCGCAAACAAGCCAAAATTCGCCTGATTACGGTCGGCGTGGTGCTGACGTCGGTTTCCTACGCCGTGCTGACCTTCGCCGACGGGCCTGATTTTTCGGCGCTGCCCATCGCGTTGGTGTACATCTTGTTCGTCACGTTCAGCGAGATGCTGGCCATTCCGTTTATTCAGTCGTTTACCGTCGAGCGGTCCAGTCCGGCCACACGGGGGCAGTACTTAGCGCTGTACGCAATGGGTGGAGCACTGGCCCAAACCGCAGCCCCGGCGTTCGGCTCGCAGATGGTCGCGCACTTCGGCTTCCCGACGCACTGGTGGGCCGTAACGGGAATCAGTTTGGTGGCGGCTGGTGGGTTCTGGTGGCTGGGGCGACGCACGATGGTAAGCCCAAAGATTTCGTAGCTTTGTCTACCTCCACAACTATGGCAATGCCTGAGCGGTATATTGATCCGGGTGAGCAACGTGCTTATCAACGTAGCGTTAAGTATTACCGAGGTATCAAGAACTCTTTACATACTGCATTTGAAGACGGTATGCTTAAACGAACACTCGATATTGCGCGCAATGCGCTCAGGGCGGCACTGCCAATCGACACAATTGGCAGTCTAACCGGCTTGCGTCCTGACGGGATTGAAGCCCTTCGTGATGCGAACGCCTGATCGCCGTCTACTCCATTATTCTACTTCCGTACTTTCTATTCGTCTTGAAACTCTGGCAAAAAGAAGGCGTCAACACGTCTGAAAACATTGAACGCTTCACCGTCGGGCGCGACCGCGAGATGGACCTCTACCTCGCGCCTTTCGACGTGCTGGGCAATCTCGCCCACGCATACATGCTTCAAACCATTGGCCTGCTCACGGGCGATGAGTTGACGGTCCTGCAAGCGGAGTTAAAACGTATTTACGGACAAACGCAGAACGGACAGTTCGTGATTGAGGACGGCGTCGAAGACGTACACTCGCAGGTGGAGCTGCTCCTGACGCGGGCACTCGGCGACGTGGGCAAGAAAATTCACGCGGGCCGCTCGCGCAACGATCAGGTGCTGGTCGATCTGAAACTGTTTACCCGTGATCGGCTGTGGGCCGTCGCTGAAGCCGTCCGGCAGGTGTTCGACCGGCTCGTTAGCCGGTCGGAACAGCACAAAGCCGATTTGCTGCCGGGCTATACGCACTTACAAATCGCTATGCCGTCGTCGTTCGGGTTGTGGTTCGGAGCTTACGCCGAAGCCTTGGCCGACGATATGCTGACGCTGCAAACGGCCTACCGGCTCACCAACCGCAATCCGCTCGGGTCGGGCGCGGGTTACGGCTCGTCGTTTCCGCTCAACCGCACGCTCACCACCGAACTGCTCGGCTTTGAGGGCATGAACGTCAACGTCGTTTACGCGCAGATGAGCCGGGGCAAAACCGAACAAACGGCTCTGACCGCCCTGGCCGCCGTTGCCGCGACGATCTCACGCATGGCGATGGATGTTTGTTTGTACAACAGCCAGAACTTTGGCTTCCTGACCCTGCCCGACGCCCTGACGACTGGCAGCAGCATCATGCCCCACAAGAAAAACCCCGACGTGGCTGAGTTACTGCGCGCCAAAACAAATCGGCTGAAAGCCTTACCGATGGAAGTTACCCTGGTGACGAGCAACCTACCATCGGGCTATCACCGCGACATGCAGATCTTAAAAGAGATTTTAATGCCCGCCTTCGACGAGTTGCTAGACTGCCTCAGCATCGCCGACTTTATGCTCGAACACCTGCAAGTCAAGCCTAACCTGTTGGCCGATCCCAAGTACGACCTGCTGTTCAGCGTGGAGCGGGCCAACGAGTTGGTGTTGCAGGGTGTACCCTTCCGCGAAGCGTACCGGACGGTGGGTCAGGCGATTGCGGAGCATACGTACCAGTCTTCCCGCGACCTCAACCACACGCACGAAGGGAGCATCGGTAATTTGGGCAACGACCTGATTGTTGCTCAAATGGAGCAGGCGATGGGTGGCTTCGGCGTCGAGCGGCTGCTATCTTAAAAAATTAATATACTGCTAAAAATAATTTCAAGCAAAGATGGTAGCAACGCACGAATCCACGTTGACAGCCGCCCCGGTTGTACCGTCGTATTTAATCTACGAAGTACTCAACGGAAGGCCTTTGTATTACAGAGGGTATAAAGAGGTTACGGAAAAAAACCGAAACCCCGAGAGTATCATGGGCAGTAATTCATTGCAGTCAATACTTGTCTCGTTGATTCATACGCACATAATGGTCAATCGTAATAAGAAAAAATATATTCCGGTTACGAACGAAGCGGGCGTTCATTTAGAACTAAACGACAACCTATCCTGTGACGTTGCTATCTTTGAAAAAGGTACGTTTGCTATAACGACCAACTATTTTGACGTGCCGCCCAAACTTGTGATTGAGGTGGACGTCAAGATAGACCTCGCCGACTTTGACGGAATAAAATTTAATTATGTTGCCGAGAAAACGCAACGTCTGTTCGATTTCGGTGTCGAGCGGGTGCTCTGGGTGTTGAGCAAAACGCGTCGGGTGTTTGTGGCCGTGCCAAATCAGGACTGGATTTTTACCCATTGGAGCAACGATATACCGGTTCTGGACGGCTGCGTGCTGAACGTAAAGCGACTTTTAGACGAAGAAGAGATTGCGTATTGAGAAGGGTGTAAAGGGGTACTGGCTAAGTAATTGACGCGTGTACTTATCTCCTACCCCTTTACACCCGACACCCTTCTATTCGACCCGGTAGGCCACTAATTTGTTCCCGAAAAACGTCGGCACGATCAGCAACTTCTTTTTGGCTACGTACTCAATGTCGGCTGAGTTAATTTTATCCCCGCGGGTGTCCAACAGTTGCTGTTTGGTGCCGTCGGCGCTGACGTGGAAAATCTGCCCGTTCCAGTCCGAGACAAAGTAATTGCCTTTGCCTTCGGGGACAATGCCGTCCGTTACGGTCATGCCGTCGGCGATAGGCATCATGGTTTTGGTATTAATGTTCAGCGCCCGCAGTTCGCCTTTTTTAGTAGCTCCAACCATCAGCTTGTCTTTCCCAACGGCCAGCAGTCCGTTGGGTTTGTCGAGTTGTTCACCTTCCATCCAAACCTCCCACTTGTCGTCTTTCAGCCGGTAAATCTTGTCGGCCCGGCTATCTGAGACGTAGACCGTGCCGTCTTTGGCCACGGTTACGTCGTTGAGGAAAGCGCCTTCCTGTTTAACCGCGTCGTAGGTCTTTTCGGCCTGCCCCGTTTCGGTGTTGATGACCACCAAGCGGTACACGTCCGTGACATACAACCGATTTTTGTACAGGCCCATTCCCTTGGGTGCATTCAGGCCGGAGGTCCAACGCAGATTGGTGACCGTTCCGTCGAGCGACACTTTCGAGATAAAGCCGCTGCCGTCGAGCGCGTCCGACTTGCCGTCGATGTTGGCGACGTATAGCCCATCGTTACCGTCGTAGAGGACGGACTCGGGGACACGCAAGGTGGTGTCGGTTTCCCAAGCTTTAACCAGCTTCAAGGGTTTTGGCTTGGCGTTGGGCACCATTGACATCAGTCCGATGCCGCTGAGCAGCAGGGTAGCAAAATAATAGACAGTTTTCATGCGTGAGGCTGACAATCAGTCGTGTAAAAATTGATAAAATTTAATTCGGTTGTACCGTACTCATGCGTAAGTAGCATGAGACCCCAAAATTGAGCGAATTAATAGGACTTTTCTAACCA
>CAXUEB010000014.1:11981-15856 GCA_964249775.1 uncultured Spirosoma sp.
GCATTCGGGACATGATCCGGCTGCAACGCGACTATCAGCTTTCTGACGAACTGTTCTGGGAAATCTTCAACGCCCGCGTCCTGTTGAACGAACAGATTGACGTAAACGCCTTTGTTGGCGACCTCAACCGACCGGCCGCACGGGCATGAAAACACGATTTTGGACTAACCGCAACGCCCGGCAACCGATTTTGGCTACCGGGCGTTTTTGGGTGAAAACGGGAGTAAGGGGTAACAGGGTGTAGGTAGCCGGCGCAATTACTTACACCCTGTTACCCCTTACTCCTGTTTATCTCAATTCAACTTCACTGCAAACAACGCCTTCGACTTCGCGTACACGTAGGTGACCACAAGTAGCGTAACCACCCCGCCGACCAGCACCGACGGCACCGTGCCGAACAACCGGGCGGCTAAGCCCGACTCAAACGCGCCGATTTCGTTGGACGAACTAACGAAAATACCGTTCACGGCCGCTACGCGCCCCCGCAGGTGATCGGGTGGAAAGATTTGCAGGATAGTTTGCCGAATAATTACGCTCACGCTGTCGAACGCGCCCGTCAGCGCCAGCATCAGCAGCGATACGTAAAAATCCGTTGACAGGGCGAAGACGATGGTGGCTACCCCAAAACCAGCCACCGCCAGCAGCATGTTGCGCCAGGCGTTGTGAATCGGCGGGTAGCGCGTCATGAACGCCAGCGTCAGCACCGCCCCCACACTCGGAGCGGCCCGCAGAAAGCCCAGCCCTTCGGCTCCGACCCGCAGAATGTCTTCGGCGAAAACCGGCAGAATGGCCACGACGCCCCCAAATAACACCGAGAACAGGTCGAGCGAGATGGCGTAGAGCACAATGGGCGTCCTGAACACAAACCGGAAACCTTCTTTCAGACTTTCGCGTAGGCCCAGCACCGGCGCGTCGCTGACTGGCACGGGCTTGCGGCCGACCAACGTAATCAAGGCAAAGCACACCAACAACAGGACAATCACGACCAGCAACGTGTTGTCGAAACCCAGGCCGCTGTACAAAAAGCCGGCGACGCCCGGCCCCATAATTGCCCCCGTTTGCCAGAACGAACTGCTCCAGGTGGCGGAGTTAGGGTATAGTTCGCGCGGCACCAAAAACGGCTTGAGCGACGAAGAAGCCGGTGAATAAAATCCTTTGGCCGTGCCAATCAGCATCAGCGCGCCGTAGATGGTGGCGAGTTGGGCCGTTTGTGACAAGCCACGGATGATGCCCGGTTGAAACACGAAGTACAGGATGACCGAGCTAAGCGTGATAACGGCCAGACTCCATTGCAGAATGCGCTTTTTATCACGCCGGTCGGCCAGGTGCCCGCCGAAGAGCGACAAGGCAATAAACGGTAGCGCTTCGGCCAGTCCAACCAGTCCTAACGCCAGTGGATCGTGGGTAATCCGGTACAGTTCGTAACCCAGCACTACTTCCTGAATCAGCAGCGTAGCCGTGATTAAGAAGCTGTTCATCACGAAATAACGAAAATCAGGAATACGTAAAGAGGCAAACGTATCGACCTTTTGTTCGGTTGTCATAAAGGCTTAACCTTAAAGACGCCAAGGATGTCGCAAAGAACGCAAAGTTTTCTTGGCGACCTTTGGACTTTTGCGATAAGAAAACTTTGCGCCGGGCCGCCAATCCGGTTAACTGAGTCATGCGAACCCGAATCAAAATCTGCTGCATCAGCAGCCCCGCGGAAGCCCGCCTGGCTATTCGGCACGGGGCCGACGCCCTTGGCTTAGTGGGCGCGATGCCCAGTGGCCCCGGCGTGGTAGACGACGACTTGGCTGCTCAGGTGGTCCGTGCTACGCCCCCGCCCGTCGCAACGTTTATGCTCACCAGCGAAACAACGGTCGAGGGTATTCTGGCGCATCACCGGCGGGTCGGCGCAAACACGATTCAACTTGTAGACGCCGTATTGCCCCAAACGTATGCCCAACTGCGTGTAAGTATACCGACCGTTAAGCTGGTACAGGTGATTCACGTCCTTAACGAACGCAACGTCGACGAAGCGCTCGCGGCCGTTCAGCACGGGGCCGACGCCCTCTTGCTTGACTCGGGCAATCCAAACTTGAGCGTAAAAGTACTCGGTGGCACCGGGCGGGTGCACAACTGGCTCGTCAGTCGGCAGATCGTTGAGCAGGCAGCGGTACCGGTGTTTTTGGCGGGCGGCTTAAACGCGCAGAACGCCCGGCAAGCCGTCGAAACGGTAGGCCCGTTCGGCTTGGACGTTTGCAGCGGGGTCAGAACGGACGGGCATTTGGACGCCCAAAAGCTCGACGCCTTCGTCACGGCTGTGCTGCGGTAGTCAACAAAAAACCCGCGCCGTCAACGCGGGCGCGGGTTTCGTTCAACAAAGGTGGGGATAGCCCATCGCACTTAGGCGATGGCGATTTCTTTCACTAACTTCTCTTCCTTTACTTCAACCTTCGGCAGCTCCACGGTTAAGATACCGTTGGTGTAAGCGGCCGTGATCTGATCGGCGTTCACCGTCTTCGGCAAACGGAACGCACGCTCGAAGGCGTTGATACCAAACTCGTGACGCGTGTACTGCTTCTCGGTGCCCTCAGCCGACGCTTCGGGTTTGTAAGCAATGGTTAACGTATTGCCTTCCACGTTCACCGTTAAGGCGTCTTTTTGCAAACCAGGTGCGGCCACTTCAAGCTGGTAGGCAGCTTCGGTCTCTTTCACGTTAACGGCCGGTACGTTAGCGATCGTTTTTGCGTAACGAGCGACAACGGGCCGATTAGCAAAGGGGTTAAAGAACAAAGGAGTGCGGTTATAACGAACTAAGGTTGCCATGATGATCTTGTTTAGAGGTGTTGCTGTTTGAACACACTACTACGCTTGCAAATGGTAGACCAATCGCTTGAATGTGCAAATTCGAGACAAAATGTCCTAATAAGACTCGACTACTCAAATTCATAATGACATTATGTCGTATTCATTAATACGTTCGACGAATCGTGTGACAGCAATCAATCCTCACAATAGCAAAACACAAGGTTAAATCGGGGTATAGATTGTTAACAGCAGTATACGTATGGCGAGTTTAGCCATTCCTAACGGGTTCACTACAGAACCGATTTCGCTTCACCAGTGACTTAGAATTAAGTAATTTTCTGGTTTGACTAAGCTGGCCTGAATTCAAAGCCTTTTGACGTAAAAGCAAATGCCGGCCGTCGGTATTGGCGGTACTTTTACCCATGTTAATGGGTAGACGAAGTGGCCGGTTTGCTACGGTACGTTCCAGTGGATACGCAGCCTCTGGGGTGGCTCAACACCACCCAACAAGGCAGTGGACGTTTGGGGTGCATACCCTGTTAACCCTCGTTCGACCTGCTGGCGTTAGGCGTAGGGCGGCCGGCGCAGACCAACCCTACTCAGCATGAACGAGCGTCTCTTTCTTTACGCGTAAGCTGCTTTCCCATTTTCGGCAAGCTCCGCCCGGCGGCCCGGTTTTGCCGGAGTAACTACCAAATGTCATCTAACCCAATCGTTAACTCCTCTTGCTATGGTAACCTACTCTGCTCAAACTACGCCGGCCGAGGTCGGTCCGCAACCCACGCAGTATTTCCGCGTCAACGACCCCGTTCAGGGCTGGATGCTGCGCCCCATCAGTGATTTGGTCATGATTCGGGGGGTCAAGGGCTACAGTTGGCTTCATTGGTGCGACGGCAGCCGCCAACTGATGGCTTACACGCTTAAACACTACGCCGACAAAGTGCCGGCCGATCAGTACCTGCGAGTGCACCAAAACTGCTTAGTCAACCGCAGCTTTGTTGGGCGGGTTCAGCTAACCCACAAAGGGCCGCAGATCGAATTGTCAACCGGCGAGCGCATCGCCGTTTCACGTCGCCGGTGGG
>CAXUEB010000014.1:15866-22045 GCA_964249775.1 uncultured Spirosoma sp.
GTCAAGCAACTGTTCACAGCTTCTGCTGAACAGAGACTGCCAATCGTTGAGTTTGTCGGCTAAGCAACGATCAGTGGTCAGTCGTGGTCAATCAACACCCACTGCTGGCTACTGACAAACCCGGTCAGCCGGGACGGGGAATCATTGATTCGATATGACCTGTATTGACAGCACGGTCTGCTTCGTTTTCTTACAATTCTATCCCCAAGAGCAGCCGTAATTTTGATTGGTCAACTTCGTAATCAATCACGCTCGAACAACGCAAAATTATGGCACAACATACCATTTTGGGAGCTACAGGAACGATAGCTCAGCAACTGATTCCGGTTTTACAAGCCAACCACGAACAAATCCGGTTGGTATCCCGCTCCCCCAAGGCGGTCGCGGGTACCGAAGCGGTAGCCGCCGATGTACTGGATTACGACCAAGTACGGAAGGCGGTCGACGGCTCCGACGTTGTTTACTTGCTGATCGGCCTTGCCTACGACCATACCGTATGGCGTCGCGACTGGCCCGTCCTCATGCGCAACGTAATTAACGCCTGCCAGGCTACGGGCGCAAAACTGATCTTCTTCGACAACGTGTACATGTACGGCAAGGTAGACGGGAGGCTGACCGAAGAAACGCCGTACCGGCCCACCAGCAAAAAAGGCGTGGTACGGGCCGAGGTAGCCCGTATGCTGCTCGAAGCGATGGCAGCGGGTACCATTCAGGCGGCCATTGCCCGCGCCGTAGACTTCTACGGGCCGGGCGTCACCGACAAAAGCGCGCCGGGCGTGTGGGTATTTGCAAACCTCAAGAAAGGCAGTCGCGCCCAGTGGCCCATCAACGCCGATGTGCCCCGCTCGTTCAACTACACGCCCGACGCGGCCAACGCGCTGTACATACTGGCAACCCACCCCGAAGCCTTCGGACAAGTTTGGCACTTGCCTTCGGCTCAACCAATCCTGACGGGTCGGCAGTTCGTTCGAGTGGCTACGGGCTACATGGGCGGATCGGGTAAGGTTTCTGTTGTACCCAAGTGGGTGTTGAAAGTAATCGGCTGGTTCAGTCCATTCATGAAGGAAGCCTACGAGATGAACTATCAAGATGAGTTCGCCTTTCCGTTTGACTCGACGAAGTTTGAAACGGCCTTCAACTTTACGCCGACGACCTACGAAGACGGCATCAAAACGACGGCTGATTGGTTTTTAAGTAGGGCTGTCCATTCCGCCCACAAGCCGCACGCGACCGAGGTAGCCTAACGGGGTAGATTTCCGCATTTCGTTCAGCAGATGCTACAATTTGACTCCTGACCTGCGACGAGCGCGGACCTTAGGAATAAAGCGATGGTTTGATCGAACGGGATACAACAAAAGACACCTTAAGAGAGGTGGTCAACGGGTAACTAAGCAATTGATTATGTACTGCTTAGCCACCCGTTGACCACTTCTTTTGTGAAAAAACGGGCCGTTAACTTTCTCAAACGCTTACTGTTAAACGTGGCCTAATCGACTGGCCGCGTTCCAGTCCGTCTTAAGAGGTAATTTTAGAGTTGATTCTTGCCTGTATCGTTCGGGAATGAGTTGACTGGCGGGGCGTTTGGCCCGTCAGCCGCAACCCGGAGATGGAAGCACAGAACTTTCCTTGCGGGACGTGCGGCCTGTCGCCCAGAACCGCCCCGTAAATATTCATGGACACGCACCCACAACTCTACGTGTTGATGGCCTTGCAAGCTACTTGAAAAAACGCTCGTACCTACTGCGTTTACACACTTAGTGGGTTGGGCTGAGTGCTTTGCTCTGGGGACGACCAACCTGTCGCCGGAAGGCCAACTTGGGAGAACTATGAACTTGAAACTGCTTTACTGTCGGGGAAAAACCCACCCGAGTTTATGGACCAATAGTTGTTTCTCAACCTCACTGAGCCGAATGTGAATGATGTTTTGGCCCCACCACTCTTCATTAGGTCCTGCACAAATAAGAAAATGCTCATCCGTTACCTTCTGCATCTCTTGATTAATGTAAGTAAAAACTTTGCCATCGAGCCAATCGTCATGATACTCCGGCTCAAACACAATCCGCTCGCCATTATTAGTAAAGCTAACTCTAATTAGGCCTTCCTCAGATTCCCACATTTCTTCGATGTCTGTTGGCATG
Source organism: uncultured Spirosoma sp. (assembly GCA_964249775.1). Taxonomy (GTDB): domain Bacteria; phylum Bacteroidota; class Bacteroidia; order Cytophagales; family Spirosomataceae; genus Spirosoma. The sequence goes on from CAXUEB010000014.1 coordinate 18,005, forward strand.
AAGTGTCCACCTGATGCTTCAGAAAAGCGTTCGATGACGCTCACATAAACTCGATTGTCTGCCGCTACATCTGCTTCAAGGTCAATATCGAGGTATTTCTTAGCGTCATAAGCCAAAAGCTGACCGATGTGCGAAAAGTCTTCTGGCTCGTACGCATGGTCAAAAATCTTAGCGTATTCATCACGTCTTAGTTGCCTAAGTTTCTCTATCAACTCGTTGTCACTGAGTTGAGCGTGTTCCTTAAAGAATCCCGCTTGTCGCAAGATGGGCAGTTCTTCAAACATATCTTGAGGATTGTACAAGTTCACTCTGTCGCCGGTAGCCCAAAAGTGCAAGCCAAAACTTGTCTATCCGGGGCGTTGTCTTTATCGCACAAAACGCACTCCACAAGCACTTTATAAACTCGCACCCAACGCCAACAGGAGCTGATGGTAAGCAAGTTACTCAACCGAACTGCCGTACTTGAACCTTTACACACCTGTTCGGTTGGGCTGCGAACCGTCCGACGGGACGCGAGTCCTGTCCCCCACCAACTACCCCCACGCGAAGCGGACAACAACGCACTTATCCGATTTATTGAGCCTGCCTGACCGGAGCGTTTATCCTATCGACCAGAACCCGCCTTACTTTTTGGAAGCCTGCCTTTCTTGGTTGGGCTGACTACCATTAACTTTGCAGCCTGCTTTCTGTCAACCAGTAGGATGGCAGTGTAGAATGTTTGACATGCACAATTCTTTACTTCTGATAAAAAACAGAAACCGTACCGCAACGGCATTGCCATTTCGGCTCTGTTGAAATTTCTTCTACTACTCTAAAACAAGTTTCGCAAAATGTTGCTTCGTACAAATTAAGAACCGATTCTCCGAACATTTGAGCTTCTTGACGAGACAAAGTATTAGCCCATTCGTTAAAGTGAGCTCCAATTAAGTTCCTTAAATGCATCCATTTATCAGTTTCCTCTGCCAGAAGTCTCAGATTAGTTTTTTTCAATATTTTATGAACCCCAGGCCATAAATCAACAAGAGTGTATTTGTCATCTTTTCGACGAGCAACAGAACTTTTAAAATTAACAGTTAATACGTTATATACCTTTTCAAGTAACATACCAGCTTGAGAACAAATCCAATTCACCTCGCCCCGCAATAGCGCTTCTTTTAATAACAAGTTACTCTCCCTGCTAACATTAATAATATAAGGGCCTACATCTGGTTGCCACTTTACTATTTCTTTTTCTACGAAATTATGATTGAGTCGTCTTAGCAGTACTCGTAGCTGTTCTTGCCATAGTCTATCGTGTACTGTGAAAACTAACTGCCAGTCATTGAATTCTTGCAATATGTACTCTGTGGCTAAAAGTCTAATTGATGAGTCTACGCTCTGTAATACGTCATCTAATACCAAAAACTTTACTTGCCCTCTTTCACCGGCTTCTTTGGCGAATGCCAAATAAATAAGTAAAGCCAATAAATCTAAATTTGCCTCACTGAATACCTCTCTTGGTGATATTTTTACACCATTAGACAAATAAACTAATGTAGTAAGAGAAACATCAGTAATTTTTCCGCGTATAATTTCTATTTTTTCTATAAATATTCTACTGGGCGATATTTTAACAAAAGCGTCCGTTATTCTTTGTCCTGCGTTTTCGAATACTCCTCTTACAGCAGTTTGAGAAGTTGTACTAATGGATTTTGTTTCTTTGCGTATATCGCGAATGTTTTTTTGTAGTTCTAAAATCTTTTTGTTTAATTTTCTGACCTGACTAACGATTGAATCTTGTAATCGGTCAACAGGTTTAAGTTTTGCATAACCTCTATTTTGATATTGATTCTTTCTTTGTACAGTCTTTTGTTTCTTCTTACTTTCTCCATGATAAACTTTTTCCAATACGTATTCCTCAAAAAGTTTCGGGTCTACAGGTATTTGTTCAATTTCTACTTTCATCCACTTAGCCAAATTATTCAACAAGCTACGACGATTTTCTTTTATTCCTATACGCTCTTGCTCTAACTTTTCAATCCTTTCAGATTGACTTTCATTTATTTCAATCTCTTGTTTCAACTTTAAGAAATCATAAAATAAAACTTCTCTCTCGTGCTCCGGAGTTTCCCAGAATTGTAAAATATCTTGTCTTCTTAGCACAGTTGGTGAAATCTCAAACCCTTGAGCGCTATCCTTGGTGCTTTCACACTCTCCATTCAAACGTTTAATGATTTTACGTTCTTGTGATGAACTGTCAGAAAAATATATTTCAACTTTACATTCTTTGTTCCCTAACTGTGAGACCGCATGCGAAATTGCTTTATGTTTTCTCCCAATTCGACCTTGTAAACAAAATTCTATAGCGTCAACAATACTGGATTTTCCTGAGCCATTATCACCAGATAAAATTAATGATAAAGATTTGTTGCCATTGGCTTCTCTCAAATCCAATAGTAGCTCATCGGAGATACCTCTAAAACTTTGAATTCTCAATCTTTCAACCCGCTTTGAACCCATCGCTTAAATTTATTAGTATCGGAAGTTGGCAAACGAGCCTAAACTACCATGTCACGAGACGTGTGGCCTGTCGCACGGAACACGCCACGAACTCTTTTTAACAACTTGTTATGTTCACCCAACATAGTATTGTGCGTAAAGTCACTTAATATTAGAGTGCTGACAATCAGTTGTTTGCTATTAAGTGTGCTGATATTTTGCGTTTACAAAGCGTTCGTCGTCACTCCTGACGCAAGTGTAGGCACCCATTCGCGATTACGCAAAATAATGACCAAAAAAGTCGCTCTGATTCAGTCTAAATTGATTATACGGCGGTGGGCCATCGACGGCTATCCCAATTACTTCTTTAGCCAGGACAAACAACTGTACCGTTTTGACACCAGAGGATGTATCAAACGCAATGAGCGGGTGGTCATCGGCACAACGCATAGTCTGCGCGTAAACGAGTTGAAGGATACGTATCGTCATCGGTTCATAGAGCACGGATCAAATGGATGTTACGGATTGCCTAAATAACGCTTTTCTGCAATCCGTGCGAATCTGTAGCAACCGCCTAATCCGTGTTCCTTTACAACTCAAACGTTATTCCCTGCGCCAGCGGCAGACTCGTACCGTAGTTAATCGTGTTGGTTTGCCGGCGCATATAAGCTTTCCACGCGTCGGAGCCAGATTCGCGGCCCCCGCCGGTTTCTTTCTCGCCCCCGAAGGCCCCGCCGATCTCCGCGCCCGACGTGCCGACATTAACGTTGGCAATGCCGCAGTCCGACCCGGCCACCGACAGAAACCGCTCGGCCTCGCGCAGGTTCAGCGTGAACAGGGCCGACGACAAACCCTGTGGCACGGCGTTCTGCTGCCGAATCGCGTCGTCTAAGGTGGTATACTTGAGTAGATATAGAATGGGCGCGAAGGTTTCGCGCTGCACGACGGGCCAGTGATTTTCAACCTCGACAAGGCACGGCCGGACGTAACAGCCCGACTCGAACCCCAGCCCATCGACCACGCCCGGCTCGACCACGAACCGACCACCCGCCTGCCGAATTTCCGCGACGGCCGCCTGGTATAACTCAACGGCCTGCCGGTCGATCAGCGGGCCAACGTGGAACGACTCGTCCAGCGGGTTGCCGATGCGTAGCTGGGCGTAGGCGTTTTTGAGCCGACTCTTCACCTCGTCGTAAATGCCCGCCTGCACGATGAGCCGGCGCGTGGTGGTGCAGCGCTGCCCGGCCGTACCGACTGCCCCGAACACGATGGCCGGAATCGCCAGGTCTAAGTCGGCACGGTCCGACACGATGATGGCGTTGTTGCCGCCGAGTTCGAGCAAACTCCGACCCAGCCGACTCGCCACCGCTTCGGCCACGGCCTTGCCCATGCGCGTGCTGCCCGTGGCCGACACCAGCGCCACGCGCGGGTCGCGGGCCAGCCACTCGCCCGCGTCGCGACCGCCCGTGACAAGGCACGACACGCCCTCCGGCACGTCGTTGTTGCGCAGCACTTCGCCGATGATTTGCTGGCCTGGGTGTGTGGCGACGTGTGCGTCTGGAA
>CAXUEB010000014.1:22055-24812 GCA_964249775.1 uncultured Spirosoma sp.
ATGATCTGCTGGCAGGCCAAGGCCGTTAGGGGCGTTTTTTCGCTTGGTTTCCAGACGCACACGTCGCCACACACCCAGGCCAGCATGGCGTTCCACGACCAGACGGCCACCGGAAAGTTAAAGGCCGAAATGATGCCGACGACGCCCAGCGGGTGCCACTGCTCCAGCATCCGGTGGGCCGGGCGCTCGGAGTGCATCGACAGGCCGTACAACTGCCGCGACTGCCCCACGGCAAAATCGCAGATGTCGATGATTTCCTGCACTTCGCCTAAGCCTTCCTGGAGCGATTTGCCCATCTCAAAGCTGACGAGCGTACCCAGCTCGCGTTTGTAACGCCGGAATTGCTCGCCCATCTGCCGCACGATTTCGCCCCGGCGCGGAGCCGGCACGAGCCGCCATTCGGCGAAGGCCGCCTGCGCCGTTTCAATCACCCGGTCGTAATCGGCGCGGGTAGTCAAGCAAACACGGGCGATAAGCTGACCGTCGGCGGGCGAATAGGAATCGAAAATTTTGTCGGTGCCGGACGCGTCAAGGGGCCAGAATTGCTGGCCGGTGCTGGTGCCGGGTTTGGTGGGTTGCGTCGGTAAGGGCAGAATCGACTGCATCGTTCAGTTGGTCTTGTTGTTGATGGGCAAATCTACCCGTCGCCGGCAACAGAACGGTTACGAGCCGCTAAACTTTTTGTCCCGTATCGGGTTGAAAGCATAAACGAAGCAGCATCAACGACGCGCAACGATATGAAAATCAACCAAGCCCTCAACTTGCTGGCCCTTGCCACCGCGCTAACGACCGGCGCGGCCCTCGCTCAAACAACACCAACCGGAACCGCCACCAACACCACCACGCCAACCGGTGCCGTAGCCCCCGATTCGACGCCTGCTTCGGGTCGTACAACTAACCGCAACCGGGCCAATCGCCGGCGCGGGCGGGGTACCCAAACCAGCGCGAATCAAAGCACCGGCCGTTCGCAGGACGATAAATACCGCGGAAGTTCGGCGGCCAACGGCACCTCCATTAACAACAGCAACAGCACCAATTACAACAGCAACAACGCGACCACCGCACCCACCGGCGTTGGCAGCAACCCAGCTTCGTCGGGCACTACGTCGACGACCACCAATAATCCCGACCTGAGTCAATCGGGTTCGACCTCCGGGTCCGGGTCAACCCTGTCCGGCGGATCGTCCATGAGCGCGGGCAGTGCCCCTAAACCGGGCGCAGCAACCGGCACCGATATTGCCGTTAAAACTGCCCGCACGACCGAAGAGCCAGCCGTAGCGGTCGGTAGCACGAACCGCAGCACGTCCATCAACGATTTCGTTGCTTCGTCGCCCAACTTCACCACTTTGCAGAACGCCATTCAGTCGGCCGGTTTGTCGGATACGTTTAAAGGCATCGACCCGTTCACCGTTTTTGCGCCGTCTAACAGCGCGTTTAAGAAGTTGCCGACAGCGGCCCAGAACACCCTGCTCGAAGGCCGCAACCGCTCCGCCTTGGCCAGTCTGTTGTCGTACCACGTCGTGAAAGGCACGGTAGACACCGCTGAACTGAAACGGCGGATTAAAGCCGGCAACGGCAAAGCTCGGTTAGAAACCCTGACGGGCGGCACCTTAACGGCGCAAATGGGAGCGAACGACCAAATTACCTTGACCGACGAGCAAGGCGGTACGGCGCGCGTTGATGCGGCCGATACGTACCAAACCAACGGCGTCGTTCACGGCGTCGATGCGGTGCTGTCACCCAAAGGAGGTACGGCGGCTTTCCGGTAATAGTTGGCCTATCTCGCATCATTTTTGCAGCATAACGCGTATGGTTTGAGGTCCGCAAAGCCTCGTGTGTCTTTTTAGTTTCTACGCAGCTTTCTGGTAGCGAATCATCGCGCCCGGCAGTTTCTTCTCCCGAAGCGGCTGACCGGGCGCGCTATTCGTTTGGTTTCTCCAATTTCTGCTATATTTGGCTCACTTAACCCTGCCCGCGTGAAACGCCAAACGTCTTTAGTTTCCGAGAGTGTCCTGATCGAGAAGCTGCTTCGTCGGGATCAGCAGGCCTTTCAATGGCTTTACGATCAATACTCGCCTGCCTTGTACGGCGTCGTGCTGCGCATCGTCCGTGACGATGAACAGGCTCAGGATTTATTACAGGATATTTTCGTCAAAATCTGGAAAAATCTGGACGGCTACGACGCCGAAAAAGGGCGTTTATTTACCTGGATGCTTAATGTAGCCAGAAATACAGCAATTGATTACTTACGCTCCCGCAAGACGCAGCCTACCGCCGAAATCCGTACCGCCGAAGACAACGTACATATAGTTGACCGCGAGCATAACACGGAACAACCAAATCCCGATCACATTGGCGTTCAGGACGTTGTGGGCCAGTTACGTCCCGAACGCAAGCAGTTAATTGATTTAGTATACTTTGGCGGATACACCCACGAAGAGGCCGCCGAAGCGTTGAATTTGCCTTTGGGTACGGTCAAAACGCGCATTCGGGCCGCCTTGCAGGAATTAAAGCACATGTTTAAGCCATGAATCTAACGGACTACATTGCCTCAGGTATTCTGGAGTCGTACGTGGTGGACGCTGTCAGCGACCAGGAGCGTCGTGAGGTTAATTGCCTGTCCGCTATCTACCCCGAAATTAGACAGGAGATTGATCAGCTATCGGTTGCGATTGAAAACTACGCCCTACTCCACAGCGTTGAGCCGCCCATAGCCTTACGCAGTCGCCTGCTCGAACAAATTAGTCAGCTTAGCGT
>CAXUEB010000014.1:24822-27428 GCA_964249775.1 uncultured Spirosoma sp.
CGTAGCTGAACTCGAACCAACCCCCACCCCCGCCCAACCGATTGTGCGACCGATGCCCATTGACCGCACCGTCGGCGGTCCGACGTTTCAGGTAACCTGGATTGTGGCAGCTTCGGTGGGTTTGGTGCTTCTGTTTTTTTCGGTTTACCTGTTTTCGCAACTGCGCGACAACCAGCAAACCTTAACCTCGCTCCGTGCGAGCAACGGTAATTTACAGGGAGAAGTGCGCCAGCTTCGTGACCGGCAAAGTCAGGCCGAGCAAACTTTGGCACTGTTACGCCAGCCGGGCACCCAAACGCTTCAGCTCAAAGGCAACGAAAAAGCGCCCCAGGGCGATCTGTTAGTGTTTTGGAACGCCCGCACGCGCCAGGTAGCCGTGGAGGTACGCTCCTTGCCGACTTTAGGCCCCAATCAACAGTACCAACTTTGGTCGTTAGTCGGTGGAAAACCCGTCGACGCGGGCGTGTTCGACGCGGGTACCGCCGGTGGAACGCTTCAGCGCCTGAACCGCGCTATCGACCGGGCGGACGCCTTTGCCGTGACGGTTGAAAAACGGGGTGGCAGCCCCTCACCTACCCTTCCCCCGCGCCTCGCGCGCACGCCGGTCAAGGCTTGAACTTAGACCGCTCCGGTCTTGTTTTTCCAGTATAACGAACGAATTAACCGGTATGAAAACGTTGCTTACCCTGGCCTTGATTGCGGGGCTGGTTGTGGCTGGCTTCAACCTTTGGGCCAACTTGGCCCGCCCCGTTAACACCGGCCGCACGCCAGCCGATGACACGCCACCGGGCGGCCGGCGCGTGGTGAAACCGGACGCCGAGTGGAAAAAGACGCTGACGGCCGACCAGTACGAAGTGCTGCGCCGGCACGGCACGGAGCGCGCGTTTACCAGCCCGCTCAACGACGTGCACGATAAAGGCACGTTCCACTGCGCCGGTTGCCGCAATCCGCTGTTCACGACCGATACTAAGTTTAACTCAGGCACGGGCTGGCCCAGTTTCTACGCACCCATCGCCAAGAACGCCGTCAAAGAAAAGAAAGACGTTAGTTACGGCATGGTTCGTACGGAAGTGCTTTGCAACGTTTGCGATGGGCACCTGGGTCACGTGTTCGACGACGGTCCTAAACCGACCGGCCTGCGCTACTGCATGAACGGAGTAGCCATGACGTTTGAGAAGAAAAAAGAATGAAAAGGATGTAGGGTGCAGCGGGGTGTACGTAGCTGATGCAGGCTCTTACACCCCGCTGCACCCTACATCCTTTTAGTCCCTGCCCCCGCTGTCCCGTATATCAGATCGGTCGAAAATGCGTTATATTTGGTGCCCGGCACAGTAGGCCGGGCCTTATTTTTGGGTGCCCTACCAACGTAGCGGGTTTAGGCGACCCGCGGGTAATGGAGTGGCACCGCACCCTACGCTTACGAGAGACTTACCTGATTAAATCGCATGAGTGAAAATAGGGAGCGATTCCGCAACGTCCGACACGCATTCGGGTCGTTTCGGCAGCGAATCCGACAACGCCGGGTGCAGCTTGGCAACGTCAGACGCGGAGTCGGTCGGCAACTGTACCGGCAAACGGCCCGCGTGGCGGGCGAAGAACGGGTCAGTTCGTGGGTGGGTACCTACCGCCGGTATCGCCACCGGTTTCGTCAGTTTATTCACCAATACGTCGATCCCGATTCGTGGTATTACCCGTACCTCCGGGGCAGCGTAAAGGGCTTGCTCTACGGTCTGCTCGCGTTGGGGCTTTACGTGTTTATTCTGAACTACAACTTTCTTTACCTGACCGGCGCGATGCCGAGCGTGGAAGAACTGCGTAATCCGAAGCTAAATCAGGCCTCAGAAATCTATTCGCAGGACGGGGTGATGATTGGCAAATTTTACGCCGAGAACCGAACGCCGATTGAATACGAAAATATCCCAAAACCACTCATTAGCGCCTTGGTTGCCACCGAGGATGCCAGGTTCTACGAACACGGCGGCATTGATCCGCGGGCGATTGGCCGAGTAATTTTTAGTTTAGGCCGCGAAGGGGGCGGCTCAACCATTACGCAGCAGTTGGCCAAAAACTTGTTCAAGACGCGCCGGAAAACCAATACCGGCCTGCTGACGCGCATTCCGTTCGTTCGTAAGATCATTTACAAATCAAAGGAATGGCTGATGGCGCTCAAGCTGGAACGGAATTTTACAAAAGAAGAAATTCTGACGTATTATTTCAACACGGTTGATTTTGGCAGCAACTCGTTTGGGCTGAAAACGGCCGCGCGGACGTTCTTTAACAAAGCGCCCGATAGCCTGAACGTACAGGAAGGAGCCGTGCTGGTTGGTTTGCAGAAAGCGACGACGGCTTATAATCCCCTGAAAAATCCACTGCGGTCGAAGGATCGGCGGAACGTGGTGCTGGGGCAGATGGCGAAGTACAAGTTTCTGACCAAACAGCAGGCCGATTCCATCAGCACGCTACCGTTGGTGACGGATTACACGCCGGAAAATCCGTATTCGGGTCCGGCCAGCTACCTCAAGAATGCCGTGCAGGATTACATGGAGAAGTGGGGCCGCGAGAACGGCTATGACCTCTACACCGACGGCCTGCGCATCGTGACGACC
>CAXUEB010000014.1:27601-29910 GCA_964249775.1 uncultured Spirosoma sp.
GCGGACGTTCGACAACCACTGGCGCGGCCGCAACCCCTGGACCGACGAAGACGGCAACGAAATTCCGGGGTTCATCGACTCGGTAGCCAAGCGAACCGAACGCTACAAAACCCTCGAAAAGCGCTTTGCTCCGCTGTACCGCGACTCGATCATGTACTACATGAAAAATAAGACGTACAAGATGCGGGTCTTTAGCTGGACCAACAAGCGCGGCTACGATTCCACCGAGATGACGCCCTACGACTCGATTGCCTACTACAAGCGGTTTTTGCAGGCGGGCATGGTGGCAATGGACCCGCATTCGGGCTACATTCGGGCGTGGGTTGGCGGTTTGGATTACGATTACTTCAAGTACGACCACGTCAAGCAAGGCAAACGCCAGCCGGGATCAACGTTTAAACCGTTCGTGTACACGACGGCCATCGACGATACGCTCATTAACCTCAGCCCCTGCGACCGGATTCAGGACCGGCCGTTCCGCAAGGAATTTATCAACGCCGAAGGCAAAGAAGACGTATGGGAGCCGCGCAATTCCGTCGGCTATTTCTCGTACTCGAACATGACGCTACGCCGGGCGTTGGCCCGCTCGGTGAACTCCATCACGGCCCAGCTAACCGACCGGGTTACACCCGAGCGCGTAGCCGAATACGCCCACCGGATGGGCATCAAGAGCAAGCTCGAACCCGTGCCGTCGATCGGGCTGGGGTCGTCGGACGTGTCGCTGTATGAGTTAGTGGGGGCGTACTGCACCTTTATCAACGACGGCGAATCCATTGAGCCGATGATTGTGCAGCGTATCGAAGACCGCGACGGCAAAGAAATTGCCCAGTTTACGACGCTACGCAAGCGGGCCGTTCGCCCCGAAACGGCGTTTCTAATGCGCCACATGCTCCAGGGTGGCTTGCAGGAGTCGGGCGGCACGTCGCAAAATTTGTGGTCGTTTGATTTATTCGACAACCGCAACGAAATGGGTGGCAAAACCGGCACGACCTCAAACAACTCCGACGGCTGGTTCGTGGGCGTATCCGACAAGTTAGTAGTCGGCGCGTGGGTCGGTGGCGATGACCGAAGCATTCACTTTCGCTCAACCGATCTCGGCGAAGGAGCTAAAACGGCGCTACCACTGGTTGGGCGTTTTCTGGAAAAAGTGTACGACGATCCAAAATTCAGAACTCTTCAGGGGCCGTTTCCCAAGCCCGCCTTCCCAATCACGAAGGATTACTTGAACTGCGGCTACGACGGTTACGACGATTATTCCGACGACAGCTCGGATTCAACCGAAGCGCCGGGTGTGGTCGGGGACGATTCAAGCTATGTCGAGCCGCCCCCGGCCGCGCCCGAGGCACCGGTCGTTCCGGACACCACGCGAACAGACTAAATCCGCCCAAGCTTAGGTTAATTAGTCCGGGTCAATACTTAGCGTTTGGGCGCATTAATTTTACACTTATCTGTAGTCGGTTTAGTAAATATTGAATATGTTTATGCGTCGTAATGAAAGAAGCGGCAACTGTACGCAGCCTCGGCTTGACGCATGACTCTACGCCTACCCGTTAACTCGTTGGATTCCCGCTTATCCTGCTGGCGGGTACTCTGGCTTACTGTCTGGCTCCTAATTGGCGCCACGGCGAGCGCCCAGACGATCCGGTACGTAAAACCCGACGGCACGGGCGACGCCCGTAGCTGGGCCACGGCCTCGGCGGATTTGCAGGCGGTCATCGATGCCTCGTCGGTAGGCGATCAGGTTTGGGTAGCTGGGGGCACCTACAAGCCAGGCGGGGATGCCAACACCGACCGGTCCATTAGCTTTAGTATGAAAACCGGAGTCGTCATCTACGGTGGTTTCGTAGGTACAGAAAGCGCGTTAAGCGAACGACCGGCTTCGCTTACCGCGTCGGCACCTTCGTCGAGTACGCTGAGTGGGAACCTGGGCGCGCCTAATGATCGAACGGACAATAGCCGACGAATTATCTCGAACACGGGCCTGGATAATACCGCCGTACTGGACGGATTTGTAATCACGGCCGCCAATCTCAGTGCTCAAGGTAACAACGACGAGAATACGGGAGGAGGCATGCGTAATTTGAACAGCAGTCCTACCATCCGTAATTGTTTTTTCACGAATCATTTTGGTGATTTTTCAACACTTGGCAGCGCCTTGTATAGCGATGCGTCCAGTAATCCAAGTCTGACCAACTGTACGTTCGACAACAATTACGGTCAGTATGGCGCGGCTATTTACAGCAGCGGTATAAGTTTAACGAACTGCACCTTCACCAACAATCGAGGTTCAGGTGGAGCGCCCGTTATGG
>CAXUEB010000014.1:29920-31800 GCA_964249775.1 uncultured Spirosoma sp.
CGTTATGGTGACCACTGCCGTCATAACGAATTGTACCTTTGCAAATAACGCAGGCAATTCAGGCCCCAACGGAGCTTCATCCGGCGGAGCGGCAAGGGTTGGTCAGGGTTCAACGCTAACAAACTGCCTGTTTGTCAGCAATTACTGTACTGGGTTTGGGGGTGCATTGAGCATTAATAATTCAACAGTCATCAACTGTACTTTTCGCGGCAATCTGGCCTTGAGCGGAGGAGCAGGCGTTCCTGATAGCTTCGGCGGAGCGGTTGCGTGCGGTGCTACTACCTTTATTAACTGTAGCTTCAGCGGCAATCAGGCTGGTGGTCGAAGGCAGTCGGGAGGTGGGGCCGTCTCGGCGGGCAGCGGTTCTGCGTTCGTCAATTGTAGCTTTGCCGGAAATACCTGCAACCAGCCCGGTGGCGCCGTTTCCGGTAGCGGGGTTACTTTTGTTAACTGTATTGTCTGGGGTAACACGCCGAATGGAGTCAACGCAAGTGCTATTACGGCAATGACCTACACGGACACCCAGGATGGAACGCCCGGTACGGGCAACCTCAGCGTGGATCCGCTGTTCGTTGATGCAGCCAGTGACAACCTGCGGCTGCGTGCCTGCTCACCCGCCATCGACCGGGGCGACAACGGCGCTAACCCCCAACCCACCGATCTGGACGGCAGCGCCCGGCAGGTGCGCACCATCGATATGGGACCCTACGAGTTCCGGAACACTCCCCTTAACCCCGTTGCTGTTACGCCCCAGTTTGCCCAGTTCAACAGCATCCCCGAAGGCGGTACGCTGACGGCCAGCGTGTCGGTGACGGGTTCGGTAACGGGCTACCAGTGGTACAAGATAACCCCTTCCGGTACCCTTGCGGCCTTGACGGGCGTCAGTTCGGCCACTACCGCTACGCTGACGCTGGCCAATTTGACACCGGCCGACAGTGGGCGTTATTTCGTGATCGTGACGGGGGGCTGCAACAATGTTGCCTCGGCCACGCTGACGTTGGTGGTCAACACGGGCATGTATTCGGTGAAAGCCGGCTCGTGGAACGACGCAACCGTCTGGTCGCTCAACCGCATTCCAACCAGTAGCGACGCAGTCCGGCTCAAGCATTCAATAACGATACCCGTGCGCTACGAAGCCCGCGCCCGTCAGGTCAGTTACGACCCGACTCAGCGTCTGCAATTTGGCTCGGCCAGCCGATTAACCCTTAGCCCTTAAATCACTAACTTTCGGACAGTTTTCCCCATCACGCAACTTTAGCTTACCATCCGTATGAAACCATCTGTATCTCACCTGCTGATCGGCGCTTCCCTTTTGTTGCCACTGGCGTCCACGCTCCAAGCTCAAGTTATTGAGCCGGCTCCTGGTCAATCGTTGACCATTACCGAAGACATCAATCTAAACGCCAACAAGGCGCTCCGTTCGGCCGATGTAATCTTGCTCAAAACGTCTGCGTTGTCGCTTGGCAACCTGTTTTTAGGTTTACAGGCGGGCGCGGCTACGACGACCTCTAACAACAACACGTTTCTGGGTACGCAGGCCGGACTTAGTTCAACCGGTTCGGCGAACACGTTTGTGGGTTATCGGAGTGGTTACAGCACCACCACCGGTCAGTTTAACACCTTCATTGGTACACAGGCCGGTCTGAGCAACACGACGGGCGAAGCTAACTTCTTTCTGGGCGTTAACGCGGGCGTGCTCAACACGACCGGCTCGGGCAACTTCTTTATGGGCAACAACGCTGGTGCTCGCAACAACACTGGTGGCTTCAACGTCTTTCTGGGCACCAACGCGGGTAGTAACAGCGACGCGGCCTTTAACAACACGGCCATCGGCTACGAAGCGGGGGGCAACTTAGGCAGCGGGCAGACCAATACGTTTA
>CAXUEB010000015.1:0-2880 GCA_964249775.1 uncultured Spirosoma sp.
GTGGGTCAGGAGCCGGGCTTGCCAGGCGTGGTAGTGAGCTTAATCAACACCACCAACGGCAGTGTGTTCGCTTCCGATACCACCGACGCTAACGGTATCTACTCGTTTACAGGTTTAGTACCGGGCGTACCCTACTCGGTTAGTTTCACGAGTCCGGGGGGTTACTCGGCAACGGTGGCTAACGTAGACAACGACGCCAGCGACAGTGATCCGGTAGGCGGCATCACCGCGCCGGTGACGCTGACGGCCGGCGAGAACAACACGTCAATTGACGCGGGTTTCTTTGTGCCGAGCGCTTCATTGGGCGACCGCGTCTTTGTGGATGCCGACCGCAACGGTCAGCAAGGGCCGGTCGGTCAAGAGCCGGGCTTGCCAGGCGTGGTGGTGAGTTTGATTAACACCACTAACGGAAGCCTGGTGGCTACGGATACCACCGACGCCAATGGCGTCTACATGTTCATGAACTTGACACCGGGCGTACCCTACTCGGTCAGCTTCACCACGCCAGCCGGTTATCAGTCGACCACGGCTAACCTCGGCAATGACGCCACCGACAGCGATCTGCTCGCCAGCGGCCTGACCGCCCCGGTGACGTTGACGGCCGGCGAGAGCAATACCTCAGTGGACGCGGGTTTCTTCGTGCCCAGCGCCAGCTTGGGTGACCGCGTCTTTGTGGACGCCGACCGCAACGGTCAGCAGGGACCCGTGGGTCAGGAGCCGGGCTTGCCAGGGGTGGTGGTGAGTTTGATCAACACCACCAACGGCAGTGTGTTTGCTTCCGATACCACTGACGCCAACGGCATCTACTCGTTTACGGGCTTAGTAGCGGGCGTACCCTACTCGGTTAGCTTTACCACACCAACGGGTTACCAATCCACAACGGCTAACGCGGGCAACGACGCCACCGACAGCGATTTGCTCGCCAGCGGTCTGACCGCGCCGGTGACGCTGACGGCGGGCGAGAACAATACCTCGATTGATGCCGGCTTCCTCCTGATTCCGGCCAGTTTAGGCAATTTGGTTTTCTTCGATAACAACGGCAACGGGATTCAGGAGCCAAACCTGAGCGAAACAGGCGTGGCCGACGTGCGGGTAACGCTTTACCAAAACACGACCGCGACGGCCGTTCGGAGCACGACCACCACCGCATCGGGTCTGTACTCATTTACGGGTCTGACGCCGGGCAGCGGCTATTTCGTGATCTTCGACACGACAGGTCTGCGCGGCCGGGGCTACATCCTGACGCTGGCCAATCAGGGCGGTGTGGATTCGACGGACTCGGACGCCGGTATCAACGGACAAACAACTCAGACGTATAGCCTGACGGCGGGCGAGAACAATACGACGGTCGACGCGGGTATCCGGCCGAACCGGTTCGATCTCGCCCTGCGTAAAACTACGGCCGCGACCGTTGCGCAGGCAGGTCAGCAGGTTACCTACACGATTACCGTGTTCAACCAGGGTAACGTAAACGCCTTCAACGTAGCGGTAACGGATTACATCCCCGCCGGTATGTCGCTGGCGGCCGGTAGCACCTGGACACCCTCGGGCACGGCCGTAACGACGACGATTGCGTCGCTGAGTGCGGGCGCTTCGATCGATATACCACTTGTTCTGACCGTGAATACTGTGCCGGCCGGAACGACGCTGGTGAACGCAGCCGAAATCAGCAGCGCCGACAACGACAATGATCCGACAAACACGGCACTGGCCGACGTGGATTCAAACTTGGATGATAATCTGGGCAACAACGGCACGCCGGAAGACGACGTAATTACGGAAGATGGCAATCAGGCTGCGGGCAACGACGTTGATAACAGCGACATTGCGGTGATCGTCATCACGCAGACGCCAATCTTCGACCTGGCCCTGGCCAAGCGGTTGTCGCCCACGCAACCCCAGCCCATTCTGCCGGGTAGTCAGGTGACCTACCAAGTGCAGGTGTTTAACCAAGGCACGGTGGCGGCTCAGCGCATTCAGATCAGTGACTACGTGCCGGCGGGACTGCTCCTGGCCGATGCCAACTGGACGCTGACCAACGGAATCGCCACGCGCACGCTGGCCGGAACGCTGGCGGCTGGTCAGGACACGACCGTTTCGTTGGTGATGACGGTTAGCCCGACCTTCGCCGGTGATAACTTGACCAACGCGGCCGAAATTAGCTTAGCCGACGACGATAACAATGCTGCAAACGGGACGCCGGTTGATCTGGATTCGGACCCGGACGCCAACCCCGCCAACGACGGTACGGCTAAGGACGACGTCGTAACGGAAAACCGGAAAGAGAATCCGGCCGCCGACGAAGACGACAGCGACATTGCGCCCATTCGCATTGCGCAGCCGGCCCGCTTGGGTAATTTGGTCTTCTTTGATAACAACGGCAACGGCGTGCAGGACGGTGGCTCCGAGACGGGCGTCGCTAACGTAAGGGTAACGCTGTTCCAAAATAGCACCGCCATAGGGGGAACCCCGACGCTAATCGCCAGCACGACCACTACCGCATCGGGTCTGTACTCGTTCACGGGTCTGACGCCGGGCAGCGGTTACTACGTCGTCTTCGACACAACGGGTCTGCGTACGCGCGGCTACACCTTGACGCTGGCTGACCAGGGCGGTGTGGATTCGACCGATTCGGACGCCGGTGTCAATGGGCAAACCACGCAAACGTACAGCTTGAGTTCGGGCGAAAACAACCCAACGGTCGATGCCGGTATTAGACCGCTGTCCGCCAGCTTAGGCGACCGCGTGTTCGTGGACGCCAACCGCGATGGTCAGCAGGGACCCGTGGGTCAAGAGCCGGGCTTGCCAGGCGTGGTGGTGAGTTTGATCAACACCACCAACGGCAGCGTGTTCGCTTCCGATACCACCGATGCTAACGGC
>CAXUEB010000015.1:2980-12523 GCA_964249775.1 uncultured Spirosoma sp.
TCGCTTCCGATACCACCGATGCTAACGGCGTCTACTCGTTTACGGGCTTAGTAGCGGGCGTACCCTACTCGGTGAGCTTTACGACACCAACGGGTTACACAGGAACGGTCGGCAACGTCGGTAACGACGCCACCGACAGCGATATGTTGGCCGGCGGAGTAACGAGTCCTGTAACGCTAACGGCGGGTGAAAACAACACGACAGTCGATGCGGGCTTTGTTGTACCCAGTGCTCCGTTCAACTTGGTCGTTGCCGTTGCACCGGCGGTCTGCAACACGGTTACCAACGGCTACAGTACAACCGGTGTAGTTACGTTTGTAAGCGCGCCAGCGGGCACCTTGACGATTACCGACAACGGCGTGGTAACGGCCACGATCGCAGTAACGGCGGGTCAGACTTCGGTCAGCTTCAGTGTGACGGGCATTAGCGGCAGTGTGCCAGCCAGCCACACGGTAACGGCCAGCCTGGCGACCCTGACGGCCAGCGCCACCTACGCCACACCAGCGTCTTGCACGGTCTGCTCGGTCATTGCCCTGGCACCGGTCGAGCTAATCAACGGCTTAGTGGGTTCGGCTTACAGCCAGACCTTGACCGCCAGCGGGGGTACGGCTCCGTATACTTACGCGGTGGTGGGTAACTTGCCGGTGGGCTTGAGCTTGAACGTAACAACGGGCGTCATCAGCGGCACACCCACCTCAGCAACGACCACCAGCCTGACGATCGTGGTGACGGACGCGCGTTCCTGCACGGGCACGGCTTCGTACAGCGTGACGGTAGGCCTAACGCCGGCCATCAGCGTGGCCGTTAGTGAGGCCGTCTGCAACACGGCTACCAACGGCTACTCGGCCGCGGGCACGGTCAGCTTAGTAGGGGTGTCGGCGGGCACCTTGACGATTACCGACAACGGCGTGGTAACGGCGACGGTGGCGGTAACGGCGGGTCAGACTTCGGTCAGCTTCAGTGTGACGGGCATTAGCGGTAGTGTGCCAGCCAGCCACACGGTAACGGCCAGCCTGGCGACCCTGACGGCCAGCGCCACCTACGCCACACCAGCGTCTTGCACGGTTTGCTCGGTCATTGCCCTCGCGCCAATCAACTTGAGTGCGGGTCAGGTCGGCGCGGCTTACAGCCAGACTTTATCGGCTACCAACGGTGTGGCTCCTTACACGTACGCGGTGCTGGGTAATCTGCCAACCGGCTTGCGCTTCGACGCGACGACGGGTGTCCTGAGCGGTACACCGACCAGCGCGGGAACAACGGCCTTTACGGTTACCGTGAGCGACAGCCGCTCCTGCACGGGCGTAGCCTCGTACAGCGTGACGGTGCAGTTGACCTGCCCAACCAACTTCAGCTTAGTGGCTTCGGCCGACGCAAGCATCTGCAACGGCGAAACCGTGAGTCTGTCGGCAACAACGGGCGTCGGCGGGTCGAACATCCGTTGGTTCCTGACGCCCTTCGACGGAACGGCCTTCGCCACAACCAGCAACGGTCAGTCGCTGACGGTGAACCCGACCACGACGACGGTCTACTACGCCGAAGCCTTTACGGCGGACGGTTGCGTGAGTGCCCGCCGACCGGTCGTGGTGACGGTGACGACGGTTCCGACGCCGATTTGCTTGGGTAACATCAAAAACACTTGCCCGGCAACGACGGTAAACTTGGCAACCATCCAGATCGAAAACCAAACCAGTGGTCTGATCTACGAATGGTACACGAGCTTAGAGCGCTCGGCGGCTACGCGGGTCGAGAACCTGACGGCCGTGGGTGCCGGTAAGTACTACCTGTTTGCCCGCTCGGGTCGCTGCTACAGCAACCCAACGGTGCTGACGGTTGAAATCGTGGACTGCAACTGCCAGAGCGTCGCCAGCGTCAGCGTCGGATCGAGCCTGACGACCTGTTCGGGTCAGACGGTGCCCCTGCGGGCGGTACTGTCCGGCGCGGCCACAAGCGTAACCTGGTCGTCGAACGGCACGGGTACGTTCAGCAGTCCGGGTAGCCTGACCACGGCCTACACGCCGTCGGCGGCCGACAGTACCGCGGGGCGGGTTGTTCTGACGGCCACCACCAACGACCCCGACGGGACGGGTGGTGTGTGTAGCGCAGCGACGAGTTCGCTGGTGCTGGTCGTCAACGCGCGGCCGGTGCCGATGGGCGTGGCCTGCGATGATACACTGATCTGCCTCGGCAGCAGCACCAAGCTGATTGGCTTGATGCCGGGTGTTCGTTACAACTGGTATGACGCCGACGGCCGACTGATCGGCACGACGCAGGGTGGTGGTAAACTGACGGTGACGCCGTCGCGGGCCGGTGCGGTGGTGTACTACGCCGAAGCGGTTAGCGCCGAAGGTTGCGTGAGTGCCACGCGGGCGTCCATCACCATCACGGTAGGCACCTGCCAGGCGGACCTCGCCGTCGTGAAGCAAATCATGACGCCGGCTCCGTACCAGGTAGGTCAGAAAGTGACCTACTCGATTACGGTAAGCAACAACGGACCGATTACGGCCACGAACGTAAACGTACGCGATCTGCTGCCGGCTAACCTGACCTACGTCAGCGCGACGCCGACGAATCAGTACGCGGCCGGAACGGGCAACTGGACGGTGGGTACGCTGACGGCCGGCTCGAACCGCAACCTGCTGATGGAAGCAACCATCAACGCCGGTGGCTCGATTACCAACACGGCGGTCGTCAGCGGTACGAACAATGATCTGAATCGAACCAGCAATGACACCTCGTCGGTGAGCATTTCGGCGGCCGGCGTTCCGGTGGACGCCTGCACGGTTCCGGCACCGTTCATTACCTGCGCCCTGACCAGCATCTGCGCCGGTGGCGAAACGACGCTCAACGCGTCGGGTTGCGCGGGCGGCACGGTCCGGTGGTCGGACGGTCAGACGGGCATGACGGTAACGGTGAAGCCAACCGTCACGACAACTTATTCAGCAAGTTGCGCAATCGCCAACTGCGTGAGTGGTGCCTCGAACGCCATCACGGTGACGGTAAACAACCCGCAGACCCCGACGCTCACGGCCAGTGCCGACCGCGTCTGTCCGGGTAGCGAGGTTGTCCTGACGGCGTCGGGTTGCGCGAACGGCACCTACCAGTGGGCCGGTCGCCCCGAAACGAGCGCTTCGATTACGGTGAATCCAACGAGCCGCACGACCTACACGGTGCAGTGCCGAATCGGTGGCTGCGTGAGTGGAGCCGCCACGAAAACGATTGACATGAACACGAACCTACCCGCACCGGCCATCGTGTGCAGCACAACGGCCGCTTGTCCGGGTGAGGAAGTAACGCTAACGGTCGTGGGCTGCACCGGTACGCCGGTGTGGAGCAGCACGACGGCCACGACGAGCAGCATCATCGTCCGGCCGACGGTAGGTAACAACAGCTACACCGTCCGCTGCCGCAACGGTTCATGCTCCAGCTTAGAATCGCCAGCCTACGTCATTAGCATCGTGACGCCGACGATCCCGACTGTAACGGCCAGTGCCGACACGGTATGCGCGAAAGGAGCAGTGACCTTGACGGCTACGGGCTGTACCGGTACGGTGAAGTGGAGCAACGGTATGACCGGTGCTACGGTGACGGTGAACCCGGACGCCAGCACGACCTACTCGGCGCAGTGCCAGCTCCGCGCTTGCTTGAGCAGTCCGTCGAATGCGGTGGCCATCACGGTGCTTACCCCGTCGGCTCCGCTCATCAGCGCGTCGTCGAGCACGGTGTGCAGCGGTGAGTCGGTAACGTTGACGGCGCAGGGCTGTACCGGCACGGTGAAGTGGAGCAACGGTATGACCGGCGCGAGCCTCGTTATCCGGCCAACCGAAACCCGGACGTACGTTGCAACCTGCACGGTTGGTGGCTGCGAAAGCATTCGGTCGAACCAGGTTGCTGTTGCGGTCGGCACGTCGGGTACGGCTCCGACCATCACGGCTTCGACGCTCAACGTGTGCAGCGGTGGCCTCGTCACCCTGACGGCCGCCGGTTGCGCTGGTACAGTGCAATGGTCCGATGGGCAGACCGGCGCGGTCGTGTCCGTCACCGCGACACCGACCAACCGCGAGTTCTACGCCGTCTGCCGGGCGGGTGCCGCCTGCGGCAGTGGTCGCTCGAACGTCGTTGCCCTGACGGTAACGCCGGTGCCGACGCCGACCGTCGTGTGCAGCACGGATACGATTTGTCCGGGTGAAGAAGTAACGCTGCTGGTCGAAAACTGCCAGGGCGTTCCAACCTGGAGCAACGGCATGACGACCCGCAGCATCGTGGTGAAACCGACGGCGACGACGACCTACTCCGTCTTCTGCAAAGACGGAGCCTGCACCAGCGGAACCTCGACCGGCTACACCCTGGCGGTTGTACCGGTGAGCGTACCGACGATTACCGCATCGGCCACGACGGTAGCCGCGGGAGGAACCATCACCCTGACGGCGACGGGTTGCAACGGTACGGTGTACTGGTCGAAGAACGGCATCGACGGCCGCAACACGGGTGCGTCGATCATCGTCCGGCCGGAAGGCACCGAAACCTACTCGGCGCAGTGCCAGTTCCGGTCGTGCCTGAGCGAACCGTCGAACACGATTGTCGTCAATCCGGGCAACTGCATCGCGGACGCCGGAACAATGATACCGACCGCGGCTACGGTCTGCGCCGGAGCGCCAAACACAGTAATCATCGCGGCCCGCTCGAACGGCGGTCTGGTACAGCCGACGGGTTACTCGGTGGCCTACGTCCTGACGAAAGGTGGCAGCTTACTAATCCAGCAGATGGGAACGACGCCCCAGTTCACGGTAGCGGCCGACGCGGCTGATTACACAGTGCACACGTTGGTGTACGACGCCCAGCCGACGAGCGAAAACTACCTGAATCTGTCGGGCATCGTGCTCGGTACGACGACGGCCGCGGACGTGGTGAAACTGATCGCCGACCGCAAGGTCTGCGCCGACCTCGACGTGGACGGAGCCAAGGTTACGGTGAGACGCGTCGCTCCGCCGGTTTTGACGGTTGATCAGCAGGTCGTTTGCTACGGCACGACGGTAACCATCACGGCCCAGGGCTGCGCGGGTGGCGTTGTCAACTGGAAAGACGGCTCGGTGGGCCAGTCGATTACCCGCACGGTTTACAGCGACCTGTGGGTGATGGCGACCTGCACCGTCGACGGCTGCACGAGCGAACTCTCGCAGAGCCTCGACGTGACCCTGCGGACACCGGGTATCCCGACCATTGCGGGTAACCGCTCGTTTGTCTGCGCCAGCGAGTCAGCGACGTTGACGGCGACGGGTTGCGAAGGCGGTACGTACATTTGGTCGAACGGCACCACCGGCAGTACGCTGACGGTATCGCCAACGGCTGACACGCAGTACCGCGTGCGTTGCAAAGTCGGCAACTGCGAAGGAGATTGGTCGCCGTATACCACCATCGAGGTGGGGGCACCGGCCGCACCGACGATTTCGATGGCTGGTCAGACCAGCACACCGACGAGCGCTACGGTTTGCTTCGGCGCACCGGTGACGCTGACGGCGGAAGGCTGCCCGGCCAACGCCTACGTGGTTTGGTCGAATGATCAGGTAGGTAGCTCGATTACGGTGTCGCTGGCTAACGGCAATACCTACACGGCCCGCTGCTGCACCTCGAACAGTTGCAAGAGCGAACCCTCGAACGCCATTGCCCTGACGGTGCTGCCGAAAGTGCCGCAGCCAATCACCACCGACCGGACCAATGCGTGTCCGTTCAATACGGTGGACCTGACCACGGCGGTAGGCAAACCCGCTACAACGGGCGGTGTCTTTGAGTACTACACCAGCGCTACGCGGTCGGCAACCAGCCGGGTGGCGAACCCAAGCGCGGTTGGTACGGGCACGTACTACGTCGTGGAGCGGACGGTGAACGGTTGCTACGGCCTGCTGGGTCTGATTCACGTGCAAATCAACGCCTGCACCGAGCAAGTCCCCTGCAACACGGCCAACCCCGTGACGGCTTCGGCCGGAGCCGACGCCAGCATCTGCGCGGCCAAGACCTACCGACTAAACGGTACGATGGGCGGAGCGACTGCTTCGGCCCACTGGACCACCAGCGGCACGGGAACGTTCGATGATCCGTTCTCGCCGACGGCCACTTACACGGCCAGCGTGGGCGACGTACTGGCCGGGCGGGTGACGCTGAAGCTAACGGCGACCGCCAGCAATACGGCCTGTGGCTCGGCTCAGGATGAGATGGTTCTGACCATCGACGGCGCTAAGACCATCCCGGTTGTGCGCATCGTGGGGGCAACTCAACTGTGCTTCGGCGATTCGGTGCGGCTCGAAGCCCCCGCCGGGGCCGGCTACCTGTGGAGCAACCGGGCCACGACCCGGAGCATCATGGTTCGGCAGGGCGGCACCTACAGCGTGCAGGTGCTCGACCAAGGCGGTTGTAGCTCCGTCAAGTCAGAAGACGTAACAGTGACCGTTGCCGACCCGGTGGCGACGCCGTTGGTCAGCAACCTGCGCAACGATTGCCCGGCAACGGTGGTCAACCTGACAAGGGCATTGGCGAACCCGGTATCGGTCAGCACCTACGAGTACCGCATCGGTGCCTCAGCTACGTCGAGCTTAGTGACGCGGCCGGATTCGGTTGGTGCGGGCACATACTACGTGTTTGCCCGCAACGCAGCCGGTTGCGTCAGCGCCCCGGCCCGCGTGGCGGTCAGCGTCTTCAACTGTGCGGCCGATTCGCTCACGGCGGACCTGAGCATCACCAAAACGGCCAACAAGCGGGCCGTTCGGCAGGGAGAAACGGTAATGTACACGGTTAAAGTAACCAACAACGGCAAGGTAACGGCCCGCAACGTCGACGTGCGCGACGTGCTGCCGGCCGGTCTGGAGCCGGTGTTTGGTCCGACGGTGGGGTATACGCTCTCGAACGGCACGATTAGCAAACGAATCGACAGCCTGCGGGCCGGACAGTCGGACTCGCTTGTCTTCGCGGCCACGGTTCGGGCGAAGGGTGCGATTGTTAACACGGCCAGCATCACGTACTCGGACCTGCGCGATCCGAACCGGGCCAACAACACGGCCAGCGTAACGGTAGAGGACACGACGCCGTACCGCAGCAGCCGGATTGGATTGGCCAAAGCGGTGGTCGGTCAGCCGACGAGCCAGGGCGACTCAACCATTCGGGCGTCGTACCGCTTCACGCTGACCAACTTCGGCGACGACACGCTCCGCAACGTGCGGCTGACGGACGATCTGGCGTATGCCTTCCGACCCAACGCCATTCGGTCGGTAGCCGTTGGCATCACCGATCCGACCGGTACGCTGGCGTTTAACCGGGCCTTTACCGGCATCGGTAGCAACGTCAATCTGCTTGACTCGGCAAGCTACCTCGCGCCGGGCCGCTCGCAGACGTTTACGTTGGACATAACCGTGCAGCGCGCAGCGGGCGACACAACCCGGACGTTCCACAACATCGCCAACGTGACCGCGCAGAACAGCGCAACGACGGTGGCGGATCAATCGACGGAAGGCGGTGACGCTGACCCCGACGGCGACGGTGACCCGACCAACAACGCGGGCCTGACAACCTTCACGCTGGGTACGCAGTCGCCGACGCAGGGACCGAGTATCGGGGTGGCCTTGGCCGTGATTGACAGCCGGCAACTCGCCGACAGCAGCTACAACGTGACTTACCAGGCTATCCTGAAAAACTTCGGTGATGTGCCGCTCATGGCGGTTAGCCTGACCGACAGTCTGGTGCGGGCGTTTGCAACACCAGTTTCGTACTCGGTGGTGAGTGCGCCGGTGGTAGGTGCGGGTAGCAGTCTGGTGGCCAATGCCGGCTACAACGGCCGCACCGACGTAAACCTCTTATCGAACGCCAGTAAACTGGCCGTTGGGCAACAGGATACGGTACGGGTGGTGGTCAACATCAAGCCCAACGGCAACAACGGTCCCTTCTTCACGAGTGCCGTCGCTACTGGGATGACGCCGGATTCGAGCCAGAAGGTGCGCGACGTGTCGAACAACGGCTATGATCCAAAACCAGACGGTGCGGTTTCGACGCCGGTGCGGTTTAACCTGCCGAGCGCGCTCTTGGGCGTCGCCAAGTCGGTTGGTCAGCCGACGCGGGTGGGCGAGGGTGTGTACGACATTCCGTACACTATCCGGGTAACGAACCTCGGTACGGTGGCCTTGAGAAAAGTGCAGGTGGTGGACAATCTCTCGCGAACATTTGGGCGCGGTGCCTTGATTGTCAGCAACCGCATCCGGGTAGCCGCTGATGCGGGCTTCGTAGCCGACTCAACCTTTACCGGTCAGGGGCTGATTACCGGCCTGCTGGTGGATTCGCTCAGCACGTTGCCCACCCAGACGAGCCGGAGTTTGACGTTTACGGTGCGGGTTGACGTGAAAAACGCCGACACGCTGACGTTCCTTAACTCGGCGACGGCGACGGCCCTGAGCACCGACGGTACGGTGGTTTCGGATCAGTCGACGGCCGGTACAAACGTCGACCCGAACAACGACCTCGACCCGCGCAACGACAGCGCGCCGACGCCGGTTACCCTCGACGGTCTGACGGGTCGGTCGCACATCGGTATTGCGATGGCGGTGCGCGACACGGCCCGGCAGGCTGACGGCAGCTTTAACGTCACCTACCAGATCGTCGTCAAGAACTACGGCAAGGAAGCGTTGACGGGCGTAACGATTCACGATACGTTGTCGAAGGTCTTCAACGCAACCACCGGCGCGAGCTACACGGTTGTGCAGGCCCCGATTACGACCTCGACGGGCAGCGCGCTTAAGTTGAACACCGCTTTCAACGGCGACAGCGACGCCCGGATCGTACTCGGCGACAGCAGCAGTTCGCTGGCTGCCGGTAAGGTTGACACAATTTTGGTCAAACTAAACGTGCTGTGCACCGGCACCACGACGACGTTCCTGAACTGGGCCACGGCCGAAGCCAACGCCCGATCGGGTAAGGTAACCGACGTGTCGACGAACGGCTTGCAGCCGGACCTCAACGGCAACGGTAACCCAACCGATCCGAACGAGCGCGAAGGCACGCCGTTGGTTCTGCCGCTGACCGAATCGGCCTTGTTTACTCCGCAGGGTTTCTCGCCGAACGGCGACGGCATCAACGACCGGTTCGTAATCCGCGGTATGACCGGCCTGACGATTAGCTTGGACGTGTTTAACCGCTGGGGCCACTGCGTGTACCGGACCGACAACTACCAGAACGACTGGGATGGTACGCCGAACACGGGTATCGTAATCGGGTCCGACGCGGGTGGCGTACCGGATGGAACGTACTACTACGTGATCAAGACGAGCGACGGACGTAAGTTTGTCCGCTACATGACGATTAGCCGATAAGTGCACAGTGGTTCGTCTTGGCATGACCGTCGGATAATGGTCATGCTAAGACGAACCGCATTAACTAATTAAACTACCTGATTCCGATGTCAACTCCCTTTACAACCAAACGATGGGCAGTCGCGCTGCTGTTGATCCTCGGGATCGGTAGCCATTCGCTCCAGGCGCAGCAGGACAAGATGTTTTCGCAGTACATGTT
>CAXUEB010000015.1:12533-17360 GCA_964249775.1 uncultured Spirosoma sp.
CGCCGGCAGCCGCGACGTGCTGAGCATGTCGGCGCTCTACCGCAATCAGTGGACGGGTCTGGAAGGTGCTCCCCAAACGGCGACGTTTACGATGGACATGCCCCTGAACCGCGAGCGGGTCGGCGTAGGTCTGCAACTCTACGGCGACCGCTACGGCGTGATGGAAGAAGCCGGCGCGTTTGCGTCCTACGCCTTCCGCATCAAGGTTGGTAGCCGCTCAACGCTGGCGCTGGGCCTTCAGGCGGGGGCGTCGAGCTACCGCGCCCGGTTGACCGACGTGATGACCAACCCCGACGGCACGCTCGACCCGGCCTTTGCCCAGAACATCTCGAAGATGCTGCCCAACTTCGGTACGGGCATCTACCTCAGCAACGACCGGTCGTACCTGAGCCTGTCGGTGCCGCGGCTCATCAAGAACAAACTCAGCGAATACAACGTCGGCGGGGTGCGGTCGTTGCAGCGTCGGCACGCTTACGGCGCGGCCGGCTTTGTGGTAGGCATCAGCCCGTCGGTGAAGCTCAAACCATCCATGCTGGTGAAGTACGCCGAGGGCGCTCCGCTGGGTTTCGATGGTAACGTCAACCTGTGGTTTGCCGACCGCGTCGCCATCGGCGTATCGGCCCGCCGGAATCAGTTTTCGACCTGGAGCGAGTACACCACCGACGCTCTGGTCGGGATGCTGGAGGTGCAGCTAAGCGATCAGTTCCGGTTCGGTTACGCTTACGACCGCACCATGAACCGCTTTGGTACCGTCGCGCCCAACTCGCACGAGATCATGCTGCGCTACGAGTTCGGCTTCGGCAAAAACCGCATCCTGACCCCGCGGTATTTTTAAGGGGTTTTCGGCCCAGAATTTGCTTACCCAAAGGTGTATCGCCGAAACTGGCGGATACACCTTTTTTTATGGGGTTTCGTCTTGTCTTTAACCAGCACCGCGCATGATTCGTTTGTTGCTTTCGATCGCCCTAATCGGATGCGTTGTCTTTCCTACCCTGGCCCAGTCGCTGAATCAGCAGGCCGACCGTCAGTTTGATCAATTAGCCTACGCTCAGGCGGCCGATCTCTACGAACGAGCACTGAGCAGCCCGTCGGACCTGAACCTGACCGAACGGCGGGCGGTCCTGGCCCGGCTGGCGTTTAGCTACCGGAAACTAAACGATACCCGCAAGGCCGAACGCGTGTACCGCGAACTGATGACCACCGGTGAACTGCCCGCCGAGTACGCGTCGGCGTACTTGTACTTCGCCCAGGCGCTGGCCAGCAACGGTAACTACAAAGAAGCGCAGGTCGCTTACGAGAAATACGGCACGCTTCAGCCGAACGACGGGCGGGGTACGCAGTTTTCCAAACTGTACCGCGACGTAAGCGTCCTGACCAAGAACGCGGGCAGCTACCGCGTCGAGTTTTTGGATCTGAACACCCGCAAAGCCGAGTTTAGCCCCGTGCGCTACAAAGACGGGCTGGTGTTTGTGTCGGCCGCCGGCACCGGTAACGGCCTCAAGCGCGTGTTTAGCTGGAACAACTCGTCGTTTCTGGATTTGTACTACCTGCCCGACGTTAAAAGCCTGCGCAGCAACAACACCGCCCGGATTGGCGGCTCAGCTCCCAAGCCGCCCGTCGATAAGTACGCGCGGGCGGCCCGGTCGCTGGGGCGCGACGATTTCACGGCTCCCACGGCCAACGACACCCGGACGGTGGGTTTTTACGGCGGTAACAACCTCAACGCTGATTTAGGCTACGGCGACCGGCCCGTGTCGCCCACCGAGCGCTTCAGTCAAACGCTCAACACCAAGTACCACGAAGGGCCGGCGACGTTCACCAAAAATGGTTCGCGGGTGATTTTCACGCGCAACAACTACACCAACGGTAGCTACCGCACCAGTAAGGACGGCATCAACAAACTCAAGTTATACACCGCCACGCAGATCAACGGCGTTTGGAGCGAACCTCAGGAACTGCCTTTCAACAGCGACGAGTTCTCTACGGGCCACCCGGCGCTGTCGGCCGACGATCAGCGGCTGTATTTTGTGTCGGACCGGCCCGGCGGGCGGGGCGGCACCGACATCTACGTCTCGAAGTGGACTAACGGCAAATGGGGCCAACCCGTTAATTTAGGGCCGGAGATTAATACCAAAGGCAGCGAGATGTTTCCGTTTGTCGACGCTAAAGGCAACCTGTACGTCGCTTCCGACGGGCACGCCGGACTGGGCGGCTTAGACTTGTTTTTCGCCCAACTTTCCGACGACGGTAGCCGGGCCAAGAATCTGCGGAATCTCGGCGAGCCGCTGAACTCGGCAAAGGACGATTTTGGCATCGTCACGGATGGCGACCGGACGGGCGGCTACTTCAGCAGCAACCGCAAAAACGGAGGCAGCGACGACGATGTGTACCGTTTCAGTCGGCAAGGGCCGCTGTTTCCTTGCCGCGAGCTGGTTGTGAGCGTGTTCGACGCCGAATCCAAGGAACCGCTGGCTAACACCTCCGTAGCGATTGAAAACAACCGGGCCGGCAAACAGCGGGACGTGCAGACCGACGCCGAAGGGTTGCTGCGGCTGTGCATGGACGCCGAAAGTGATTTTTACTTCTTAGCGTCCCGCACGGGCTACTTAGCGAACAAAGTCGGTTTTTCGACGCGTGATCTATCCGACGACCAACCGTCGCGGCTCGACATTCCGCTGGCCAAGCCGCAGGAGTTGAAGCCCACCACCCTGCGCGGGCGGGTGCTGACCCAGACCGAACACCAGCCGATTGCCGGCGCGCGCGTCATTGCGGTCAACGAGTGCGACAATACGGTGCAGGAAGCCACTTCTGACGCCCAGGGCGTGTATTTTTTCAGCGCCTTTCCCGGCTGCGCTTACACGCTCGAAGCCATGAAAGAAAACATGGGCAGCACGGGCAGCCGCATCACCAAAGAAGGCGTCGGCTCGACGGACCTGTACCTGTTCAAGAAAGGCGATATCGTTAAGGTTGAAAACATTTACTACGACCTCGACAAAGCCGACATCCGCCCCGACGCGGCCCTTGAACTCGACAAACTCGTGGCCCTGATGGCGAAGTACCCGGCCATGACCCTTGAACTGCGCTCGCACACCGACAGCCGGGCGACGGCCAAGTACAACGAAACCTTGTCGGGCAAACGGGCCAAAGCGGTCGTAGCGTACCTGAAGAAGAAAGGCGTCGCGGCTAAACGCCTGCGGGCCAAAGGCTACGGCGAAACGGAACTGCTCAACAAATGCGCCGACGGCGTGAACTGCCCCGACGAAGAACACCAGCAAAACCGCCGGACGGAGATCAAGATTCTGACGCTGGAGTAGGGCAGAGGCCGACGGCCGAATCCGAATCGGTTCGGACGCGTTAGGAGTGGCTGATGCTGACCGAACAACAACGCTTACACGTCGAAATGAGCCGGGCTTGGACCCGCTTGTTTCGACGTTTGTGTAAACAGTTGGGATCAAAACGATGGCGATTTGATCTTCCGACCGTTCAGCTACTTAAAGCCGTAAAAGCCAAAGACGAAAGAGAAATAGCTCGGGTGTTGCAGCGCTACAACTACCGCGAGCATAACATGTTCTGGGCTATCAACAGACGGGAGCATAAGGTGATTCAGGTTCACTGCGAGATACCGAACTTTGATAAAGACTTTGCTTATACCGATTGTTGGGGTCCAGGCTATGAGAATTACCCATATCTTACCTTTATCGGGTTGTATACGCCGGCGTCGTTTGCCGAATTTGAGATGTTGTTTGAGACGTTTCTACGAGTGAAGACGCCGGAAGAGATAGAGAATTTTGAGCGGTTTGTCTTGAAGCGCTACCAGCCTCACCTTATTCGCTAAGTACCATGCCCATCAATCAAACCATTCGCGCGTATTTAGTCGACCAAAGAGCACAGGCGCTATATGCGTTTGTGTCAGATGACGCCGTGTTTAACAAGGTACGGGCGCAACTCGACGGCGTTGCGCTAAACGAAGTTAAACGGCAGTTCTACCAAGAGTTAGTCACGAATTGTGAGCAGTTATGGCTCAAGGCTGCTGAACCAATCAACGGGATAATCTTTGAGTATGATTACATCTATCGGGAGAATGAAGAAGCCGTTGCCTATGGCGTATTGTTTGAGCACGCAAACGACCTCAACGTACAGGCAGAACCCTATGATATAGTCTATAATTACAAATTTGCGGTTCTTTTTGAGGCCGTATCCGGCGTCACGCTACGGGTGCTGAATCCCCTCGCCGAATTAGAAGAAGTGGATGATTTCTTCAACCAGGGAGGTTTCTCCGAACTACGGGATGCGTACGTATTTACGGCTTTTCTCGGTTTGCACGACGCCTTAGCTGATTTTGTTGAAACATCGGCGTTTAAGCGGCTTGTTCGGCATTCGCCGTTTCATTTTCTTATTCAGGAGCACGACATGGGTAAGGCGTATCCGGTTTACATTGTTGACGCGTCGAATCAGGTAGGGCATTAGGTTTTTCCCCCGAAACCGCGCAATTTGAACGCCTACTTCTAAAGGCCGTATGGTACGTTTTTATCTGCACTGGGCAACTATTGTCGCGTTGCTGCTATCCGTTCAACCCGCCCAGGCTCAGCGGGAAGTGCTGTATTCGCAGTATTTAGTCAATCCGCTGAGCATTAACCCGGCCTACGCGGGCAGCCGTGAATCCTTTCACCTAACGGCCCTGCTCCGGCGCAAGTGGTTCGGCGTGCGCAACGCGCCCATCACGCAGAGCGTTTCGGCGGACGGGGCCGTGGCCAACGGGCGGGTTGGACTGGGTTTTCAGGCGCTCAACGACCGCCTCAGCGAAGCGTGGGGGCACCAAAGAGTCGC
>CAXUEB010000015.1:17370-18820 GCA_964249775.1 uncultured Spirosoma sp.
CTCTCGGACTTCACAACGGGCCTGAACGTAAACCGCGCCATGTCCAGCGTCGGCGTCGGCGTGTATTACCAGGCGGACCGACTGTTTGGGGGCGTCTCGATGCCCGAACTGACCGGCCGGACAACGGACCTGACGGGGCGGTACGTCTACCAGAGTGTTCGGCCGCTGCTGGTGCAGGCCGGTACGCGCGTTGACCTGACCGATAACGCCGTGCTGATCCCGTCCGTGCTGATCTCCAAAGTGGCCGACCGGCCGGTGGGCGTTGATTTAAACGCCAAAGCCTGGCTAAACGAACGAATTGGACTGGGCGCGTCGTACCGCTACAACACGCCGACGCTGATTCCCTTAGATTACGTGCAGATTACGGCGGAGTACCAGGCGAGTAAGGCCATTCGGTTGGGTTACCTGTTCAACTCCCGGACGCCCGAAAACCCCGGTCGAAATTTGTATTTTCGGCAAAGCGTGCACGAATTCATGGTCCGGTTTTCACCCAGCGTCCTCCGGTTTTCGTATTGACCCGCAGCCGCCAAAACCGGCCTGGTTAGGCACTTTGTCGATTTTTCGGTATCTTAGTAGCCACATTGACAACCTGACCCAACCTTGAACGCGTACGCTCACGTATCGAAAGACGATTTGTTGCGTCACCTGACGGCCGATAGTCGTCAGCCTAACCTGCAAACGATTCACAACTTGTACATTCCTAACGACCTCGATCGGGAGTTTCCGCTGGCTCCGCACTTCGTTCAGGCGTTCGGTAGTTACCCGAATTACTTACACTTCAACGACGACTTCAAGCCTTCGGCGCGGGAGTTGATCGACAGCCGGGGGTTTCAACTCATTAACCACTCCACGCGGGTAACCGACGAAGGCTGGCACGTCGTTGAGCGCATCTACCAGCACGACGACGGCGTGGTGCTCAAGGCCGAATTTGTGGGTGAGCGCTTTTTCCGGCTCTACGGCTTTTATCGCGACGAAACGTCGGCTAAGACGTTGCTCGACGGCTTTCAGGCGCACAAGTACGTGCACGAAGAGAATCAGACGCACATCTATCTAATTCAGAGTGGGCTGGGCGGTCTGCACACCGAGCGCGTCGAGATTCTGCCGCCCGACATTAACCTCGAACTGCACTACAACGACGATTTTCCCGCCGTGCACGAGCGGTTGGTGACCCTACTGGGACAGCCCAAGAGCAAGGGACTGATGCTGCTCCACGGCGAGCCGGGCACGGGCAAAACGACCTACATTAAGTACCTCAGCTCGTTGGTCAAAAAGGATATGCTCATTCTGCCGCCTTACATGACCAACTACCTGACTTCGCCCGAAATCATCCCGTTTCTGTTGGACAACAAAGATTCGGTACTGATTATCGAAGATGCCGAGCGCATTCTGCAATCGCGCGAAGCCGGGGGCGATACCAACAGCGTCTCCAACATTCTGAACCTGACCGACG
>CAXUEB010000015.1:18830-22226 GCA_964249775.1 uncultured Spirosoma sp.
ATTCAGGTCATTGCGACTTTTAACGCCAGCAAACACCTGCTGGATAAGGCCCTGCTGCGCAAGGGCCGCTTGATGGTCGACTACGCGTTCGGCAAACTGGCCCCCGCCAAAGCCAATGACCTCCTGGCCCACCTCGGCCTGGAATTCCGCACTACCGAACCGATGACCCTGGCCGACATCTTCAACTACGACGAGCAGA
The DNA here is from genome assembly GCA_964249775.1 of uncultured Spirosoma sp. Taxonomy (GTDB): domain Bacteria; phylum Bacteroidota; class Bacteroidia; order Cytophagales; family Spirosomataceae; genus Spirosoma. The sequence goes on from CAXUEB010000015.1 coordinate 19,030, forward strand.
CCGTCTCGGGCGAGCGGGTCGAGGTGAAAATGGGGTTTTGAGGTAGCTCTGGCAATCCTGCCGGAGTCACGAAACCTAAACTAACGGGTGTAACCTACCGATTAAAAAATAGATATACTTCTGTTCATCAGGAAGATCATAGGATTGTATCTTGCCCAACGGTTTACGTTTGTCCTGGCTTTTACTTTCCATGTCTGTCTTAACAACGCCCGTTGGCGACGATCAGCTTGTGCAACTGATTGAGCAACTCGGTCAACTGCCTACATACTCTATTGGCCGGGCGGGCGACAATACGATTGTTATTACCAATGCAAAGATCAGCGGTCATCACGCCCGACTGATTCAGTGCACTCTGACCAGCTTCGTGCTCGAAGACTTGGACAGTAAGAACGGTACCTTCGTCAACGGGGCGCGGGTGACGCGGAAAGTGATTGGTCAGCAGGATACGCTACGACTGGCCGACACGGATTACGCCGTTCAGGAGTTGATGGGTCTGCGGACGGGCGATCCAGTCAAACCGGCATCGGTGGTCAGTAGCCAACCCGAACCGCCGACACCGACCGTTCAACTTGATAAAATCAAGCCTGATTACAGCCGCGAGTTTACCGCGCTCAAATCGGTTTTCGAGCAGTATCCCGAACTCCGCCGGGCCTGCCGCAACCGCGACAAGATGATTCGTACGGGCAGTGTTCTATTGTCCACCGTCGTAGGCATCAGTACCGTGCTCGTAACGGGTGGAGGAGCCGCGCCGGTGCTGGCGTTGCAAATGCTATCGGGAGCCGGACTGAGCGTGCTGGTGCCGACGCTCTGCTCGACGTTTTTGTCTACCGAAGAAAAGCTGGAAGTTCTTGACAAAGAGTACCGCGAGCGCTACCGGTGCCCAAACCCCGACTGCCGCGATCCGTTTGGCACGCGCGAGTGGGATCAACTGGCTCAGCAGAAGGCTTGCCGACGCTGTGAGGCCATCTGGATAAAATAAATTTAGTCTCGGCGTTCACCTTTTCGTTCCGTCTCCCATTTACCAAAGTTCTTCAACAATCATTCTTTGTACCATGACACAGATTGTCCGTCACCCCGACCCGCCAACCGATTCGTACGCAGCCGCCCGTCCCGCTGCTAAACTTACAACTGGCTTAGCGGCTAATCAAAAGAAAATAATGGGCATTACAGCCGCTACGTTGCTACTGGGTGGAGGAGTTGGCCTCCTGCTCGCCCGTCCTAAAGGCTCCGGGCCATCTGGCACAGAGTCGGGTGCTGACGGGCCCGCAACAACCAATGAAGTTCTCCAGCCTACAACCTCGCTACCCGCTGACGTTGACGTAGCTGGTAAAGTGACGGATACCATGTCGTTTGAGCAGGCGTTTGAGGCCGCCCGCGACGAAGTAGGAATGGGGGGCGTCTTCAACTGGCACGGTCGCTGGTACAACACGTTTGAAAAAGAAGAGTGGGGCAGCTTGTCACTTGAGCAGCGGCAGGAATACGTCGAATTGATTACGGGCGAGAAATTGCCGGTTAAGCCTTATCACCAACAAGCCGCTACTCCAACGCCGGAGCAAAACGAAGCTGGCAGCACCGTGGAGCCGACCATCATTGAAGGTTACCTTAACGGCCAGCGAATCATAAGCTTGGATGTAGACCGCGACGGTGTTATTGACACGATGGTGCTGGAAGGGACCGACGGCTACACGTACCGGGTGGTTGACGAAACCGGCAATGATGGGTTAGACATGCTGTACCGCTACGACCCGTTAAACGGCGAGTTGATAGAAATGGAGAAACTTGACGAGCCGTTTGTTTTAACCAATGACCAGTTTAGTCAAGGCTTGGAAGCCAGCATGTCGAAGGAAGTAGTCGACTCCATTCTCGAATCAGACGTACCGGCTACAACGACCGCACCCGTGGACGAAACGGAAACAACCGGCGTGCCGGAGACGAATGACTCGCCAGATAACGATCCCATCTATATTGCGGAGGCATCCACCCCCGACGACACGTACATCAACAACGGCGACGTGCACGACATGGAGCATTAATCGAGATGAGTGGATTTAAGACAACGCTGATTGCCTGTCAGCAGTGCGGTCGCAAGATTATGGTTAAGGCCACCGACGCTGAACGGGGTGAGATCACTTGCTCGCACGTTGGTTGTGGGGCCGTTAATGCGTTGCAAACGGCGTTTCACTACGACGAAAACATCGTGCACGGGCTGCCCAGCTTCGGTGAACTTATCTATTTGGGCAGCCCATCAGTCACGTACCCACTTCAGTTTGGCAGCAACGTAATTGGCACGTCGGACACGTGCACGATTCGGGTGGAGCGGTTCATGCACGGTGGGCAGTGCTTCATCAGCCGCCGACACTGTACGCTAACCCTGACGTTTGACAAATGGACTGGTCGGCTGCGCTATCAGGTTCAGGATGGGGCGGTTGATTTTGACGCACAGACGATTAAGGCCAGTCTCAACGGCACCTTACTGAACGGAACGCCCTTGCAAAGAACCGAAATCATCGACGTTGGCGACGGCGAAATTATTACGCTCGGCGGAATCGACCGCTTTCGCCTGACGCACGCCGTGATCAACCCGGTGATGCTCGAAACTTACAAAGTTGACTTGGCCTTTAACCCCGACCGAACCCAGTAACCGATGCGTATTCAACCGTCCCAGCCCGTTGCGTTTTCGCAGATTGGTCAACGGGACATCAACCAAGACGCGCTGTACCCGGCGGTTGGCGCGGCCGGTGAGCAAACCGAACTGTTTATCGTCTGCGACGGCATGGGCGGGGCCGACAAGGGCGAAGTGGCCAGTCGGCTGCTGTGCGACGCGGTCGCCGGTTACGCACGGGCGCTCGATTACCCGGTGTTCGACGTCGTACACCTGCGGGCAGCCCTCGACGGGGCCTACGCGGCTTACCACGATTACCTGCGCCAGCACCCGCTCGTTGGCCGCCTGGGATCAACCCTGGCCTTGTTGCAATTCCACCAGCACGGCGCGACGGTAGCCCACATCGGCGATAGTCGCGTGTATCAGGTGCGGGCAGGCAAGATTGTGTTTCAAACAAAGGACCATAGGCAGGTGGCCGACATGGTCGAGGCCGGCATCATTACCGCGACTCAGGCGCTGACGCATCCGTGGCGTAACCGACTCAGTCGCGCCGTAGTAGCCGAACCCGGCGCGGGGGGGGGGGGGGGGGGGGGGG
>CAXUEB010000015.1:22236-23596 GCA_964249775.1 uncultured Spirosoma sp.
GTAGGGTAACGTCGGCCCGCGCGACGCCCGACGTTACCCTGCTGACCGACGTTCGGGCGGGCGATTACTTTTTTTTGTGCACGGACGGCGTGTTGGAACAGATCGACGACTACGGGCTGGAAACGATCCTATCCGTTGACGTACCAAGTCAGGCCAAACTGCGGGCGCTGCTTTCGCGGTGCGACGGGTTGACCAAGGATAATTATTCCGGCTACCTGATTGGTGTCGAACACGTAACGCAAACTGAACCGGTTACCCTGTCCTGAACCATGCCAATACGTTTACTGATCGGGTTCTTTTTATTGGCGTATCAGTCGGCAACGGCGCAGGGGCAAACCTATGCCGTTGCCGTTGGTATTTCCGATTACGAAGCCCTGTCCAATCGAAATGGTGATTTGCGGTTTGCCGACCGCGACGCCCGCCAAGTTGTAGCTTTTCTGCAAAGCAAGGCGGGCGGGGGTGTGCCGGCCGGACAGATTCGGCTGCTGACGAACCAACGGGCGACTCAGACTAACATCCGGCAGGCGCTTACCCTGTTTCAACGGGCAAAAGCGGGCGACCGAATCATTCTGTATTTTTCAGGGCACGGCTTGCCCGACAGTTTCGTGCCGTACGACGTTCAGCCCGGCGACCGCAGCAACTTGCTGACGTACGGCAACGTTAAAGCGGCCTTTCGCCAATCAGCCGCTTCGACCAAATTGTGCATTGCCGATGCCTGCTTAGCGGGCGGTTTGCAACGACCACAAACCGGTTCTGATAATTCGGCGCAAACGCTGACCGGCCCCACCAACGCGCCGGGTGAACGGGGCAACGTAGCCCTGCTGCTGGCCAGCCGGTCAACGCAATACGCGCTTGAAGACCAACGCTTAGCGGGCGGGACGTTTACGTACCATTTGCTGCGGGGCCTTAACGGGCAAGCCGACCGGAACGCCGACCGAGTTGTGACGATTCGGGAGTTGCACCAATACGTAGCGCCACGGGTACGACAAGCGACCCGCGGTCGGCAAACGCCGATTTTTTACGGTCGGTTTTCGGATGCCCTTGCTTTAGCCTATCTTTGAGTAACCAGTTTGTGACATCCTAACCCTACGTTATGAACCAACCGTTTACTTCGTTCAGAGAGTTTAAACAACGGTACCCAATCCGCCCGAACGACGAGGGAGCGTTGTTGGGTAGTGGTTCGTACGGTCGCGTCTTCAAGGTTGAGGACCAACTCGAAACGGAGTGGGTGGCGGTTAAGATCAGCGAATTTAAGGGTAATGATACCAAGTCGCTGAAGGCCGAAGTCGAACTGGCCCAGCGCGTACCCCGGCAGGCCAACATCGCCCGCTACGACGCCTGCTACCGCTTAGAAACCGAC
>CAXUEB010000015.1:23606-27650 GCA_964249775.1 uncultured Spirosoma sp.
ACCGATACCAGCGTCAGCGACTTTGCCATCATGAAGTATTACCCGGATGGCAACCTGGCGGACCTCTTGCGGCACCAAACGCTGACCTCCGCCCAAATCTGCGACATTACCCGCGGCATCCTGCTGGGGTTGCAGCACCTGCACCGCAACCGCATCGTTCACCGCGATTTTAAACCCGCCAACATTCTTATTTCCCGCGACAACGCCGGGCGGTTCATACCCAAAATTGCTGATTTCGGCTTGAGTAAATTGGTCAACGCCGACGAGTTAGACAGCTCGGATTTTGACCTGAGCGACGGCCGGGGAACGCCGTCGTACAAAGCCCCGGAGCAGATTGAAGGCAGCCGCGTCAGTTTTAATCTCGACCTGTGGGCGTTCGGCGTCATCCTGTACGAGATGCTGACGGGCGAAAAACCGTTCCGGTCCGACTCGCGGAATACCAGTGAGCAGTCGGTCCGGCGCGAGATCGAAAAGAAGATTATGTCGGTGGAATTGCCGGCGCGGACCGGACAGATCGCCGAGCCGTATCAGGCGATGATTCGGCGGTGCCTGGTGCGCGACATTCACGAGCGCGTCCGGCGTGAAGACGAGTTGCTGAACCTGCTGGACGGCATTACGCCCCTGCTCGTGGAAGCCAACCAAAAGGCCGACGCCGGGCAGTACGAACGGGCCATTCAGCTTTACGAGCAAGTCCTGGCCAAGCGCGACCATCACGCCGGGGCCGAACAGGCACTGGACCGCTGCCGGGCGCTGCTCAACGCCGAACGGGTTGAGGCCTGCCTCCGCAAAGCCGATACGTACACCGCGAAGCAGCAGTACGAAGAAGCCAAGGCGAACTACGCGCAGGTGTTGCAGCTTGAACCAACGCATTTGGCGGCTGCGCAGGGCCTGGCGTTGTGCATTGAACAACTCCGGCCGATGCCATCCGTCCAGTCTGAACCGGTTGCCGAAGGTACGGATCTGTACGAAGAACGCACGGACGTTTATCAATCCGTTGCACCGGCTAAAGCCGAACGGGAGTCGGCGGTCGTGCCGGTTAGCGAACCGGTGGTTGCTAAGTTGGCCGCTGCTGTAACCAACGTTGTTTCGACGACCGGCGCACCGGTTGCGCATCCCCTGCCGGCCGAGAATCCGGTAATTACCCAATCGGCTGCGTCTCCGCCAAAACGGGTTATTCCTTGGAAAATGCTGGTCCCGGTGGCAGTTGGTTTGGGTGGGTTAGGGTTAGGCTACAACGTATTCTACAGTGTAAAAACTACCCAACCATCTGTTATTAATTCCGTTACCGATCCTGTTCGTGCTGACTTATCGAATGCGGGTGCGGTTCTACCCGATGAACCCAGACCGGCTGGTTCGATTAGTGGCGAAACAGCAACATCGGTGTCTGATCCGGCGTTTCCGCTGCCGACCAACAAGGACAAAGCGGTAAACCCGGCCGCCATTGCCAAACGAATTGACGTCGCCCTCGACAAAGCGCGCCGGGCGTATGAGCAGAAAGACTACCAATCGGCGGAAATGTACACCCGAAGTGCCCTGCAACTCGACCCGACCCGGCGCGACGTGGAAGAATTTCACAATTCGGCTCTAAACGCCGTGCGTAAACAAGTCAGTACCACCCCACCCGAAACCGCTACAGTTACGACTGAAGTGAAACCAGAGTTAGTTGACGACAAAGAGAAACTGGTTAATGCGAAGCAAAAATTTCAAAATGAGTACGACCAGTTGATTGACGAGGGCGTAAAAGCCATCGCCGGCGGTAATAACAAAGTCAAAGCTATCGCCGACTTTACCCGCGCCCACGCGCTGGCAAAAGAACACAGCCTGAACATGGATAAAGCCGATGGTCCATACGCCAAGTACTTGGACATAGCAAATCGTAGATTCGAGTCGGACGATTACGAAATGGCCAAAAGCTGGTATGGCGTCGCGCAGGCGCTGAAAAACACGGCCGACGTTCAACGTAAAATCAAACAGTGTACGAATCAATAACTAACCTCACATGAATCGACTTTACCCGCTCTTATTGAGCTTGTTGCTATCATTTTTTATCTTGCCAACGTCCTTCGCCGAGTCGACTCTCGCAGCAACCGTCGCTGTCGATGAAGAGTATGATCGCTACAAGAAGCGGGGCGACGACTTCTTTAAAGAAGGTAAGTACGTTGAAGCCCGCCGGCAATATCAAAACTGCCTTGAAGTACCCGGCTTTGAGAATGACGTTTATGCCAAAGGTCAGATAGAAAAATGTAATACCGGTCTTACGCTACGACAGCAGGCCGACGAGGCACTCCGCCAGGGTAAAGGTCAAGAAGCAACAGGGCTGCTTAGTCAATTACTGACCTTGAACGCCGACGACGCCTTTACAAAAGAGCGTTTGGGTGACTATTACGAACGCGAAGGCAATAAACTGTATAATGAACAACGGTACGCCGACGCGAAAAATCGCTACGAGCAGGCGCTCAAATACACCACGACTCGGCGGGAAACGCTGTTGCTTCAGATTAAGAATTGTGAGGAAAACATGATGAGGCCCAAAGTGGTCAGGCGGACGGGTCTGAAATTACTTACGGGCACCGTAGCAGTCGGTGCTGGTGTATACGCCCTGCTGTTGCGGAGCGATTTTCAGACGAAAACGAACGCGCTGAATCAGGCTGTACGGACCACTGACCCCGACGGCGATGGCATCATCAATACGGAAGCACAATACCAGCAATACGACGCGGCATATAAAGCCGTCGAAGCCGCGCAGAAGAAAAGTAGTTTGTACAAAGCGTGCTTAGGTGTAGCAGCCGTGGCAACCTTAGCCGAAGTGTATCTGCTGATTCGTAAGCCAAAAGCTAAACTGCGCAGTCAGGCCATCCGCTGGCAACCGTCGTCGCAGTCGTGGGGCCTGGCCCTCCGGTACGATTTCTAACCACGCACGTCTCTTCTTATCTCTCTACGAAAATCTCTTTATGAAATCACAATCTACATATCTGTTCGGGCTGATACTGATTGGCCTGAGCATTCAACTCCTAATTAGCTGCAATCCCTGGGAACTACCCGAGCGTAAAACAAAGCGAAAATGCGAGAAGCCGACCGGCACCATCAATCCGCAAGTCAATCAATTGCGAGTTGGTTTTTCCATTGATAATGGCACGGAAATCGTTGGTAACGTCACCTGGAATTTTGGTGATAACGCCACCGCTACCACGGGCGTCACATCAGTCAGCCACACGTACGAGAAAGCCGGCACGTACACTGTTACGGCTAACCTTGCCAACGCCTGCGAAGAAAGAACGACGATTAGCAGAGAAGTCGTCGTTAGCAACGCCGTTTCACCGACGGTTACGTTGCAGCCAATTGCTGACATTACGACCAGTTCAGCCACCGCCCGCATGACCGTTACCTTAAACGGCAACGCGGCCATCACGCGCTACGGCGTTTGTTATTCTACCACGGATCAAACGCCACAAACTGGTGAGAATAGCGTAAACACAATCCCGGTCAATGGGTCGGTCGCCGTGGGTACATCGGTTCCGCTCTCGGTAACCGGTCTTCAAGCAAACACGCTGTATTACATCAGCGCTTTCGCTATAAATTCTGGCGAAAAAACAGGCTACAGTGCGGTTCAGACGTTCCGAACAAGTTCAGTTCCATCCGTCGTTACGGGTAGTTCGGCAAACCTGGGCGTTACGACGGCGAGCGTTGTTTTTGTCTTGAACAACCCCGGTAATCCGGCCGCTGTTGAGTACGGAATCCTGTATTCAACCAATAGTACGCCAGATGTAAACAATTCGCGGGCCATCACCGTCACCAGCCCCAACGTTGGCGTTAACACGATTGTTAACCTACCCAACCTAACCTCGAACACAACGTATTTCTACCGGTCCTACGCCAAATTGGCAAACGGAGAAATTGTTTACGGCCTGGTTCAATCGTTCAAAACGCAGGTCGACACCGTAGCGGCAGGCTTGGTTGCCCACGTAACGTTCACAGATCGTTCACTGACCGACATCAGTGGAAACGGAAACAACGCTGTTCTGGTTGATAACCCCACCTTTACGT
>CAXUEB010000015.1:27660-31727 GCA_964249775.1 uncultured Spirosoma sp.
GCACGAGTGATTACTTTTACCTGGCTGATAATGGCAGTTTACGTCCGGATGCGCTGACGGTTAGCGTGTGGATTCGACCGAACGCCATCAATAACGTAAACGACCGGATGCAAATTTTTAACAAGTCACGGTGGAACGATAGCGCGTCCGAAATGTATAGTTCGCTGGTTAAAAAAGATCAAGACGGCGATGGGCTGGTGTTTATGACAAATATTAAACAAAACAGTAATTGTCAGATTGCCCGGTCATGGCAAAACCTTGATTTCAGTAATAATCCTCCACTCGGTCAGTGGTATCATATTGTGTTGGTGTATTCCGGCCGAACGATGCGGATGTATTTTAACGGCACGGAACAAAATGGACGTACAAATCTTCCCGCTACGAGCATAGATAATTGTCCGGGTGGGGAGTTAAAGTTTGGTGCGCAAATTCGGGAGTTTCCTAATTACTTCAGTGGGGCAATGGACGACGTTCGTATTTACAACCGGGCCTTATCGACAGAAGAAGTGGTGAAGTTATTCACAGAGTAGATTAACCAATCTTTTGCAGCACCCGCTGCGCTAAAGATTGAAAGGGGTGAGCCTTGTCGGTGCTGATTCGCTTCAGCGTCGGCAAGGCTTTTTCGGTTTGATTGTTTTTTACATAAGCCAGCGCCAGAAACCATTCGGCTTTTTGCCGAAGTAGAGGGGAAGGAGCCGCCAACGCCTTTTGCAACAGGGGAATGGCAACGGTTGGCTGTTGGTTGGCTAAATGACTCAGGCCAAGGAAATAGTTTTTGTAATGGATCGTCTGCCGGTCGGCGGGCAGCGTATTAAGACGCTTAATCACCGCATCGTACCGGCCGGCTTTGTAGTTGGCGAGCGCGTCCAATAGCTGTTGGCGGCTCGCAGGTGGCAGCGTACCGGTTGGAAACTCTTTCGTCAACTGATCGGCCTGACCGGGCACGGACGTATCAGCGTAGGCCAGATCGGCGGGGCGGTCTCCGCTTTGCTGGTACGTGAAGTACCCCACGCCCAGCACGACCGAGGCCGCAGCCGCCCAGTACCGCCAGTTGGCTAGCGGCCGGACAACGGCTGAGGTTGGCGTCAGTAAGGGTTTCGCGTTCGATTGGACGTTACTGTCGCCGGTTCGTTGCGTGGCGTTGTACTGCGCCCGCACCCGTTCCAGAGCCGCCTGAATGCCCAGCGCCCGCAGGCCCAGCCGGAGTTCGCGTTGGCGTTCCACTTCGGTCCGAAGCTCCGCGTCCGTTTGCATGTCGGCTTCCAGCGACCGCCGGTCGGCCTCCGACAGTTCATCCGTCAGGTACGCTTCAATCAGTTCGTACTGCTCTTCCGAGAGTCTCATAGTCCGTGTTGTTTGGCCGTTTGCTCGTAGAACGCTTTCAGCTTTTCGGCGCATTGGTACCGCTTCGAGCGGGCCGACGATTCTTTTATACCCAGCCGCTCGGCGATTTCGCGTAAGGATAATTCATCAACGTAAAACCACTCGATCAGCTTCCGGCATTCATCCTTGAGTTGCTCCAGCGACTGCCGAACGGCGTTGACGACTTCCAGCCGTTCGAGGTCCTGCACCACGTCGGTCGTATCGGCCGATTCACCGATTGTGTCGGGCATTATGGCCCGGTTTCTGAACCGAGCCGATTTGAGTTCGGTCTGCCAAACCCGTTTACAATACTCAAACACGACCGTCGTGACGCGTGTGCCGGCTTGAAGCTGGTATTTTCCGGTTTCGACGTTGAGTAAGAAACTGAGCAAACCCTTCTGAAACGCGTCTTCGGCGTCCATATCCGACCCGCTGTTGCGCGTCACCCAGTACCGAAACGACGGATATGATTCGGCGTACAAGTACTGATACGCCCGTTCGTCGCGTCGGCTCAGCGCGTCGTATAAGTCCTGATCGGTCGCAAACGTGAGTAAAGGTCGGGTCGGCATGGAACTGTAAAAGAGCGGGGATAATACAAGACAATATATCGCATTATCTGGCAAGCCCTACCGAGGATTGCTGGTTAATAGCAGAAAGTACCGAAAGGTGAATTTGTAGCTCTGGCAATCCTGCCGGAGTAGCCGACAGGCTAAATTGCAGAGGCTGTTTTTGCACTACATGGTTAGCCTGTCGGCTGCTCCGGCAGGATTGCCAGAGCTACATTTGTGCCGAATCCACCTCGAATTGTGCGTTAGCACGCTTACGTTTACCCAGCGCCCGGCGCAGCTTGGGCATTGCCAGGACCAGATCGGCTTGTTGAATCATGGCCTTGATACCAGCGTAACCCACTGACCGGTGTACCACCTCGCCGTTGGGTGTGATGTAGAGCGCCGTTGGGTAGCTGGCGACGGCGTAGCGTTTGGCCAAGTCAAGGCCTTCGCCGTATTCGGCGTTGAGTTGGTAGTTTACGAATCGGGCGTTGAACTTCTCGCCCACCTGCGGGTTCGGGAAGGCTTCACGAGCCATGCGCTTGCAGGGTGGACACCAGGTCGTGTAAAAATCGACGAACAGGGGCTTGTTCTGCCGTTTGGCTTCGTCCAGCGCCTGCTGCCACGAACCCCTAAAAAATTGAATGCCGGTTGGCTCGTCGGCTGATACGTGAGTTGTTAGAAGCAGGCTTAAGCAGAGCAGGGCGTATTTCATGCAGTGAGGTCAACTACCGTCCAAAACTACGCAACTTCCCGAAAAAGGCTGGCCGCTATCGTGGCCAGCCTTTTTCGGGAAGTTGCGTAACTCGCCGTATTTCTGCTGCATGTTAGCCAGCGTTTTTTCGTAATCAGCGGTGTCCTTTCCGGCGGCTTTCAGCATAGCGATAGCTTCTTGCTGCGTTTTGACGGCTTCGGCTTTGCGGCCGAGCTTACTCAGCAGGTTGGCGTACGTATCTAAGTACGTTGGGTTGCGGTCGTAGTTCAGTGACCGGGCCGACCACGTTAAGGCTTGGTTAAGGTCTTTTGAGTCGGTCATGGTTTCGTAGTACGTCCAGGCGATGCCGTTCAGTTTCATAGCCATCTGGCTGCTTTCTCTCTTCTGCATTGCAGCCAGAAATTGTTTGTAGTCGGCCCGCTTTTTTACTGAATCAGGAACCGCTACCGCCCGCGCTTGAAAATCTTTATAAATAATAGCGTCTTTGGCCCGAATAGAATCTACTGACGTGGCCATGAGTTTTGCCGCTTCGACTTCGGCGAGGGAACGATACTTATCAACGTTTTTGGTTTGCCGGTAGAAGCGCATCCGATGGCTATTGGCCGCCTGTTCTTTCATCTCGGCCGTTGGTCGTTGGAAGAAACCCGTCAACTGCTCGTTTCGTTGGATGAATTGCTCCAGTCCGGTTTCGTTCTTCTGGTCAACGGCGCGTTTAAAATCGTTTTGCAAGGCTTTTTGCAAACCCATCATGGCTTGCTGTCCGGTCGACGCTATGGCGTTAGTTGGGAGTTTACCGACCAATACGTCGTACCCTTTCGAGTTGGCCGTGGTCAGGTTGCCGCTGATGAGTTGCAGGTTCTTATCCGCCGACCGTTCTGACTCGGGAATCGCGTTCAGATACGCGTCCAGCGCTTCGCCATCGGGCATTCCCGCCTGGCTGCGTTTAGTTAAGTAAGCTGCCAGAAACTCGGCGTCGCGTTTGCCGCTTTTGTACTCTTGTTCCCAAACAGACACGGGCTTAGTGTCCTTGGCGGCTTCAATGGCTTTATGAGCTTCGTCCAGCATTTCCTTAATGCCGCTGTAGCCAGTGGCCCGGTGAATCAGATCACCGTTGGCCGCTACGTACAGGGTGGTTGGATAAGCGTCTACGGCGTATGTTTTGGCCACCGCAATGCCTTCGCCTTTTTCGGCGTCGATCTGGTAGCTGATAAAATTGGCGTTGAATTTCTCGCCCACTTTAGCGTCCGGAAAGGCTTGCTTGGCCATCAGCTTGCAAGGGCCGCACCAGGTCGTGTAAAAGTCGACGAACACGGGTTTGTTTTGCCGCTTGGCTTCGGCCAGCACGGCTTTCCACGAACCGGTGAAAAATTTAATGCCCGTTGGTTCGTCGGGCGGGTGGGGAGCGCTCCGGGCGCTGGTAAACGCCAAGCCGAGGCTCAGCC
>CAXUEB010000016.1:0-11777 GCA_964249775.1 uncultured Spirosoma sp.
CAACACGGCCGTGCAGATCGGCGATTCCATCGGCCACGTCATGAACTCGGGCGACGGCTGGTACGGCGGGGTGTACGTGGGCGCCATGTACGCGCTGGCGTTCGTGAACAGCGACGTGAACGCCGTGGTGCGCCAGGGCCTGAAAACGATTCCCGCCCAAAGCACCTTCCACCGGTGCATCGCCGACGTGATTAAATGGCATAGCCAATACCCCACCGACTGGAAACGGACTTGGCTGGAGATTCAACGCAAATGGGCCGACGAAGTGGGTTGCCCCGACGGAGTTTTTGCCCCTTATAACATCGACGCGAAACTCAACGCGGCCTACATCGTGCTGGGCCTGCTCTACGGGCAGGGCGACTACACCCGCACCATGCAGGTCAGCACCCGCGCCGGGCAGGATTCGGACTGTAACCCGTCGTCGGCGGGCGGAATTTTAGGCGTCATGCTGGGTTACGACAACATGCCCGCCTACTGGAAACAGGGCCTGAAAGAAGCCGAAGACATCAATTTCAAGTTCACCACTATGTCGCTCAACGACGTCTACGGCATCGGCATGAAGCACGCTCTTCAGGTGGTAGGGCGCAACGGTGGAAAGGTAGCTGGCAACACCGTGACCATTGCCGTGCAAACGCCCAAAGCCGTGCGGCTGGAACAGAATTTTGCCGACCATTTTCCCACTGAAAAACGGGCGATCAACAAGGATTTAAACGACGAATACACCGCAACGTTTGACGGGGTTGGTTTTATTTTGAATGGCGACGCCAAGCCAAAGGTGCAAACGGGGCCGTACGAATACGAAAGCAATTACGTTGGGCAAGTCGAAGTGTACGTCGACGGGCAGAAGGTAGAAACGGCCAAACTGCCGGCCAGTTTTACCCGCCGTCGCTACGATTTGACGTGGAAGTACCAGCTCGCGCCGGGCCAGCATACGGTGCGGCTGAAATTGCTCAACTACGACGCAGCCCATCCGATTCGGATGCGGAACTTGTTCGTGTTCGGCGACAAACCCATTCTTGCCCGCTACTAAACCAACCAGATAGGATTATCATTGGGTCATTCAGTACACCAGTCATGTTCTACGTAGTGACGATGCTCTGCTGGGGGCGTGGGACAACACGTAGAAATCAGCCGCCGGTAATTGGCGTTTTGAACTGTTCTATTAGGATCACGTGCTGGGTACCGTCGCGCTGGCCCTGCTGTCGGCCCTGACACTGGGTAGCCTGGGTAGCAGCGGTCGCTCGTTTCCGGCCGATGATGGACAGGTCGATTGAGCCAACGTTGGCTCGGCACTCTGGGGCGGGGTGCTGTTTAACGCGGCCAACATTCTGCTGGTAGCGGCAATTGGCATCGCCGGTATTTCCGTAGCATTTCCGGTGGGTATTAGGCTGGCCTTGGGCCTCGGCGTGGTGGTCAATTACCGCCACGCGCCGGTTGGCAACGCGGAACTGCTGTTCAGCGGCATGGCCCTGACCGTGCTGGCAATCCTGCTCAACGCCTTCGCCAATCGCCGGTCGGCAACGGGGAACGCGGGATTATCGACCAAAGGCCTACTGCTCTCGGTGGTGGCCGCACTCTGGAGCATCTACGTCTGGCGCGAGTTGCGAGCGGCTCCCAAAGGTGTGGGTACCTGCCGAACGTTATGCTGCTCTGATACGTCCTACGTCGTGGGCATTGACTTCTAATTGTCGCCCGCTGAGCCGTAGTAGTGAAGCAACAGTTTTTTATCTTGAACACAGCAGTTACCCTTTACAGATCTTATATGAAGCAACAAGTCCATTATGTACGGATACTGCTTGGTGTGCTGTGCGCTTTCTCGGTCAACGCCCAAACCTACAACATCGCTGAGTTTGGGGCCAGAACAGCCAGCACACGGCTGAATACAAAGGCCATTCAAGCGGCCATCGACCGCTGCCACGCCAAAGGCGGGGGGGAAGTGCTGGTACCCGCCGGGACCTTTTACACTGGCACCATTTTCTTGAAATCAAACGTCTATCTGCACCTGATGCCGGGGTCTGTGTTGCAGGGCAGTTACAACCCCGCCGACTATCCCGAGCACCCGATTGAGTGGGCTAAAAAATTTGGGACGATCACGCACAATGGCCTGTACGTCAAAACCATGAAGGCCCTTATTGTGGCCGACCGGGCGGAGCATACGGGCATCGTCGGGCCAGGAATGGTGAAGGGCGCGGGCGAAGGCAAGGCGTTTCAGTTGGGACTCAACAAAGATGGCAAACCCAAAAATCTGTTTTTCATCGGTTGCCGCGACGTGCTGCTCCGCGACGTTCAAATCCTGAATGCCGCCCAGATTACCGTCTCCATTTCCGGCTGTGAGCGGGTGGCCATCGACGGGATTACCATCCGAAATTTTGCAAACTGGAATTGCGACGGACTGGACGTCGATGCCCGCGACGTGCGGATTGCCAACTGCCACATCGATTCGGAAGACGACGCGCTCTGCTTCAAGAGTGAGTATCTTAACCAGTTTTGCGAAAACATTACCGTGACCAACTGCGTGATGTCGTCACTTTGCAACGGCATCAAGTTCGGCACCGGCTCCCGCACGGGCTTTCGGAACATCACCGTTAACAACTGCGTGGTCAAAAAAGCGTCGTTTAATGGCTACCGGCACTGGACCATGACCCCCGATCTGGTTTACCAGCCGGAGGTGCAGAGCGTCAACACGGGCATCGTCATTCTCGGCGTGGACGGGGGCGTGGTCGAAAACATCAACGTCTCGGATATTGTGATGACCGATGTGCTTAGTCCGATTTTTATCCGGGTGGGTAAACGGTTCGTCACTCCCGACCAGAAGCCTTCGGTAATGCGGCACATCCACATCCAGAACGTGCGGGCCGAGAGCCGGAGCGTAGTTCCATCCGTTATCGCAGGCCTGGAAGAAAGTCCTGTTGAGGATGTGCGGCTTTCGAACATCCGCATTGTCGTCCCCATTGCCGTGGCTGCTGATTCGCTGAAGCTCTTCCCGCAAGTGCCAAAAGAGGATGTTAGAGGTTACCCCGAAAACCGGCTGACTTTCGGGACGCGCCTGCCCGCCAGTGCCTTTTACATTCGCCACGCCCGGGGCGTTACCCTCCAGGACATCAGCATTCAACAACCCGAAACGGAAGCCCGGCCCACCCTGCACGTGGACGACGCAAAGGGTGTCCGGCTTCGGAACGTGTTCGTCAATGACAAACCACTCGAAGCTGGGCGAACGATGCTAACGCAGCGGGGCAGCGAGCGCGTAGAGATTATAAACTGATAATAGGGAGCTGCCTACATTCGTACGTTATCTCCCATACTACTGGACAAAACAAAAATAAGTCAAAATAGGGTCTTCTTGTGAATGCCGATCAATGTTGGCTACCAGTGTCCATTAATGAACAGTGAACTGTCCAAAAGCGGACAGCGCACTAACCTTTTAAACAGAAAACAAGCCTTAGTTAAGCGTATCAGCTACATTAGGCATTTTGGCAAGTCATTTGCTCAGCAAATATAGATTTAGCATTGAGTGATGAAACGAACCTACTTAGGCGAGTTTGAGGAGATTGTGCTACTACTGGTAGCGGGCATGGACGGAGAAGCCTACGGCGTTGGGCTTACGCACAAGTTGAACGAGGAAACCGACCGGTCGGTACGGCTCAATCAGGTTCACGCGGCCCTGCACCGCTTGCAGGAGAAAGGCATGGTCGCGTCGCGGCTGGGCGACCCGACGCCCGAGCGCGGTGGCCGGCGAAAGCTCTTGTTCACCGTAACGGCCTACGGTTACCGGACGTTACAGGACATCAAGGCCGTGCGGGCGCAGCTATGGAGCGCCGTACCCGTCACGCCCAAACTCGCCACCAACTTATGAAGCCTGCTTTTCCCCAACCGAAACGTCGGACCGCACCCCGCTTAGCTGACCGCCTGCTGGAATGGTTCGCAGCGCCCCACCTCCTGGAGCATCTGCAAGGCGACCTGCACGAGGAGTTTGCTTACCAGGTCCAACGAGTGGGTCTCCAACGGGCGCGGTGGCGCTACTGGTGGGACGTAATCGGATTCATCAGACCTTTTGCCTTGAAACGAGAACCAGGTAAGTACCCAAACCCATCCAATACAGCTATGATCCGTAATTATCTCAAAGTCGCCCTCCGGAACCTCGCCCGAAACAAAGGGTATTCCGCGATCAACATCGGCGGGCTGGCCGTCGGCATGGCGGTGGCCATGCTGATTGGCCTATGGATTTACGATGAGCTGTCGTACAATACCTATTACCCGCATTATGACCGCATCGCCCAGGTCATGCAGCACCAAACGGCTAACGGGCACATCGGTACGCAGCGGTCCATTCCGATACCGTTAGATAGGGAACTGCGTACGAAGTACGGCGGTAACTTCAAACACGTAGCCATGGTCACCTGGCAGGGCGACCGCATTCTTTCTTACGGTGATACAAAAATCACCCGGACCGGCAATTACATGGGCGTCGACATGCCCGAAATCCTGTCGCTGCGCATGATCAAAGGCAGTCGAAACGGCCTGCACGAAACGAATTCCATTTTGCTGTCGGCGTCAACGGCACAGGCCCTTTTTGGCGGGACCGATTCGATGGGAAAGCTCATCAACATCGACGGCAAGGCGGATGTTCGCGTGACGGGCGTTTACGAAGATTTGCCGTTCAATACCGAGTTTCACGAGCTTACGTTCATTGCACCCTGGGCGTTGTACGAAACGACGCAGCCCTGGGTAAAAAAGGCCCGCGACGAGGCTCAGTGGGGTAATAACTCGTTCCAACTGTTTGTCCAGATTGCCGATAATACGGACATGGAAACGGTGAGCACCCGCGTTAAAAACGCTAAATTAAACAACGTACCGGCCGACGAGAAGAAATATAAATCGGAGGTGTTTCTGCACCCCATGAGCGACTGGCGGTTATACGCGAATTAGGAAGAGGGGATCAAAACGGGCGGCTACATCCAATACGTTCGGTTGTTTGCCCTGGTGGGCGTGTTTGTCTTGCTGCTGGCCTGCATCAACTTCATGAATCTGAGCACGGCTCGCTCCGAAAAACGCGCCAAAGAAGTGGGCATCCGGAAGGCGGTTGGGTCAATCCGGGGTCAACTCATTAGCCAGTTTTTCAGCGAGTCGTTTCTGGTGGTTGCCTTGGCGTTTCTGGGTGCCATCGGGCTAATTCTGGCCCTCTTGCCCTGGTTCAACGAAGTGGCAGCCAAGCAGATAGCGTTCCCCTGGGCCGAACCGTTGTTCTGGCTGACCAGCCTTGGGTTTATTCTGATTACCGGATTACTAGCGGGCAGCTACCCGGCGCTTTACCTCTCGTCGTTCCAGCCGATCAAGGTCCTGAAGGGACACGGTCCGTCGCTACGGTTTAGAGTGGGTAACCTGGCGGCTGCCCCGCGCAAAGTGCTGGTAGTGGTTCAGTTTACGGTGTCCATTACGTTGATTATCGGTACCCTAATCGTCTACCGGCAGATTCAGCACACCAAAAACCGGCCGATTGGCTACGACAACAAGGGTCTGGTGATGATTTCGATGCTGTCGCCGGCCTTTTACGGCAAGTACGACGTCTTAAAAACCGACCTGAAACGGGCGGGCGTTATTCAGGAGATGGCCGAATCGTCCAGTCCATTAACGGGCGTTTGGTCGAACAGTAGTGGTTTCAGTTGGCCAGGCAAAGATCCGGCGCTCGACCCCGATTTCTCAACCGTCTTTGTCACCCACGACTTCGGCAAAACGGTCGGCTGGCAATTCAAAGAAGGCCGTGATTTTTCGAGGACGTTTTCAACGGATTCGTCGGCTATGGTGATTAACGAAGCGGCCGCCAAATTCATGGGCCTTGCGCATCCACTCGGGACGGTTGTCAAATGGGGCGAGGATGATGATGCCGGCAAGGCTGGGTATTTTACGATTGTGGGCGTCATCAAGGATGTGCTGGCCGAATCGCCCTACGAACCCGTGAAGCAGGCATTTTACTTCATGGATTACGAGAACGTAAACTGGATTACGCTCAAACTCAACCCAAACCAGAGTGCCAGCGAATCCATCGCCGTCATCCAATCCACGTTCAAAAAACACGTTCCGTCGGCCCCGTTCGACTACAAGTTTGCCGACGAAGAATTCGGTAAAAAGTTTGCGTCCGAAGAACGGATCGGCAAGCTGGCGGGTGGTTTTGCCATTCTGGCGGTGTTCATTTCCTGCTTGGGGCTGTTTGGTCTGGCTTCGTTCACGGCTGAACAACGGACCAAGGAAATCGGCGTTCGGAAGGTGCTGGGTGCGTCGGTTCTGAATCTGTGGAGCCTACTGTCGAAAGATTTCGTGATGCTGGTTATTCTTTCCTGCCTCATCGCTTCGCCCATTGCCTACTATTACCTGAGCGAATGGCTGACGAATTACGAGTACCGTACCGATCTGTCCTGGTGGATATTCGTGGGCGCTGGCGTAGGTGCGCTGCTCATTACGTTGCTGACGGTCAGCTACCAAAGCGTCAAAGCGGCCCTGACGAATCCGGTAAAAAGCCTGCGCTCCGAATAAAATTTAGTATTACTCACAACTCAGAAAGCACCGTGTCATTCCGGTGCTTTTTGTTTTCGAGAAACGTCAGCATGGCCCGTCGTGAATACCTATCCGTTGATGAGCGTGGGCGCTTTGACCGCCCCACCTGAGTAACACCCACCGCTTGATCTTACTCGACTTACCTCCGTGGGCCGAAACGTATCTACAAACCATCCGGACGCCGACCAACCAGATTGGCTTTGTGCTGCAGCCTGGGTATTTCCGCATCCTCACCCGCTTCTTTGCGTCTGAGCAGTTCGACGCCTTACTGGTGAACTGGCTGCGGGTTGAACTGCGGCTAAGCGCCCAGACCATTCAATTGGATCAGTACCCGTAGTCGAACGGCGTATCGCCACCGGGAAACCATCTTACAGCATCTGGGCTATCAGCCCTTCGAGCAGACCGACCGGAAGGCACTGATGAACGAAGCGAATCGGCTGGCTCATCAGCAGACGCGGCCCGCCTTGATGCTGGATGCCCTGGCGGCCTACCTGCGCGAACATCGCGTGGAAGTTCCCTCGTATTCGATTTGGATAATTACGACCGAGCCTTACTGGACGCTCTGCTGGAAAAAGAAGACGTTTCTACATCCGCTTCGGACATCCCCAATCCTGCTTCCTTTCGCTACCGGCTGACCCATCTCAAACGCATCAGCCAGTCGATGCAGCCCCTCCAGATTAAGGAACGGGTTGGTCAGTTCACCGAGCTTAAGCAACTCTTCTCCCAACTGGCACCCTTAATAAGCCGGTTAGGTCTGTCCGACGAAACGATCCGCTACTACGCCCAATACGTCCCAGGTACCCAGTCAAGTACCTTAGCCCTACGCACCCATGAACGCTACGGCAGCGGCCGACCGTCTGCGGTTCATCGCCTTCATTGTGCACCAGTACCTGAGCATCGGCGACGCCTTGATTCTCACCCTGCGGCACGCCGTGTGACGGCTCTCCTCAACGACTGCCAACACGAGTTCAAGGAAGAGCAGTTCCGAAACCGCTTTGCGCCGGCTCAGTTAGTGCATCAGGTGACCCGCCGGAGCGACGTCCATATTGAAGCCCTGAGCGAGATCGAACGCATTGTTGAGCAGACCGAAGTGGATGACGGTCAGAAAGTGGAACGAATCAATTAAAGGTCGATAAAGAACGGCTGGGCGAACTAAAGACGGTCAACCAAGCCATCCAGGACCGCAATGATTTTTATGCTGCGTTAAAAAAGGCCACTGGCATTTGCACCGCTACCGGGCTTCGGAGACTGATCCGGCTGGCAGCGTAGGTAATTTGTATCTCACCAACCGAGTGATTGCCCTGCGCGACGTGCTGGAGGAAGTGCACGAACTGACGGGTTTCCTGGATGTATTCGTCCACAAGGGTTTTCTTCAGAAATCAAGCCGGCCGGACGCCCGCCTGTTGCTGGCGGCCATTAGTGGCTACGGACGGTCGGCCGCTGCCGGAAAACATTGGCATTCGCAAGATGGGACTCATCTCGCGTCACATTGCCGTTAACGCTTTGGAGACGGTGGCTACCCATTACTTCTCGCCCGAAATGGTCCTGCGGGCCAACGATGTGATCGTGGCATACAGCAACGCCCTGCCCCTGGCCGATCTGTTTCGACGCGAGGAAGGCGTTATCCATACCGGTAGCGATGGTCAGAACGGGGCCGCCCGTGCGGTACGACGTATCGGTGCCGACGTTGCGAGCTTCGGCCTCCTTTAAGTACTTTGGCAACGGGGAAGGCATTACGATCTACTCCCACTTAGACGAAGCGGGTCAGTTGATCTATTCAACCGCCTTCAGTAGAAACTGATCGTCGGGTAAGGTATTCTGCCACTTGAAATACCGGCTCATCGGGTTAAGAACGCGCGGGTCGGTGTTCGTAGCGCGATTGCAGACAAAACAGCATGAGCATCTGCGCCCACAGGTCGCGTTTGCCTTTCCGCATCACCACCGGCCCGAAGTCGCCGTTCTCGCGCTGACTGGCCATCGTACCGTCGAGCCAGAGCTTAGTCTCGGCCAGCATATCGGGACGGTTCAAGACGTAGGCCATCTCGCCGTAGCCCTTGAGCCAGTAGGGAAGTTCTTCCCAGCCGTAATCGCCCGAGCCGTCTTTGCCCAACCAGGCGTTGTTTTTCTTGGTCAGCCAGATGCTGAATTCGCCGAGGTGCCCCGCCAGCCCGTCGGCTTGCCAGTTGAGCGTTTCCAGCAGCCAGCCTTTGGGTTTAATGCTCCCGATAGGCAGCTTGATGAAGTAGTCGGGCTGGAGCGGAGCCTGGTTGCTGACGTAATGGGCGTTGCGGCTCGTGGTGGCCGGCCGGTCAACGACTGCGACGGTGCGGGTAGGCGAGTCCACGCTGGGCAATGATGCAGCCGCGCCAAGCAGACTAAGCAGTTCATCGGAAGAGGGGGGTAAAGAGGTAGAGAGTAAAGGATAAGGTAAATGGCGTGTTCAGTCGCGTAAATCTGCGCTTATACACCCTCTACACCTCTTATCCTTTACTCTCTACTTTTTAAACAACGGCGCGTGAATCTGCCGGAGCGTCTCGACCGGAATTTTGACCACCTCGCGGTCGTAGGTCAGCAACCCGTTCACTTCGCCTTCTACGTCGGTCGTCTGCGTGTAGACGGCCGCCGACAGGGCCTGCTTCTGATAATACTCCACAATCTTGGCGTACTTTTTCTGGTAGGCTTTCAGCACTTCGTCGGCCGATTGGTAGGTCTGGTAGCCCCAGTTGCGCATTTCGGGGTTCCACAGGTGGCCCTGCACCGGCCAGCCGATACCGCCAAACTCACCGATCACCACCACCCGGTTGGCTTTTGGGTCCGGGGCTTTGGGTTCGGGTTCGTAGGTGTGGATGTCGTAGAAATCGCCCGCGCCCCGGTCGTTCCAGCCGCTGACGGCGTTAACCACGCGGCTCGGATCGAGGCCCTTCACCCAGGCCGACAGCCGCTCGTTGTCGTACTGCCCCCAACCTTCGTTGTGCACCACCCACGTGACGATGCTGGGGTGATTATGCAGTTGGTTCATCATCCGGCGCAGTTCCAGTTCAAACTGCTCTTTACCCTTCGACCGGCGTAGCGGCTCGGCCTGATCGCCGGGGTTCTCGTTTTGCCCTTCCAGAAAGCCCGACGGCATGTCCTGCCAGACCAGCATCCCCAGCCGGTCGCAGAGGTAATAGTAGCGGTCCGGCTCGACCTTAATGTGCTTGCGGAGCATATTAAAGCCTGATTTCTTCAGAAAATCAATCTCAAACGCCATAGCCTCGTCGGACGGGGGCGTCAGCAAACTACCCGGCCACCAGCCCTGATCGAGCGGGCCGTTTTGAAACACAAACTGCCCGTTCAGCAGCAACACTGGCTGCCCCGCCACCGGGCCGGGACCGACCGCAATTTTGCGCATGGCGAAGTAGCCCGTCACGGCGTCGAGTGCATTGCCCGTCACGGTCGCGTTTGCGTAGGCCACCCGCTCGGCTTCGTTCCGGCGGGGGCGTCGGTTGTTGGGCTGACCGGCGAAGGGATCAGTAACCGTGACGATTTCCGCCCGGACGTTATACAGAAACGGGCTGTCGGGCGACCATAGTTTGGGGTTATTGATGCGCAGGTAAGCGGCCCGGCCCGACCGCACGACGGTCGTTGCCACAGTCTGATTACCGTCCAGGGCCGTTATCCGAATGCCGGTCGTGGGGTTGGTCACGGGTTTGTCGAGCAGCACCTCAACCCGAACGCGGCCCGAATCAACCTCCGGCGTCAGGCGCACTTCGTCGATGTAGCGTTCCCGCGGTACCGGCTCCATCCAGACCGTCTGCCAGATGCCCGACACCGGCGTATACCAGATGCCGTTGGGGTTCATGAGTTGTTTGCCGCGCGGCTGTTCGCCGGTCGAAGTCGGGTCCGTTACGCCCAGCAGCAGTTGGTTTTGCCCGTCTTTGAGGTAATCCGTTACGTCGAAGCTGAACGCATCCGACCCGCCCACGTGCGAGCCAACCAGCCCCCCGTTGACCCACAAACTGCACTCGTAATCGACCGCGCCGAAGTTGAGCAGCACCCGCTGCCCGGCCCACTCGCGCGGCACCGTCATGTTTCGGCGGTACCACAGCCGCTGACTATCCGTGAGCGGTTTGTTGACTTTTGATACCGTCGATTCAACGGCGAACGGCACCAGAATCGGCCCGTCGAAGCGGGTAGGAGCGGGGGCGGTTCGGGCTGTAATGGCGTATTCCCAGGTGCCGTTCAGGTTTTGCCACTGCGGGCGCACCATCTGCGGGCGGGGGTACTCGCGCCAGGCGTTTTCGGGCGTCACCTGTTTTTCCCAGCGGCTCATGATCGGAGCCGTCCGAACGACCGGCGTTGCTGGGGCGGGCGTCTGTGCCCAACTTGCTGTTCCGGTCAAGCACGCCAGGGTCAGGCCGTGCCTCAAAATGCGTTCGCGTATAATTGACTTCATGGTTTAAGTAGAGTTGTCGTTGGTGAAAGACAAACCGGACGACAGACCTACTTTTGCGTAGGTAAAAATAAGCGATCGTGTGCCGGCACCTGTATCCACCCGCGAGCATCAGAAAGGACAAATCGTTTGGATAAGTGTAGCTATATGCGCTACTGAATTTATCTTCTATCTCCTGTTTTAATACTATTCTGCACAGAGTTAATTTTAAAAAAGTTTTTCAAGGTTAGCTGTCGCTCATACACAGCCCGCGAGTACTTGAATAAACTAGTGGGGCTGGATGTGATAAAGCGAAAAACGGTACGTGGTAACCACTACTACAGCAATCGGGAGTTGTATGACCGGCTGGCAGAGTAGACGAGTGATAAGTTAGGTCGAACGGCAATACATAACAACGAACCACTACCGGCTGCTGAGCAGGAAGCGAATACCAATTTTTATTAAATTGGGTCCCCTGCTATAACGAACAGTTGACCATTCATTCGGGCAATTTTATAGCCCTTTGTGTCGTGATCCGCATAGGGAGTTACATCAAAAACCCTATCAATAATTTTATAACCGTTGCTTGTCAGAATGTTTTCTAATGGTGCTAAATATTCAGCACCTGAGGTACCTTTAAATACTCCTAAATACACTTGTCTACCAGTAATGTTGAATTTTACTCTTGATTGAGCTAAAGCCCCTAAGATTTCGTGTTTCTCTATTATAATTTTTCTATCTATTCTATTATCGTGCATGTAGATACCAGAAATTCGTCCTTCTCCATCATTGACAATACCAAGAAGATTTCCCCTGC
>CAXUEB010000016.1:11787-14411 GCA_964249775.1 uncultured Spirosoma sp.
GCTATTAGCAGCAACATTATTGTTTATAATAGCCTTTTCTCTTCGGTCGTACTCTAATTTAGAATTTTTTAAGGCTTGATTTATGTCATTCAATAAAATTGCATTAGTATTATTCTCATTTCTCAATGAGTTATTCATGTCTTCCAAGACCTTTTGAGCGTTTTTGTTGTCCTTTTCATTGTTTATTTCAATGAATACACTAAAGATGATTGCTGATATCATCAGTGTCATTAGCACAATTCCAGCAGGTGTCAACCTATTATACCAATTTTTTCGACCGGAATCTATCACAACAAATAGATTCGGAAACACTCCCAATACAATTAGTAAAACACTCAGGATAATCTTTGGAATGGAAGACATGTCAATAATATCTACGGCACTAATATAATAACTGGAGCTGTTAATTCCAAATTCTGTATGTTCTTGGCATAAACGATGTGCGTTTTTGCCTCACTGTTTTTCAAACGCTGATTGGTCGGCTAAGAGATGTGCTACATCCCGGCCGGTTCGCCAGTTGTTATTATAACTTGAATAAATACAGTGCCATTAGCTTAGGCAAGTTGGCGATTACCTAACAACCATATAGGTTATTGAGTGACGTTTGCCGGCTGGCACTGCGCCAGCACCGGCGCTACGTCTTTGACACCCGTCAGTTTGGTTTCGCCACCCCACTCGTTGTAGATGTACGTGGTGATCTCGGCTACTTCGAGGTCACTCAGTTGCAACTGAGCGGGCATCGGACGGTTGTAGCGTTTGCCGTTGACGACAATTGGCCCCTGCTGCCCGTGCTTGATGAGGCAGATGACGCTGTTCTTGTTCACCAAGTAATCCGATCCGGCAAGGGGTGGGTACAGGGCCGCGACGCCTTTGCCGTCGTTTTGGTGGCAGTTGGCGCAGTACGTTTTGTACAAGCGAATCCCTTCCGTAATGTACTTCTGCCGCTTAATTTCTTCGTCGCTCAAACAGGACCAAACGTTGAGCAGCAGTACGAGGGTAGCCAGACCGCCAATGAGTCGCGTTGTCATGATTTCGCTTCGGCCAGCAGCCGGTCTATGTCCACCATCAGCTTGTCGACGCCCGCTTCGGTCGTGCCGTCGTAAATGCCGCGGATGTGACGGTCCTTGTCCACTAAGATAAACGCCCCGCTGTGCACGACGCCCCCCGGTGCCGATTGATCTTCCTGCGCCGTCACCATGTAGCTTTGCTGACCAATCTCATAAATCTGATCACGGTCGCCGGTCACGAACAGCCACTGCCGACCCGTTACGCCGAGGTTATCGGCAAACTCCTTCAAGACCGCCACCGAATCGTGAGCCGGGTCAATCGTGTGGCTGAGCAGCATCAGGCCGGGGTTGCCTCGGTATTTGTCGTAGACGCGCTTGAGCTGCACCTTCATCTTGGGGCAGATGGTTGGGCAACTCGTGAAGAAGAAGTCAGCGACGTAAACTTTGCCGGCGAGCGTCTTGGCCGTCACCGTGTCGCCGTACTGACTGACAAAGCTGAAATCAGGAATCGTGTGGTACACCGAATCCGTCACAGTTTGCCCGTTCTCCACCCGCGTGACGGCTTCGGCCTCGCCTAATATGGGTAGTTTCTCCGAATTGGGGCCGCAACCAAGCACACCCACCAACAGCAGGGCTATCCACCAACGGCTATGGTTTTTCCAAATACCGGCGGGCTTGTTCAAGACTGGTAATAATTTTTGCTCTGACATCGATAATCTTCGTTTTCTGGTCGGCTATATAGCGCAGGGCTTCGTCGGGCGGCAGCTTGGTGATGGTGTCGTTGTTGTACTGAGCCATCCAATTGACCATTAAACTGTCGGCAACGACTAAGTCGCGGCTGAGTCGGCGAGCCTGCTCTTTTTCTTCGTCGGTCCGCAAGGTAGCGGCTGCCGAGCCGGTGGCCACCGTACTGTCGAGTGTGCTGATGCGCTGATCTAATTGCTTACGCAGTTCCATCATGTCGCCAATCCGGGGCATCACTTGGTCGTGAATCGTAAACACTTCGTTCTCAGCCTCGGTAACGGCGTCTTCCGAATGGGTACAAGCCGCCAGCAGACCACCCACGGCAAGCAGGGCCGCTGTTGATAGAACAAATTTTAGCATGAAAAAAGCGATTATCGACGCCTAAATTACGCCCTTAAGCAGCCTAAGAACGTAATTTAGGCGTTGTGGTGAACGCATCACTTGGCGGTTGCCGTCGCGCGTTGTTTGAGGATTTCGCGGGCGTTTTTGAGCGCGCTGGCCGACGGATTCTTGCCGCCGATCATCTGGGCAATCTCGTTGATCCGCTCGTCTAAGGTAAGCTTTTTGATGCGACTGACGGTTTTGGCCGCCGAATGGTCTTTGTAGACGAAGTAGTGTGCTGTGCCCTGACCCGCAATCTGGTGCAGGTGCGTGATGGCAATAATCTGGTGACTGTGGGCCATATCGCGCATCATGTTGCCCATCTTAATGGCAATCTCGCCCGATACGCCCGTATCAATCTCGTCGAAGACAATCGTCGGCAGCGAACGTTTGTTGGCTAAGATATACTTGATGGCCATCATCAGTCGCGAAAACTCACCGCCCGACGCGACGTTCTTTAACTGCTGCGGCTTGACGCCTTTGTTGGCGCTG
>CAXUEB010000016.1:14421-20198 GCA_964249775.1 uncultured Spirosoma sp.
CAGCGACGCGTTCGGCATTCCTAAATCCTGCAACAAGCCGCCAATTTCGGTTTCGATGGGCGCGAGCACCGCCTGCCGGACTGCCGATAAAGCACCGGCGCTGGTTTGCATCTGCGCGTGGGCGGCTTCGGTCTGGGCCTTGGCGTCGGCCAATTGATCGTCCAAGTTTAAGACCTGACCCACTTTCCGGCCCAGTTCGTCGCGCAGGGCAATCAAACCGGCCACGTCTTTCATCTGGTGCTTAGTCTGGAGTTGGTACAGCAGGTTGAGCCGTTCGCGGATCGTTTCGGCGCGGGCGTCGTCAATGTCCACACGGTCCTGCTCGGTGCTAATCTCGTCGGCCAGATCGCGCAGTTCGATTAAACTGCTTTGCGCCCGTTGGTGCAACTGCTCGTAGTCATCCGACAACTTGCTGATGTACGCCAAGTTACTCACCAAACCC
Source organism: uncultured Spirosoma sp. (assembly GCA_964249775.1). GTDB lineage: Bacteria > Bacteroidota > Bacteroidia > Cytophagales > Spirosomataceae > Spirosoma. The sequence goes on from CAXUEB010000016.1 coordinate 14,864, forward strand.
TTCAAGGAATTAATCACCGACTGCTCCGGATTGTCTAAATAATCATAAGCCAGTTGCAGCCGCTCCTTGATGTCTTCCGCGTTTTCGAGGATGGTTAACTCGCCCTCCAGCGTTTCCTGCTCGTCGGGTTGCAACTGCGCTTTGGTCAGTTCGTCGTGCAGAAAACTGTTGTAATCAAACTCTTTGCGCAAACTCGCGGCTTCGCTCAGGAGCGTGTCGTAAGCCGTTTTGCGGGCGCGGTACGCTTGATAATCAGTCCGGTACTGCCGCAGTTGGGCATCGTCCTGGGCGTAGGTATCGACAATCTCCAACTGGTACTCATTCGAGCCGAGCAGCACCGAATCGTGCTGCGAGTGAATGTCCATCAACTGGCTCGTCACGCGCCGGAGCGTTTCCAGATTGACGGGCGTATCGTTGACGAACGCCCGCGATTTGCCGCTGACACCGATCTCGCGCCGGACGATGCAGGTGTCGGTAAAATCTAATTCTTCTTCTTCAAAGATGCGCTCGATGACGTAACCCGACACGCCGAACGTGCCTTCGATCACGCATTTCTGTTCGGGATTGTACAGTACGCGCGTGTCGGCCCGGTTACCCAGTAGCAAGCCAATGGCACCGAGCATGATCGACTTTCCGGCTCCCGTCTCGCCCGTGATGATGTTTAGTTCACGGTCGGGTGCGAGTTCGAGCTGGTCAATCAGGGCGTAATTTTTTATCAATAAGTGCGATAGCATACGGGAAAGTCCTCTATCGATTTAACACGGACGGGAAGGAAATGATTTGCGAATGATGAAGTACGATTTGTGATTTTCTTCCGGCGTCAGCAATAAACCGCAATGCGTCATTCGTAACGGGGCCGCCCGCGCGGTTGCAAATCACTGCGTTAGCTTCCGGTACGTTTCGGTTTTCGACGGGTCAAGAAACGACAGCAGGTCAAACGCCCGTTTGCGTTCGGCGGGGGTGCCCTCAAACAAAATGTTGTACAACTCCGGCCCTTTGGCGTCGAAAAACGAGTTGATTAGTATAGAGTTGGGTACTTGCTGACTGATGGTGCGGATGGTTGTGAGCAGGTCGAGCAATTGTTTGCGTACCTGCACGGGATTGGCCGCAAACACGTCTAAGCCCTGCCGGTGGTACGCGTAAAACCCGTCGCGGAACGGAATAAGCTGCTGATTTTGCAGGTTCTCAACGAGCCAGTAGCGGTTGCGTCGTTCGCTGCCCGCCTGCCAGCCGGGGCTGGGCGATCCCTGCTGGGCCAGAATCGCAATGGCGTAGGCCCGCTGCACGGCGGGCGTGCCGCCCCGCTTACTAAAACTGTCGTAGTCGACGGCCAGGATAATGTTGGCGTAAAAAGCCAGCAGGGAGGTCAAATCGTCCGAAAACACGTTTTCGCGGTAGTAGACCGGCGTCGTTGGCAGGTAGATGAAATCAAACGACCGGTCGACGTAGGTAAACACGGTTGTTTCGTAGGTCGTGCCGAACACGGGCCGCGTTACGCTGATTTGCGCATTGGCCTGGAACACCCCCTGCACCGTCGACCGAATCAGGTTGATGTTCAGGGCGCAGTTGATCCGCTCGGCGGGCGTAAACTGATCGGTACTCCAGCGCCGGTTGTTCATGAATTCGGTGACGATACCTTTCAACTGATTGATGTAGGAAAGGTCAACCTTCTGCTGGGCCGCCAACTGATCGGCGTTGATCGTTACTTGACAGTTCAACTCCTGCGCGTCGACCCGGAAGGCGCTGACAAACAAGAGGATAAATAAGCCAATTCGGTTCATGAGATTAGTTTAGGCAAAGCCGTCTGATTTGCGGATTGTCCGCTTCCGTGTTGGTGATACGTTACGATTAGATCGACCAGATTCTGGGCCACTTCATTCTTTGTTTGCAAGGGATACGCCCGAATCTGTTCGGTTTTGTCGATAACGGTTATTTGGTTGGTGTCGTGCCCAAAGCCGGCTCCGGCGTCGCGCAGGGAGTTCAAGACAATCCAGTCTAAGTTCTTAGCCCGCAGCTTTTTCAAGGCGTTTTCCCGTTCGTTGTCAGTTTCCAGCGCGAACCCCATCAGCCACTGATCAGGGCGTTTCTGCGCGCCGAGCGTCTGGGCAATGTCAACGGTTTTCGTTAGTTCAAGCGCGAACGTAGCTTCGTTTTTCTTAATCTTCCGGTCGGCCGGGTTGAGGGGCGTGTAGTCGGCAACGGCCGCGCTGAAGACGGCCCCGTCGGCGTCGGCAAACGCGGCCTGCGCGGCCTCGAACATCTCGCTTGCCGACCGAACATCAATGCGCTCCACGGCCGGGTGGGGCATGGGCAAGGCTGTTGGCCCGCTCACGAGCGTGACGGTGGCCCCCGCGCGGGCAAAAGCCCCGGCGATGGCGTAGCCCATTTTGCCGGTCGAATGGTTACTGATGTACCGCACGGGGTCGATCGGTTCCTGCGTTGGGCCGGCCGTGATCAGCACCCGCTGACCAGCCAACGTTGCCCCCGCCCGAAAGGACTCGTCCAGCACCTGAACGATGGTTTCGGGTTCGGCCAGCCGCCCTTCGCCGATCAGTCCACTCGCCAGTTCACCGTGTTCGGCCCGGATGATTTGGTTGCCAAACCCGGCCAGCCGGCGCAGGTTCTCCGTTGTGGTGGGGTGCCGGTACATATCCAAGTCCATCGCCGGCGCGAAAAACACCGGACATTTGGCCGACAGGTACACCGCCGTCAGCAGGTCGTCGGCGAGGCCATGGGCGCAGCGGGCGAGCGTGTGCGCCGACGCGGGCGCGACGACGAGCACGTCCGCCCACAAACCCAGTTCGACGTGGTTGTTCCAGGCTCCGGTGTCACCGTTAACGAACTGCGTCAGCACCGGGCGTTTGGACAACGTCGCCAGCGTCAGGGGCGTAATAAACGCCTGCGCCGACTCGGTCATCACAACCTGTACTTCGGCCCCGGCTTTCACCAGCAGACGCACCAGCAAGGCCGACTTATACGCCGAAATACTACCTGATACGCCCAGGAGAATCTGTTTGCCCGTCAACACGGCGGAGATGATTAAGTAGAGAAACCGTTGGCACTGGCGCAAAGGCAGGGAGCTACCCAAACGCCAAAAAACCGCACGGCAAGCTTACCGTGCGGTTCTGTACAACTTAGAGCGCAACTACGGCTGCGCTTCCTCGTCGTTGTAACGCCAGTATACTTTGCCTTCCATGAACTCGTCGGTGGCCGTCGAGGTTGGTTTGGGCATCCGCTCGTAGAACTTTGAAATCTCGATCTGTTCCCGGTTTTCAAAGACTTCTTCCAGGTTATCGACCGCCGACACGAACTCCGACAGTTTGTTGCTCAGTTCTTCTTTGTTCTTGGTCGCAATCTGACGGGCGCGCTTGGAAATAATCGCGACCGACTCATACAGGTTACCGGTGTGACCCGCAATCTTGTCGTTGTCGCGGGTGATGATGGATTGGTTCGTTGCCATAACTTTATTGGTTTGCTGCCGTTACCTTCGCCGGGCGGTTGGGGTCGGCGTTCTTCAGACGTTCCTTTTCTTTTTCGCGGTCCTGCTCGACTTTCACCAAGCGGTCAATCTCTTTCTGACTCTCTTCATACATCTTCTCGGAATCCTTGATGAAGCGGCTGTTGGGGTACTTATCCACGAACTCCTGGTGGTACTTCATGGCTTCCTGAAACCGCTCTTTCTGCTTGGTTTCCAAGCTATTTTTGGCTAAACTGTATTCCGCGTCAACCCGCAGAAACGCCAGCCGTTCGTTGTATTCCGAGTCGGGAAACTCCCGCTGAAAATTATTGATCGCGATGACCGCCGACTTGTACGACGCAATGTTAAAACCGCTCGTTTTGTAGTACAGTTCGGCTTTCTCGTAGGCCTTTCGTTCGAGTTTTTTGCGCAGCTCCAGGATCATCCGGGTGCACTCGTCCTTATACTGACTGTCGGGGTACGTGTTGACGAAATCTTGCAGGGCCGAGGTCGCCGTTAGCGTGTTCGACTGGTCGAGATTAAACGCTGGCGTATCTTTGTAGAGCGAAAACGCGTACATGTACATGGCCTCCTGGGCGTAGTCCGAGCGGGCAAACGTCTCGTAGAACTTTTTGAACAGGGTAGCACTGAGCAGGTACTGCTGCTGATGATACTGCGTGTAGGCGTAGTAAAATTGGGCCATCTCCGATTCGGTACTGCCTTTGAGCACCGGTATCAATTCCTCGAATAAGATACCGGCCCGGTACCAGTCGCTCTTCTTGTAGTACTGAACGGCTCCTTTATATTTCTCGTCGTCGGTTCCGTTCTTTTGCAGCTTGGAGAACGGGCTGCATGATCCCAGCAAACTTAGAAACAGGATGCTAAACAGAACCTTGACTACTTGACGGTGTTGCATACGGGCACAAAGATACAAAAAAATCAGGCTATCCCGTTTAAAACGACGGCATAGCCTGCTTAGTGCCGGTCGAACCGACCGGATGGAGGTAATTTTAGGACAATTTAACAAACCCGTAACCCAGCAGCCGCTTACTGATGACGAACCAGCAGCCGCTTAGTCGCCACTTTTTTGCCGTCTAACGAAAGCTGATACAAGTAATATCCGGTCGCCATTTCGCCGGTGGCAATGCGCAGCTTGTGTTCACCAGATTCGAGACCGTACTCGGCGACGCGGGCACCCAACACGTTGAGCAAAAGCATTTTTGCTTCCCCAACCGGGCCGGAGATTTTGTAATCAATTTCCGCAAATTCACTGGCGGGGTTGGGGTAAATGTTCGACACCCGAATCCGGTCGTTGGTGTACAGCAGATTGTCGTCACCCAGTTCCGGCTCGGCCGCCAACCGCGCTTCACTTACCGAAGCGGTTACGGTCTCGACCGTTGCCGAATTGACGACCGCTTTGGCCGCCCGCGGAGCCATCAGCAGCGAACGGTAATATTCGTTAACGGGCCGGTTTTTCATCAAGGCCACCGGCCGGTCCAATCCTAAGTTTGACGGCGGTTGAATCAAGACAAACCGACCCGGTTTGGTTGCCCCAACGGGCTTACGGACCGTTGCCGAACGACCGAGTTCCAATCGGCTACCGGCTTTGCGGGCGTCTGTATCGCGCGGGGCAACCTGGGCCTTGAGCGGTACGACGGCTGCAAGCAGACCGGTGAGCAAACCAATAAGTATACATTGTTTCATGAACGTCAATTTCAAGTGCACTTGTTCTCACCACAAACCTATTCATTGCAAAAGACAAAACCAACGGCGGTCTATCCGAAAAATTGTTAAATACTCATAAATTACTTCTTGGAACGGATTTCTGCGCCAAAGGTTTAGTCAGAGGCTTCGTTTTTTTCGGCTTCTTCACCGCTG
>CAXUEB010000016.1:20208-20935 GCA_964249775.1 uncultured Spirosoma sp.
ACAGCACCTGCGCCCGGTTGGGTTTTTCGCCGATTCGCCACCGGAACCCGTCTAACTGCTGCGTTTCTTCGGTCAACTCGCGGGGCGGCACAAACTGCGCGTCGGGGCGACCGTAGAAGCGAATGCGGCCTACCTTCTGGTCGGCGAATTCGATGTTCATCCGGCTGCATTCGACGTGGTTCATGCCAATCATTTTGTTTTTGTCGTCAACGGCGTAGTAAATACTTTGCCCGTTACCTTCCACGATGACCCGGTCGATAACCGTTTGCTCTTCTATTGAAGCGGTCGCTGAAGTCGGTGACGCGTTGTTTGCCATTACGCCGGACGCGGGCCGTTTCGTTGCAACCGCCGAAACGCTGCGGGTCGCCGAGGTTACCGCCGGGGACGCTTTCTCGGTCGCCGGGCGGGCTGCACTCGTTGGGGCCGTGCCCGTTGAGAACGCGCTGGTCGACACGGCTTTGGTAACGAAGTGGGCCGTAATGGTTCGGCCTTTGATCTGATTAAAGTTTTCGAGCGTATCGACCGAGATCACGAACGATCGGCTGCGCAAAAACATCGTGTGGATGCGGTTATCCTTCAACACGGCCCGCATCGAATCGGCTTCCATCTGGTAGCGGTTCTGGCTCCAGACAATCGGCTTTTTGTAAAAGTAAATGGTTGAGTCGGCCGTGTCGTAAAGCAGCGAATCGCACTTGCTTTGCAGGTCCGACTTATACACGTACACGTT
>CAXUEB010000016.1:20945-30982 GCA_964249775.1 uncultured Spirosoma sp.
GTACACGTTTTTCTGGCCGAGCAGCCGGCGCGCGTTCGTTTGTTTATTATCAAACGAAAACAAGGTATCGGCCCGCAAAAACAGCGTATCCTGACTCAGCACCGTTTTGGCCACGGGGTGGCCCGTCACCCGCGAAATGCCGGCTTTGCCGTTGTAACGAACGTGGTCGCCGGTAATGACGGCCTTGCGGTCCTTGGCCACCATCACCACGTTGCCCCGCGCGACGCCCAACTCCGATACGTTGTCGTAGTATAACGTATCGCCGGTGAGCCGGTACTTGGGCGTTTCGACGGTGGCCCGGCGCTCGAAGTTAGAGATGCCGGTGGTCGTGTTGTACGTCCCGGCGACGGCCGTCAGGACGCCGTCTTTGTTGGTGATGCGCGTGGGTCCCTGAAACGTGGCGATGCGGCTCAGCGAATTATACAGCAACGAATCGGCCGTCAGCGTACCTTTGGGGTTGACAAGCCGGACGTTCTGGCGAAACGTGAACAGCTTGCTGCGCGTGTCGTAGTAGCCCTCGCGGCTAGTGAGCACGTTTTCTTTGTCGACGATGCGGCCGGGTTGGGGGTAGTGGGCGATGCCCGACAGCATGTTGTAGTCAAGCTGGGTGGTGGTCAGGGTCATCTTGCGGTCGCGCATGACGACGCTGCCCCGTAGGTTGGCCTGCCGGCTGTTGCCGTAGTAAAACATGGTGTCGCCCCGAACGCTGATCGTGTCGCCCTGCACGAGCCGGACGTTGCCGTAGGCTTCAATGACGTTGGTCGTTACGTTCTGCACGGCAAGGTCGCAGTACATCAGGACGCCTTTGTGGCGCAGCCGGACGTTGTTGTATAACTTGCGCACGACCTGCCCCGGCACGTTCAGCACCACTAAGCTGTCGGCTGCGGGCGGCAGTAGTTCGACCTTGTCGGATGCGTTACCCGCGACTGGTGGACGACCGCCCTGCGCCCACGCGTCGGGCGACCGGAGCAACGCACCGAAGAACACAAAGCCGACAAACAAACAAACAGACAAACGAGTCATACGGGCAAAACTACGGCCTTGGGCCGGGACGGAATGCTGGAAACCGACTTTTTAGCATTTATTAACAAGCAGCGGCTATTTGGGGCCGCCGACCGGGTCTTGCTCGCCGTTAGTGGCGGGCTGGACTCGACCGTAATGGCCGAACTGTTCTACCGCACGCACCGGACGTTTGCCATCGCCCACGTCAACTTCGGCTTGCGCGGAACCGAATCGGACACCGATGCTGTCTTTGTCCAAAACAAAGCGGAACGGTACGGGGTTCCGTTCCACCTGGAGCGTTTTGAGACGGCAACGGTGGCGGCCGAACGCGGTGGGTCGGTGCAGATGGCGGCCCGCGACCTGCGCTACGCGTGGTTCGCCGAACTCGCCGAGCAGCACGGCTACGTGGCCGTCGCCACGGCGCATCACCAGAACGACGTACTCGAAACCCTATTGCTTAACCTTACGCGCGGCACAGGTTTGGCCGGCCTGCACGGCATACCAATCCAACATACGGTTACCGCGCCGGGGCGCAACGCGCCGGTTCGGCTTGTCCGGCCACTCTGGTTCGCGACCCGCGAGCAGCTAACCGCCTACGCCGACGAACACAAACTACCCTTCCGGGAAGACAGGTCGAACGCCGACGATAAATACGCCCGTAACCGCCTGCGCCACCACGTCGTGCCGGTGCTGACCAAGCTCAACCCCAACCTGCTCACCACCCTGTCGCGGACAATCGAACGGCTGCGGGCGGCCGAAACGCTTGTGCAAGCCGAACTGGCGCAGTCGTGGCAGACGGTGGCGGTGGTTGAAGGCGACCGGGTGCTGCTGCCGACCGACGCCCTGCAAGCGCTACCCGAACTGGCGTATCGGCTGACCGAGTGGCTCAAGCCGTTTGGCTTCGTAGAGGCACAAATCGGGCCAATGATTGACGCGTTGGGCCGCCCGATCGGGCAACGGTTTACCTCGCCGACGCACCGGGTCACGCACGACCGGTTGAGCACGACCGGCACCGGATTGGTCTTGGAGCCGCTGCCGGTTCCTGTCGATTATCAGATTACGCTGGACGACTGGCCGCAGGAGCCGGTCCACATTGCCGGGCTGGGCACGTTAACGTTCCGCCGGTTCGACAAGCCCGCCAAGTTTCAGCCGCCGACTGACCCGGCCATGGCTTGCTTTGATGCTGATTGCCTGAGGTTTCCGCTGACGGTCCGGCCGTGGCGACAAGGCGACCGTTTCCGGCCGCTGGGCCTGAACGGCACCAAATTAGTGAGTGATTTGCTGAACGACCAGAAAGTGGGCCGCAGCGAACGTGAGCGGGCCGCCGTTCTGCTGTCGGGTAGCGACATTGCCTGGGTAATCGGTCGGCGGATCGGGCACGCGTTTCGCATCCGGGCCGAAACAAAGCAGCTTGTTGACGTGCGACTGAATGCTTCACGCGTGAACGAACGCGGGGCAAGGGTCTAAAACTCGGATGTGCCCCGAACGGGTGGTTAGACTAAGTTGGGCGGTTAGACCGACCCGAAACTCTACGTTTACGCCCGCGGATGAGCTACCAATGGCCCAGTTCCGATAAGGTAACTCTGGCACCGTATTTGATAGCCTTTGCCGGACGCCTAAACGCGAAACAACTCATTACGACCCATGAACCGGATTGTCTGGATTCTGCTCCTGGCGGGACTAACGCTCGGCGGCCTAACGGCTCAGGCCCAGAGTGCGCGGTTGCGAGCCGCCAACAAACAGTTTGAGAACTTAAGTTACGTCAGTGCGGTCCGGCTGTACGAAGAGTTTGTCAAAGCCGACAAGAAAAAGGAACCCGCCGAAACCCGCGAAGCCTTGACCAAGTTGGGCTACAGCTACCGCAAGCTTCAGGATACGCGCAATGCCGAACGCGTTTACAACCAACTGATTAGCGAAAACAAGGAGTTAGATAGCGAAATTTATCTGTACTACGCGCAGGCGCTGGCGGCCAACGGTAAATACCGCGAGTCGCAAAAGATGTACAGCCGCTACGGCGAACGACAGGCGCAGGACCTACGCGGCCGGCGGTTCACGGTGTCGTACATGGACATGAGCCGGTTCTACCAGGATTCGTCGTCGTACCGCCTGAGCAACCTGCCCATTAACTCGCGGCAGGCCGATTTCAGTCCGATGTACTACAAAGGCGGGCTGGTCTTCGCGTCGGCCCGCGACGAGTCGGGCGCGGTCAAGCGGGTCTTTAGCTGGAATCAGACGCCGTTCCTGGACTTGTATTTTCACGCTGATACCAACCAGCTTAAGGTGACGCTGCCCGAACCCCCAAAACGACCCACCACCACGGCCGTGCTCGGGAGCGGGCGCAGTACCACCGCCGTTACCGCCGAAACGGGCGCGGAAACGCAACCCCTGACCAAAGCCGAACTGTTTAGCCGGACGCTCAACACCAAGTACCACGAGGGGCCGATGACGTTTTCCAGAGATCAGAACCTAATCGTGTTTACCCGCAACAACAGCAGCAAAGGCAAGTCGGGCAAAAGTCAGGACGGGGTGCGGAAGCTGAAGCTGTACGCGTCGGTCAACAAAGACGGCAAGTGGGTCGACATTCACGAGTTGCCTTTCAACAGCAACGAATACTCGGTGGGACACCCGGCGTTTTCGCCCGACAACACCAAGCTGTACTTCGTGTCGGACATGCCCGGTGGCTACGGCGGCACCGACGTTTACGTAGTCGAATACAACAACGGACAGTGGGGAACGCCCGTTAACATGGGCAAAGAAGTAAATACCGAAGGCAACGAAATGTTTCCGTTCGTCGATGAAACGGGTAGCCTGTACTTCTCGTCGGATGGGCACGAAGGGCTGGGCGGACTGGACGTGTTCTACGCCGAACTACGCGACGGCGTGGCGTACCGGGGCGTACAGAACGCCGGCGCGCCCATCAACTCCGAAAAAGACGATTTTGGCTTTATCACCGACAAAAACCGCACGAGCGGCTACTTCAGCAGCAACCGCAAAAAGGGCGTCAGCGACGATGATATTTACTCGTTCCGGCGGACGTGCCGGCAGCTTAACATCTTTGTCTACGACGCCAAAACCGGCGTTCCGCTCGAAAACGCCGACGTGCGCATTCTCCGCAACGGAGCCAATCAGGAACTGCGGATGACCAGCAACGAAGACCGCACGGATCTGTGCGTGGACGCCAACACCGAATACGAGTTCCGGGCCATCAAAGAAGGCTTCGCGCTCAACAGCGTTCGGTTTTCGACCCTGACTCAGTCGCCCAAGCCGGTGCTGAACGTGTCGATTTACTTAGAACGGTCGGAAAACACGCTGGTCAAAGGCGTGGTCAAAACGGAGGTGAACCAGCAACCCGCGTCGGGCGTGAAGGTGACGCTGCGCAACGAGAAAGACAAGTCGGAGCAAACCGTCACGACCGGCCCCGACGGCGGGTACGAATTCAACGTGAAGCCCGGCGCGCCCTACACCCTCACGGCCCAGAAAGACAGCTACGCTACCAAAAAGACGCAGTACGCCAAGACCAAGAAGAGTACCAAGGTGCTGACCGATTCGTTGGGGCTGTACGGCGTGGGCGACGTGTTTCAATTAAAAAACATTTATTACGACCTCAATAAGTTCTTTATCCGGGCCGATGCCGCCCGCGAACTCGACCGCGTGTTGTCGATTCTCAAAGAATACCCGCAGATGCGCATCGAACTCCGGTCGCACACCGACGCCCGCGCGACGGATCTGTACAACGTCCGGCTGTCGGAAAGCCGCGCCCGAGCGGCCTACGATTATCTGATCGCGCGGGGTGTGCAGCCAAGCCGGATCGTGGCCCGCGGCTACGGTGAAACCGAGATTGTCAACGGCTGCGTCGACGGCGTGAACTGCTCCGAAAATGAGCACCAGCAAAACCGCCGAACGGAATTCAAAATTGTAGCGGTCCAGTAGGAGTTAGTAAATTGGTAGGAGAAAAGCGCCCGTCATTTGACCGGCGCTTTTTTGGCGTTTGCCCGTGGCAAACAGTTTTTGCCCGTCCGTAGTTGGGCAAGAAGTAGTTGCGTGTTGACTATTTCATCGTTCACTTCATGGGCCTAAACACCTTTATGTTTGCAACGGGTATTGAAAATAGCTACCCGACCACTAAACGACCGGACGGGACCCGCAAGCGAATCGACGAAATGGAAAAAGCAGGGCATTACGATCGCTGGAAAGAAGATTTTCAGTTGGTCAACGACCTGGGCATCCGGTTTCTGCGCTACGGCCCGCCGTACTACACGACCCACCTTGGCCCCGGTCAGTACAACTGGGAGTTCACCGACGAAACGTTTGCCCACTTGGCTACACTCGGCATTACGCCCATCGTCGATCTGTGTCGCTTCGGTGTGCCCGACTGGATTGGCGATTTTCTGAACAATGACTCGCCCCACTACTTCGCCGAGTACGCCGGGGCGTTTGTACAGTTTGATTGACCAGGTCGACTGGGATACCGCCCTGCGCGACGATGCCGGGCGCGTCAATCCCCTGGGTCTGTACGACATCAACCGGCAAATCGGCCCGTCGGTGGGGCGTACCGCGACCTGATTGCTAAGTGGCGGCCGGTGCTCGAAGAAGAAAAGTTTGGGGTCCTGATGATGTAGCTACGCCGGCGAACCGCCCGCCGTAACCGGTTCAACCCAGTTCAAGAACGGCCTACGGTTCACGACGCACAGTTCGCGCCGTGACGAGCAATTGCCCAAGGTGGCGCATGGTGTGCTCGGCCGCGTGCACCAGCAACCCAATGACCGTCGACGGTAGCTGCGCCCGACCGACGCCCCGCCCCTCCGTCAGCGTTCGCTCGTCGGTTGCGCGGAGTTGCGCCAGCGCCCGTTCGACCTGCGTGTGGAACCGACCAACCAGTTCCGACGGCGGGAACAAATCGTTGGGTTGGCCTTCCGACGCCAAGGTGGCTAACTGATCGGGCGTGAGGGCTTCCCCGCGGGCGTAGGTCAACAAGCGGTCCAGAACGCCCGTCAGGTGTTGCAGGTGAAAACCCACCGAAGCCAGCGGTTCGCCGGACCGGTCGGCCGGGCGCACCCATAGGAGCATTGTGGGAAAATCCTCCATCAGCGCGTTGACTTCCTCGCGGGCTTGCAGGAGCGCGTGGGCCACGGGCTGCAACAGGGGCGGCACGTCGGGCAGTGGGCCGCGGAGCCAAACTTCCGGGGGCGGGGAGGAAGGCATAGACGGGTAAGTAAAGAAATCTATAAGGTCAGCGTAAAGGTAATCGCTTTCAGGTTGCCGTCGATGGTCCGGTCCTGAATCATCAAGCCGAGGTCGCCGTCTAACAACCGATCGCCCACCTGCGGAAACCAGCCAAAAGTTTGGTGACAACGCTGAATAGTAGTGAAGCAAACCGTTAGCTTGTCGATCCAAGTTTTATGCGTAACCGGGTCTTCGTACCAGATGGGGTACATCGCCGTTTTGCTGATTAGTTTAATGACTTTCTCCGAGAGAATAAAGCGGATGTTCCAGTCGTTGAGCGTCCACGTTTCGTTCGTTAACGTATCAATCAGGGTCGCCATGTTCAGGTAGATCAATTACCAAAATTGATAGACATGGTGTAAATAAAGTAAGGTGTTTGCTACAAACAAGATTATAATTTTTTAACGGTCGCATCCGTCATTTAAGCGGTGCCTGACTGGATAGGCCGTTCGCTACTACCCTTCAAATAACCGTCCCTCCATCGGCGTAAAACAAACTGCCGGTGGTGTACGACGACGCGTTCGACGCCAATAACAGGGCCAGCGGGCTGACCTCATCGGTAGTACCCATGCGGGCGAGGGGTAGGCGCTGGGTAAAGTGATCCAGGATTTTTTCGTTCTGCCAGAGCGCCTGGGAAAACTTGGTTTTAATGAGGCCGGGGCAGATGGCGTTGACGCGGATACCGTCTGGTCCCCACTCCTTGGCCAATACTTTGGTCAGCATGTTTAAACTCGCTTTGCTGACGCTGTAGATGCCCAGACCCGGATCGGGCGTGTCGCCGGCGATGCTGCTCATCATGATAATGCTGCCCCCACCCCGCGCTTTCATGCTGGCATAACACAGCTTGCTCAACTCAAACGGGGCTTTTACGTTGGCCTGCATGATTTTGTCGAAGGCCGCGCCGTCGCAGTCGAGCGACGGGCCAAACACCGGGTTAGAAGCCGCGTTGTTGACCAGAATGTCGATGCCACCGTAGAGGGCCAGCGTTTGGTCCACTAATTGAGCAAGCTGGCCAGGATCGCCGACGTGGGCCGCGATGCCAACGGCGTTGCCCCCCTGGGCCTGGATGGCGTCGGCTAAGGCGTCGCAAGCGGCCTGGTTGCGGCTGCTGACAACGACTTTAGCGCCGAAACGGGCAAACAGGCGGGCGATGTCTTCGCCAATGCCTTTGCTCGCGCCGGTGATAATGGCAACTTTGCCGGTAAGGTCAAAAAGGGTTTGATCGGGTGACGGAGTCATACGGGTCGGCCGGATTGGCTTTGGCGCAAAGGTAACTAATCCGGCAGATACCCCGGCCTGAGCCGTTGATTCGGCCGTTTAGCGACTAATTGGTCTTTGCGTTTGTAAGCGCGCAAGCCTTCGTGTTCGTAAATGAGTTGGTAGTTCCGGCTGATAATCCGGTTGACGGACGGGAAACGCTCGTGGCCGTAGACCTGCTGATCGCGGTACGTAAATTGATTCTCCGCAACGGCGTCGACAAACAAAACGGGTTTGTTTTGCCTTAAATCCCGAACGTACTGGTCAAGGTAGTAGTCCTGTTGGGCGTTCGCTTTCATCTGAAACACGCTGTTGGCGTAGCGACTGGCGGGGGCAAGTCCACTGAGCGCGTAATACCGGTCGGCCCATCCCCAAACGAGAATAGGGTCCCGCGGGCCGCACTCGTTTTTAATCAACGTGACAACCTCGGAGTCATACGGAAGGGGCGGTGCGTAGCCGCGCTCAAAGGGTTCGGTGTGGCTGAAAAACGGAATGCCTAAGGCCACCGCCACGTAACCGTAGCGAAGCAGAACGGGGCTTAACGGCCGATCCCGCAGGAGCGGATAAAGCAGCACTGCCGCCAGCAGCGTATGGGGCACAAACACCAGATTCTGGTAGTGTTCGTAGTTGGTTCCCGCCTGAATCGTTTCGTAGACGCTGACCACCCAAAGCAAGATAAACAGCAGAAGGGTTGACGACGGGCGAAGCCGCGATAGCCGCGATTGCCACACGCCGATGCCCATCAGCAGCAACAGCCCAATCCAGTACACGGCGAACGTGTATTGTTTGCGGTAGTAATAGATAATGTTGCGGGGCGAAAACCGTTCCGAAAACGGCCGGGAACTGTACTGGTACGAGTAGTGAAAATAGTACAAAAAGTAGTTGCGGATCAGCACCGTCAGTTGCCCGGTCAGCCAGCAATAAACCACGGCAACGACCAAAGGCGCTAAGCCGGCCGCGGTAAACAGAAACAACGGCCTGAACCGACGTTGACGAATCCACGCGTACAAACAAAAGCCAACCACAACCAGCGCACCCGGAATGGCCTGAAACTTGGCGAATGGAATCAAACCCAGCAGGATGCCAACCAAACCGACCTGCCACAGACGATCCCGTTGGTTAAGAATCTGACTGTACAGCCAAAGGCCCGACACCACAAAAACGTTGCAGACTAACTCGGAGTTGTAAGCAATGAAGTCGTCGAACTCAACCGCCACGTAAAAAATAGTCAGCGGAAAGATAAACAGAACCGCCAACCGGGCGTCGGTTAAGTTTCGCAGGCACAGGTAGGTGAGCAACAAGGTCAGCGCGATGCAAAGCAAGGATACAACCTTAATGTGGTAGAAATCAATTGGCAATTGGAGCGCGTTGAGACCAAGCAGGGGCAGCACCGTAACCGGCCGGGCCGTCGTGTGGGTTAGCAGCGCCGAGAAAAAATCCCTGTGTCGAATAACCGCCAGGGCGTTGGCGATCCAGGTACTTTCGTCAACGTTGTATTCTTCGTTGCGAAGACGAACGAACTGCCACACAAACGCGCACGCGAGCTGAACGCCAAACAGCCACTCGGGTTTGCCCTTCCAGGCAAGCCACGAGAAGGGGCGGGGAAGCTTGGCGAACAAGGAAAGGGTTGAAATCGTCAGGAGAACGACGATCAACATAGTCGAGAACACCATGATAGGGATGCATTAATAACGTTGACGAATAAACTCGGCCAACTGCCGGGCAATGTTGGCCGGATCGAGACCCGACTGTTGCTGATGGTACTTCTGATCGCCGTAGCGACCGTTGGAGTAGCCCTGCGCCGACAAACTCATGAACTGACTCGGCGCGGCTCCCTGGGTCAGCAGCTTGACCGAGAGCTGACTGGCCAGGCCGCCCACCGATACGTGCTCTTCGACCACCAGCAAGGGCTTGCCCGCCCAGCGGTGGGCTAAGTCAGCGGGCAGGTCCAGCGGCAGGTTGGTGGCCGTGTACACGTCGAACTGATCGGTTACCAGTTCGTCCTGCAAGGCCGTTAAGACGTTGTTGGCTACCGGTCCCAGCGCCACCACCGTGCCCACCGGCTGTTGACTGCGTACGATGTGCTTAAACGAACCGTGGGTTTCGGCTCCGTCAGGCGTCTTCGGACCGGCTCCCAGCCGCAGGTACGCCGGCCGGCCTTTGCCGATGATCTGCTCGACCATCGGGTCCACTTCGTCGGCAAAGGCCGGGATGTACGTGTTCACGTTTTGCAAACTGCTCAGACAAGCCAGGTCTTCGAGGGCGTGGTGGGTGCTGCCCATGATGCCGTAGCCGTACCCCCCGCCGTTACCCACCAGAAACACCGGCAGATTATGCAGGCAAACGTCGTTGCGAAACTGTTCTAAACACCGGTAGACTACGAACGGGGCGATGCTGTAGCAGAACACCCGGTAGCCCCGGTAGGCCATACCGGCCGCCACGCCGACCATGTTCTGCTCGGCGACGCCCGCGTTGATGAAGCGCGGCCCCAGGGCAGCCGCTACGGTTTCGAGGGCGTTATAACCCAGATCACCGGTCAGAAACACCACCGTCTC
>CAXUEB010000016.1:30992-31316 GCA_964249775.1 uncultured Spirosoma sp.
GCTTACTTACTTTTTCGCTGCTCGACCAGCGTCTTGATTTCGGCCGCCGTTCGGTAGACCCGCTTGCCTTTGCGCACCATCGTGCGAATGAACTTGGGCCGCTTCTTGGTCTCCTCAAAGATCTTGGCGACGTACTCGCCCAAAAACGAGATGCCCAACAGGTTGATGCCCCCGAAGAACATTACCAGCACCAGCACTGTCGACACCCCGTAGGGCGTGTTGGGGTCGAAGTTGAAAAGCCGCGAGACGATTTGCCAGACAATACCCAACATCGACAGGCCCGTCAAGACAAAGCCGGCGTAGGTCATTAGTTCGAGCGGGGCA
>CAXUEB010000017.1:0-3098 GCA_964249775.1 uncultured Spirosoma sp.
GCGTCGTCCTGGCGCGCCCCTTCCAACCCCTCGCGGGCCCCCCCCCCCAAACCCTTAACCCCCCTACTCCCCTCACCCCCGTTTTCTGGGAAATTTCTCAAATACCTTTCCAACGGCTTCCCCGATTTGTTGGGGCGTTACACTGCGCCGGTTGAGAACGCTTGACACGGCCGTATCCCAGACAAGCGCGTTGCGCTGGGCATCTACAACGTGCAGGTTAACCGTGCCTTCCTGGTACGTTCCGACCGGTACTTCCTGACTCCGCCACGAATACCGACGCTGACCGATGTACAGCGGGGCTTCCCGAATGTTGGTCGGCCGGGTCTGGGTTTGCTCCTTGATAACGGCACCGACATTGACCAGCAGGTCAGGATTGTCTCCAGTCTGCTGATAACCGCGCGTTTTCATTTCGGCGGCTACGGCTTGTTTGACCTGTTCGATGGCCGCCTGGTACGCGTCGCGGGGCGTTTCCGCAATGCGGTTGGTATCCACAAAAGCGAAGGTCCGGTAAGCCGCCCAGGTCGCTGAATTATCGGCTTGATTTCGGATGATTCGGTAGGGCGAACAACCGCCCATACCGACTAAAACGCTAAACAGCGTTAAGACGATTAATAACTTCTTCACAACGTTTTGGGGTTTCTTTGATAACGAAATATACGCCCATTTCGTCCCAGCCCGACCGGGTTTCACCCATTGTTGAACCGGTACCCATTCTGGGTTGTCGGAAACAACTTGGGTTGGATTGAGTTCAATAGAGAGTTTACGGAATATTCACGAATCACTCAATTGGTATGAACACAGGAACCGGAAAGACGGCCTTAGT
Organism: uncultured Spirosoma sp.; assembly: GCA_964249775.1. Classification (GTDB taxonomy): domain Bacteria; phylum Bacteroidota; class Bacteroidia; order Cytophagales; family Spirosomataceae; genus Spirosoma. The sequence continues at coordinate 824 of CAXUEB010000017.1, forward strand.
AACGGGCGCATCGAGCGGTATTGGCCAGGAACTCGCTAAATTATTGGCCGAAGACGGCTACAATCTGGTCCTGGTGGGCCGCAAAGAAGACACCCTCGACCGGCTGGCCGACGTTTTCAGAAGTAATTACGGTACGCAGCAGATTACCGTCATCAACAAAGACCTATCGGAAGAAGATGCCGGTCAGGACGTGTACGACCAGGTGAAAGCCCAAGGCCTTGCGGTCAATATCTTAATCAACGACGCCGGGGCAAGCACCTACGGCAAATTCGCGACCGAAACGGATTGGGAGCAGGAAAAAGCCATTATTCACCTTAACGTGCTGGCCACGACGCAGTTGACCAAGCTATTTCTGCGCGACATGGTCGGCCGCAACGAAGGTCGTATTCTGCAAGTTGCGTCGCTGGTGTCCATTACGCCGTTCCCCTTGATGTCGGTATATGCCGCTACCAAATCGTATATCTGGAACCTGACGCAGTCGCTCATCGACGAAATTAAGGACACCAACGTTACGATGACGGCCTTGATGCCGAACGCCACAGCCACGAATTTCTTCCGCGAGGCCGGTGCGCCCAAGCTGAACGTCGAAGACATGATGGACGACCCGGCAATGGTCGCTAAAGACGCTTACAAAGCCTTGATGAAAGGCGAAGCGAAAGTGATTCCGGGCGGAGCGGGTAACAAATTCCAGGAGATGATGGCTTACATTACCCCGCAGGAATCGCTGGCGGCCGGTATGCGCAAACTGTTGTCGCCGAAGGATGAGGAAGAACGCAAACAGGCCAAGACCGTAGCGATCGGCTTAGGTATCGCGGCTGCGGTAGTCGCCGGAATCGTCCTGCTGTCGTCCAATAACCGCAAGGTTCAATTAGCCGGTCCGGTTGACAAGCTCAAGTATCGTTACAAGGTGGGTAAAGCGAAATACAAAGCAAACAGCCTGCTCGACGACGTAGTGGACAACCTCACGGATGCTAAAGATGCCGCTGTTGACGCTAAAGACGAAGCCGTTGAGAAGGTAGTGAGCGTCGGCAAAAAAGCCGGTCGGGCCATTGCCAATGCCTTTGCTTAGCCGCTTAAACCCATTAAACCGATAAGGTCTTAAAGACCTTACCGGTTTGTTCCCGCATAGTACAATCGTGGCCGGTGGGAAACTACCGGCCCTATTTATTTCTCTACTTCCATGAAAAACGCATCACTTTGGCGTGTGGCTACGGTCGCCTTTGCGGCCGGAAGCATCCTATACACTTCGCTGTCGAGTCGCCGGTCGCGGCAGAAAAAGACGGTCGAGAAGCTGCTGAGCTTGAAAACTGGCTTCAACGTACCGGTTGAATACCAGAAAGTGTTCGACAAAAACCTAATCATTCCAGCGGGCTGGGCGTTCGGCGTCGTTTGGTCAACGATTTATTCGGGCTTGGGAGCGCTACTCGTGCATCAGGCGCTACCGGCGCAGGCCGACAACCCACGTTACCAAAAGGCGCAGCCGTGGCTGTTGGTCAACTTCGCGCTCAACGCTATCTTCGGCCGTTTCTTCAACGACGACCACAAAAGCAGCGTCGTCATTTCGGACTTAACGACCAAAGCCAACCTCGCAGCCGCCCTGGCCTTGCACCAAAGCCTGGAAATTGGCAAAACCGACGTTTCCGCGCCCGAAAAATACCTGCGCATTCCGGTCAGTTTATACGCGGGCTGGCTCACGACTGCAACGGTCGTCGGCACACCCGATACGCTGCTGACGCTCGGCTGGGAGGTCGATCAAAAACGCGACGTACCGCTGGCTGCCGGTATCCTAAGCGCAACCGCGGGCGCGGGCTACGTGCTGGCCCGGCAGTTGAACGACCCGTGGTATTTAGTGCCGTTCGTAGCGGGTTTCGGCGGCATCGCCACGCGGCAAGTGAACCGAAACCCCGTTGTCGGTTGGACGGCCGCGGGCTTGGCGGCTGCTTACGTGGGTATCCTGGCGTATTGGCTGCCGAAGGGTAAATTTCACGATTACGAACGAACCGTTGAGGATACGGAAGCCGTCGAGATTGAACCCGTTGCCGTGGCGGACGCTGGGTCGATAAGCTCCGCCGATGTGTATTCGGGTTTGCAACACCAGACGGACATTGCTCGCGGACGCATGGACCCTATCGAAGCCGAGGGTTTGGATTAACGGGACGTAGTAACGCAAAACAGCCGTGGCCCCGGTGGTCGTAGTGCGGGCCCCCGGGGTTTTTCGGTTAGGGTAAACGCCCCTTCGACTCCCTTGAAGCTGTTTTTTAACGAAATGATCCCC
>CAXUEB010000017.1:3108-5832 GCA_964249775.1 uncultured Spirosoma sp.
CCCTTTAAACCCAAACCCCCCGGGGGCCGGTTGGCCGGTCGGGGGGGCCACGGCTGTTTTGCGTTACGGGTAACCGCCCATTCGACTCCGTTCATGCTGTTTTTTAACTACTTCATCCCATTTAACTTGGTGCCGGCATAGAGATTACAATAGCTTTGACCCGAACCTTTCCTCTTTTCTGGTCATGAATCCCGCCATTCACGCTACACCAATACCATCGCCAGCCGCGCCCAATAAAGCGGATCGGATTACCGTCGTTGACGCCCTACGCGGCTTTGCGCTGCTGGGCATCTTAATTGCTCACCTATCGGTCTGGTTCGACGGCGGCCCCTTACCCAATTCGGTGTATGCAGTCAACGCGAATAGCATTGCCAACACCGTTGTGCAAACCGTTGTCGGCATCTTTGTCAGCGGCAAATTTTACACGTTTTTCTCGTTTCTGTTCGGCCTGAGCTTCGCCCTGATGCTGACCCGCTCGACGGAGTCGGACGGCAAGTTTCTCGGTCGGTTCGCTTGGCGACTGGTTGTCCTGGGTGGCATTGCGTTTTTGCACTGTCTGCACTGGCGGGGCGACATTCTGAGTATTTACGCCCTGCTGGGTTTTCCCTTGCTGTTGTTCCGCAAGGCCCCTACTGGATTGATTTTGGCAGTAGCAATCCTGCTTGTTTTGAACGTACCGACTCAGGTGCGCAACGTGTACAACGAGTCCGTAGCGACACCCCAGACGAAAGACCAAAACGAACAGCGACAAAAGGCGTTCAATAAGACCGTTGACGCTAATTATAAGATTTTTAAACAAGGTAGTTACACTGAGGTGGTGCAGGTTAACCTGAGTGAGTTTGAGACTAAGATGAATTTCCAGTTCGACAGCGGTCGGATTTACATTACCTTAGGTTTCTTTCTCTTGGGTCTTTACGCCGGTCGCCGGCGGCTGTTCCAACACCTGTCTGATAACCGCGCGTTGTTCCGACGAATCACAAAATTCTGCGGCTTTACGGTACTGGGTATCATTCTGTTTATTCTGGCCGTCGTTCTCGTAATGGGTGATAATCCGCAGTTGCCCAAACCGGTTGAGGTAGTTTTCTCGCTGCTAATCAGCCTTGGCGAAGGTGCGCTAACGGTATTTTACATCGCGGGGCTAACGCTGCTCTTTCAGAAAGTAGCCTGGCAGCGAATTACCCAACCACTGGCGTCGGTCGGCAAGATGGCCCTGACCAACTATATTCTTCAATCGGTGATTGGCACCCTCATCTTTTACGGCTACGGGCTGGGGCTGGTGGGTGAAGTCAGTTCGGCCGTAGCAATCACCCTGACGATTCCGATCTTTCTGGCTCAAGTGCTATTCAGCCGGTGGTGGCTGGCTCGGTTCCAGTACGGCCCGCTCGAATGGCTCTGGCGTTCGCTAACCTATTTGAAAGCGCAGCCGATGCGAGTGCAGGATTGATGTGCAGTACCTCACGCCGATCTCTGACCGGCAGACACCACGATGTAGTTCAAATTACGCTGAACGAGGAATTGTGAGTTATAGACTAAGTTGGATTGTTTAGATCTTGCAAGCGCGCTCTTGTTACATTCAAAGCATCCGAAATGGTTCGAGAGGTGAGCAGGGTATCAAGCATACACTCAACCCGGTTAGCCATAACAATCTGAGGACCGTTAGGTATTTGGCGACAAGGAATAACAGAACCGAGGTGATACGCAAAGTAAGGCGTGTTAAGCTCATTGTCCGCAAAATCTAAACCGAGTTGCCGAGGATTTTTAAATACCTGATAACGCTCAACGTGATGAATAGCCTGCAACTGGTTATCAAACCTAAATGCAATGTAGTTAGGTGGTTCTTTACGAGAATTACCGTTTATTGGATGGAAGTAAATCTTTTTTTGAGCAACAACTTCCTTATAACTTAAAGAAGTCATCACTGGGTCGACTGTATCACTTAATGATACGACCCAAACCATATTTGAAGTTTTGTCCTGCATAGTAATTAAAGTTTTCAGGTATGTTCTTAGATCAATCAACAGCCGTTTTTCAGCGTTCGAGCCTTCTGGCTGAGCCTTCCGTACCATATCATATATTTGCCTGTAAGATAATACATTAATCGGATAGCCTTCTACTTCGTAATTAGTAAAAAAAGCTTGGTTGTAATCGGGACTACAATCCGTAAAAACAATTAATTTCTTTGTGGGGGCCGGAGCTTCGTTGAAGTCCTTTCGCGTTGCATACTTGCGTAGTTGATCGTGTGTTGGATAGCTCCAACCTTTTTTAGCTTCAATAATCAAATAAAATTGACCCGGTAGATCCAGTTCAAAGTCAGTGAAGCCTTTGCCCGACTGGTGTGCTTGGAGCCGCACATTTAATCCTTCAAAGTTATAATTCTGCCCCGTTACCTCTTGAACAAACATGCGCAGAAAACTTGGCGAATTAGCAAGCGACCATCCAATACTATAACTGATATCATTCTCGTCCTCGCCAAGTAACTGAAAAATGGTAGTAACAGGTTTACCATAAATGGATAACTGAGCCATAACGGATTCCAAGTTTGTACTTATTACATAAATTTACTCTCTATCTATATCTACGTTCGGCATAGTAATAACTGGTCTCTGACCGGCATAGCAAGTTACGAATTTTGCCATAATGAAACGTGGGGTGAGCTCCGTAAAACAGACCCCCCCGCTTAATACCCCCGTACTTATTTTCCCCACCACCCGTTGCCGTTTTAAA
>CAXUEB010000017.1:5842-18538 GCA_964249775.1 uncultured Spirosoma sp.
GGGCCCGCCCCTAAAAGGCCACCCCACGTCTAACTACCGCCTTACTTCTTCTCACCAGCACCGTTTCCGTTTTCAACCGGCTTCGTTACGTCAACGACTTTGGTGGGCTTGCCGGTTTTGCGTTCTTCGATGCCTTCGAGCAGTTTCAAACCCATCAGACCGTTTAAGGAGCCGTCGGAGCCGGTACCGCCGTTGATGACGATGTCGGGAATAACGCGAATCTGACCGCGGCCGATTTCTTCGGTGATTTTGAAGCGCGTGAAGTTTTCGTCGCCCATCGCCCGCACCTGCAACTCGTAGGCTTCGGCCGTCGAGCGACCAATGGCCAGGATTTTCTCGGCTTCGGCGCTACCCGTCTTGGCGATGCGCTCGGCTTCAGCGTCGGCGGTGAGTTTGGTGGCTTCCGCATCGGCTGCCGCCTGCCGACGACGCGCTTCGGCGTTGGCCTCCGCCCGAATTTTAGTCGCTTCCGATTCGGCACCGACCTGTAGCTTTAAACTGCGGGCTTCCCCTTCCGACTTTTTCACGGCGGCATCGGCCGTGCGCTGAGCAATCTCGACGCTCTGCTGCGCTTTCACGACCTCGCGCTGAATGTCGGCCAGGGCTGTTTCGCGCTCCATACCCTGCCGTTTCTCCTGCGCCATCCGCTGCGTTTCGTAGGTCTTTTCCTCTTCCTGCGCAATCTTACGGTCGGTGAGGGTTTTCATTAAGCTGTCGGGCGGCACAATGTCGCCGATGAGCGTATCGACGGCGTTGACGTTGTAGACTTCCAGCACGGCCCGGATGTGCTCGCGGGCGGCTTCCTGCCGCTCTTTCCGGGTGCTCAGGAACGCAATTACGTCCGAATCCTGCGCCGAGTTGCGGAAGTAGTTACCGATGGTCGGCTCCAAGACCTGCGAAACAAGGTTGGTCATGCTGCCGAAGCGGGCAATCACCTTCGGCGCTTCGTTGGCCGGGATGTGAATGATCTGCGCTACATCGAGGTTGAACGGGAAACCATCCTTTGAGCGCACCGTAATGGTCGATAGGTTGCGGTCCAGTTCGTGCGATTCGGTGCGGGCGTTGGCCCAGTTCAGGACGAGGTTGGTCGTCGGTACGCCTTCGACCTTCATCGTGTACGTGTTGATTGGGTACTTACCGGGTCCGAGCGGCTCCATCCACACGCCCCGGAAGCCCCGACGGACAATGTTGCCGTGCTTAAACGTTTCGCCCGTCAAATCTTCGCCGTCCTCGCCGATGTACGAGATCACTACGCCCACGTGACCGATGGGCACTTCGGTCATCGGAATCTCTTCAATCTGCACCGCCCACGGGTTGATGTAGTACGAACCGGCCAACACGACCTGCGGCTGAAGACCCCGGTTGCCGCCGTTTTGCAGAAAGAAGTCGACGTTCTGGAAGTTGTTGTGGCCTTCGACGTTGCGCCCCGCAATCTGACCCGGCTGGAGCGGAGCGCCGTCGAGCGTGGTGACGATACCAACTTTATTGTCTTGAATGACGGTCATGTCGGCCATCGTGACCGTATACGCGTAGGTGTTGATGCGGTACGTACCCGGCGTCAGCACCGACGTTTGGCGTCCTTTCTGACCGCCACCGGCCAAAAAGCGTACGGTATCCTGGAAATTATCGGAGTCGACGCGCCGGGCCAGAATGTTACCCGTCGGCAGTTCGGCCCCGTCGTTGGACAGCACCAGTCCGATTTGCCCTTCCGGAATAACCGTAAACGGCTGCATCGTGATGCCGTATTGCCACGGCCACATCCACCAGTACAAACCGGGCGCGAGCGTCTGCGCCTGAAAACCGGCTTCGCCTTTGGTAGCGATGATGCGGCCGTCGGGCAAGCCCCGGTCGTTGCCGACAAGCACGTATTTTTTGGTCACCAAGCCGATGCGGTCTTCGGGCACGATAACCATCCCGAACAGAAACCGCAGCACCCATTTGTACAGGATAACGGCGACAAAAAGCAGGACAATCCAGCCCCACGAAGACAGTAAAGCAAATGGTTCCATAGAAGAAATTAGGTTTGTGGTTAAGAAATAGAAAAAACGGTACGCGGAAAAGCAGGAAGCAACCCATTACGCATCAGGAGCCGTTAGCGGCCCCGGTTAGTATTTTGGATACGTATTGGTCGAGAAATGAGAACGTTGGGCCTACATCGGCGAAGAAGAATTAGTCGAATTGACTTATCAAAGGTACATCGACGGGTAAAATTGCCCCAACAGATTTGGATGATTGGTTGCGCCGTGGCCGGATTGGACAGGAAAATGGATAAACGGACGGCAATAAAAAGCGGCCCGCTCCGCCGAAGGCGTTACGTTCGCCTTCAGAACGCGCTCCATGTAGTCCAGCGTCGTTTGGGTATTCTCGGCCGAACCGGAAGCCACGCAGTCGGTGGGAACGTGCAGACGAAACTCGCGCATATAGGCATCGTTGGCCGTGAATAGAATGCACACATCGGCACTGATGCCGGTCAAGATCAAATGCTTGGCGTTTAGGTACTCCAGTAACGTGTCCAAGGTCGTGGCGTAAAACGCGGAGTGCTTAGGCTTCAACACGAAGTAATCGTCTGGTTCCGGGCGCAGCAGCCGCACCAACTCCTCACCCCGGACGCCGTCGTTGAGGCAGTGCTCGACCACTTCGTTGAAATCCGAACGCCAGCGGCCGAAGTTATCGTTGACGTAGATGACGGGAATGTTCAGGGCTTTGGCACGTCGTTTCAAGTCGGCAATTTTGTGCGCAGCCGCCAGCGTTGGCTCCAAAAAATCCGGCCCTTCGGGAAACTCCAGATCATTAATTAGGTCGATGAGCAGCAGCGCTACCGGGAACGAGTCGGGCGCACTGCCGTGCAGGTCTTTACTATCTTTTTCCACAAAAGCTGATTCTGTTAAATGACCAATCCACCTCTACGGCGGTCAGTTTGTAGACTACCGGGTCAACAAACGCACTCTGACTACCTAACTATATTTTTGCTTATTCGCTTTCGAGAATAATCTTTGGCTGACTTGTTTCCTTCTCCCAACGCCCGTGCATTGCCCAAAACGGGTAAATTCTATTGATCGTTTACTCTACCTATCACCGCGTAACAAGGCGCAACGATTAACGGGTTATGAATCTAAACGTACAAGATAAAATAATTATAGTAACGGGTGGTGCCAGAGGCATTGGCGAAGGCATTGTAAAGGTCTTGGCGGCCGAGGGCGCGATTCCAGTAATCGTCGGCCGCGACGAAGCCGACAACCAGCAAACGCTTGCTCAACTCGAAGCCGCCGGAGGGCAGGGCTTTCAGATTGTGGCCGAACTGACCCAACCCGAAGCGTCCGAGCGGGCCGTGCAGGCTGTAATGCGCGAGTTTGGCCGAATCGACGGCTTAGTTAATAACGCGGGTGTGAACGACGGCGTCGGCTTAGAGACGGGTGATTACGAGCAGTTTATGGCCTCGATGCACAAGAATATGGTGCATTATTACTTGATGGCGCACTACGCTCTGCCCGCGTTGAAAGCCTCGCAGGGAGCCATCGTTAACATCAGTTCCAAAACGGCCGAGACGGGTCAGGGCGGCACCTCGGCCTACGCAGCCGCCAACGGTGGCCGCAACGCGCTGACTCGCGAGTGGGCAGTCGAACTCCTGAAGTACCGCATCCGCGTCAACGCCATCGTCGTCGCCGAATGCTGGACCCCGCTTTACGAGCGCTGGATTCAGTCGCTACCCAACCCGGAAGAAAAGTTAGCCCAGATTACGACCCACATTCCGCTGGAAAACCGCATGACCACCACCGAAGAAATCGCGAACATGGCCGCGTTTCTCTTATCACCCCGGTCGAGCCACATCACCGGTCAGTTGATTCACGTCGACGGCGGCTACGTGCACTTAGACCGCGCTTTGGCCAATGCCTGAACCAATGGAAACGTTAGTCTGCACCACGCCGGGGCAGTTCGAGTACCGGCAGGCCGCCCCACCCCAGCCCGCACCCGGTCGGGCGCTGCTCCGCATCCGGCGTATCGGCATCTGCGGCACCGACCTACACGCTTTCGAGGGTACGCAGCCGTTTTTTGATTACCCGCGCATTCTGGGCCACGAACTGGCCGCAGAATTGGTCGAAGTCGACGGTGCACCGGACTTTCAACCGGGGGAAGCGGTTACGTTTATTCCCTACTTCAACTGCGGCCACTGCATCGCCTGCCGGACGGGAAAGCCGAACTGCTGCGCGCAACTGCGAGTGAGTGGCGTTCACATCGACGGGGGCATGGTTGAATTCCTGTTGGTGCCGTCGAACTCTTTAGTACACGGCGAGGGGCTGAGTTTGGATGAACTCGCCTTGGTGGAACCGCTGGCCATCGGTGCCCACGGTGTTCGGCGGGCGGCCGTTCAACCGGGCGAATGGGTACTGGTGGTCGGAGCCGGTCCAATTGGCTTGGGCGTCATGGAGTTTGCCCGTATTGCCGGGGGTAACGTCATTGCGTTGGACGTAAACGCCGGGCGGCTCACATTTTGCCGGGAAAAATTGGGTATAGTACATACACTCAACGCGTTGGCTCCCGACGTAACAGAGCAACTCCGGGCGATCACCAACGGCGACATGCCAACAATCGTTATCGACGCAACCGGCAATCTGAACGCCATCAATACCAGTTTTCAGTACCTGGCCCACGGCGGCCGGTACGTCTTGGTTGGTCTGCAAAAGGGCGACATTAGCGTCAGTCATCCCGAATTTCACAAACGCGAAGCCACACTAATGAGCAGCCGCAACGCCACCCGCGCCGACTTCGTCCACGTTATCGCCAGCATGAAGCAAGGCTTAATTGACCCCACCACCTACATTACGCACCGCGTTGCGTTCGGAGAGGTACGCGACCAGTTTGCCGGTTGGCTCGACCCGGCTAACGGCGTGATTAAAGCGATGGTGGCGTTGGAATAACTTACAATTCCTGCACCAGATTAAAGAAAAAGCCCCGCGTGCCCTGCGCGTTGATGGTGGCGCTGAACCGCCACACGAGGTTATAGAACGAGACAACGTCTAAGCTCAGGCCCGTGCCGACGAGCGGACGGTTGGCCAGCCGGCTCTGGTACTGCTCAGCCACAGTGCTGCCGACGTAACCTGCATCGCCGAAGGCGGTCAGGTACGTGGCGATGGGAATGGTGTTGAATTGCCGAATCGGTATCCAGTTCCACTGCTTGCGAACGTTGAACAACTGGTAACGCAGGCTGTTGCGCCAGATACCAACCCGTTGACCATCCACTACGTAAAGCTCGTAGCCCCGCACCATATCAAGCGAACTGCCCAGGCCGCGCAGGTTGATGTAGGGCAGGCGATTGGGCCAGGTTGAGCGCGCCCGCAGGCCCGTAGCCGCGTAAAACTTACCACCCAGCGGCCAGTAGCGCGTGATTGACGCCGACGCTTCCATAAAGCGGTACGTATCGGACGGTAATGGGCCGCCCACCGTCAGGCCACCCACGAACAGCGTTCCGCGCAGGGCATAGACTACGTTGTCGCGCCGGTCGTAGCGGTAACCGTAACTCAGCGCCGAGTACTGCTGGCGCGTTTGCCCGTCCAAGAAGTAATCGGGATTGAGCCGGGCGACCGTGTCGGCGATGCTATTGCGAACATAGCGCGCATCCAACGAATGGTAGTGATACAATCCTCGCCGGTGCGTCAGGGTTAGACCCGCGCCGGCGCGTTCGCGCAGTAAGTTTTCGGAGCGGGCATACACCCATTTGTCGGTCTGCGACCGGTACGGCATCTCCCGGTTGGTCTGGTACGAAAACTCGATTCGCAGACCGATGCGCTGCGCCCGGTCGATGTAAGGTTTGGTGTACGATACCACAGTTCGTGACAAAAATCCCCGTTCCAAAACGAGTTGCAGGCGGTCGCCGGTGCCGGTTACGTTGCGGTAGCTTACCCGACCGCCGTAGATTGTCCGGCGCAGGTCACGGCCCCGGTCGTACCACCACTCGTTGAAGTTGCGGTCGGCTAAATCGAACACTGGATAAGCAATAAAATACCAGCGCTCTTTCATCAGCACCGTCAGATCAAGTTGTGGCAACTGGGTGCTATCCGCTGGTTGTTCCTGCTGCGTAGCGAGGTCGACCGTTACGAACAGGTTCGTGTTGTTGATGTTGCGTTGATCCCAGGCCAAGCGGCTTGGTAGTTCGGACAGCCGGACGGTATCGCCGGAGTGCAGCGTCATTTCGCGCCGGATGATTCGGTCGCGGGTGCGGTAGTTACCCATAAGCACGACCGACCGCACGACCACCGACTGGGTAGAATCGGGCGGAGACGTGACCAAACGCGGCCCGGCCGAAGCCCGTTGAGCAAACAGCAAGAGCACCATTAATCCCAACACGACAAGCGGCCACTTTTTTGGAATCATGCCCAAAAGTAGCCCTTTCCAAAAAAATAAGCCAATCATATCTGTGTATCCTGCAAACGGCTGCTTATTATTGTTGTGTATTTCTTAGCGTTTCTGTTGACACGAATTGTCTTTATCAACTGCATTGTTTACCCGAAAAATCAGGCCAATCGATTACGACAACGACGGCAGTCGGTTAGCAACCATCCCAATCTTAACTTAGCTCTTCCATGCAAACCGAACAAACGCAGACGCCGGTCAAAGTAGACAAACCCCCGCTCAGTTTCTGGCAGATCTGGAACATGAGTTTTGGCTTCCTCGGTATTCAGTACGGTTTCGGCCTCCAGCAAGCCAACATGAGTCCGATTTACCGGTATTTGGGGGCCGATGAAGCGTCCATCCCGGGTCTTTGGCTTGCCGGACCGCTAACGGGTTTGTTGCTTCAGCCCATCATTGGGGCCGTTTCGGACCGGAGTTGGTCACCCACGTGGGGCCGGCGGAAACCCTTTATTCTGGCGGGGGCGTTGCTGGGCAGCATCGCGATGATTCTGATGCCCAATTCATCGTACATCTGGATGGCCGCGGGGCTGATGTGGATGCTCGATGCGGGGTTAAACTCGGCAATGGAGCCGTTCCGGGCTTTCGTGGGCGACATGCTGAACGATAAGCAGCGCCCAACGGGGTTTGCCGTGCAATCGTTTATGGTGGGGTTCGGGCAAACCTTAGCCAACCTGATGCCGTATTTGTTGCCCCTCGTGGGCATTTCAATGGTGCTGTCGGAAAACCAATTGGCCAATGGCATCCCCAACTCAGTCCGGTATCCGTTTTACATCGGCGCGGGCGCGATTCTGCTCTCCGTTCTGTGGACGGTCCGCACAACCAAGGAGTACCCACCCGTCGATGCGCATTACAAAGAGCAGCCCGTGTTTACCGCCGAAGAAAAGAAGTCGATCTCGTTCTGGCATCTGGCTTTGGCCGTTGGAGCGGGTGTTCTGGCTTTCTTTTTTGCTGCGCGACTGGGCGGACTATTCGCGGGCTTACTGTGGGGCTTTGGCATACTGGCCGGTAGCTATTTGGTCTTGATGCTGCCAATTTTTAGGGAAATTCTGGCGTCGCTCTCGGCCATGCCAACCGTTATGCGGCAGCTTTGGTGGGTAAAATTCTTTACCTGGTATGGCCTGCCGCTGATGTGGCAATACCTGTCGCTCGCAACGGCTAAATACGCCTTTAACGCCCCCGACACGGTAACGAACAAAGTTGGATTTGAAGAAGGCACCAAGTGGGGTGGACTGTGCTTTGCCATGTTCAGCATCTCCTGCGCCGTTATTTCCATCTTCATTCCGCGCATTGCCAAGGCCATTGGCAGCGCGCGGGCTACCCACGCCGTGTTTCTGACGATTGGGGCAATGGGCTTTTTTCTGACGCTTACCTCCAACGATAAATTCATTTATCTGGCCGGCATGACCATCATCGGTTTAGCCTGGGGGTCGATTATGTCGATGCCGTATTTGATGCTGGCGAGTGCAGTTCCCAAAGAGCGCATGGGCGTTTACATGGGTATCTTCAACGGCTTTATCTGCGTACCCCAGTTCATAGGAATGCTTACCGTGCCGCTCTATTACAAACCCATCCTGGGCGATGACCCCCGCAACGCGCTCGTCTTGGCCGGGGTTTGTCTCCTCCTCGCGGCAGCTTCCTGTTTCTTGGTAAAAACGCCTAAAGCAACCGAGGATATGGAGGTTGCCATTGGACCGGGCGGGCACTGATTTTCTAAACTGTTTTTTACATTTGCCGTTGCGGGCCGGGCTATCCCGGCCGCCACCCCTTTTTTGTAATGTAAAAAAATTTTTTTAACTTTGCCGGTGGGGCCGGGGCCGCCCCCGCCCGCAACCTGTTTTTGTGCATGAATACAACTTCCCGCTCCTACGCCCTGCTGGCCGTCGGCGAATTATTGGCTGACTTCATTGGGCACCACGTCAGCAGAACCTTGTTCGACGCCCCGGACTTTCGACGGTATCAGGGTGGTAGCCCGGCCAACATGGCGGCCAACATGGCCCGGCTGGGCAACAACGTGGCGTTGGTCGCCTGCGTGGGAACCGACAACATTGGTAAGTACATCGTCGAAAAAGTGGGCGAAGCCGGTGTCGATACGCAGTACGTGCAGCAGGATGCGCGTGAGCCGACCAGTATTGTCGTGGTGTCGCGCACGGCCGGCACGCCGGACTTCATTGCCTATCGCACGGCCGATTCGTGCATTCGTCCCGAATACCTGCCTGATTCGCTGCTCCAGCAGGCCCGCATTTTTCACACGACCTGCTTTGCCCTGAGTCGCCAACCCGCGCAGGACGCCATTGTGGACGCGGCCCGGCGCGCACGGGCCGCCGGCTGTCTCGTCAGCATCGACGCCAACTACGCCCCCAGCATCTGGCCCGACCGCGAAGCCGCCTGGCGCGTGCTGACGGACTACTGCGCGGCCGGTGCGCTCGTCAAAATAAGCGAAGACGACGCAGCCCGGCTCTACGGCGAACCGCAGCCCGTCGAGCGGGTTCTGGCCGATCTGCACCGGATGGGCGCGTCGTTAGTTTGCTTTACGCTGGGTGCCGAAGGTAGTTTGGTTTCGTACGAGAACGGTAGTAGGCAGATACGCGTACCGGGTCGCAAGATTGACGTGGTCGACGTAACGGGCGCGGGCGACGCCTATTGGGCGGGTTTTCTGACGGCTTACTTAGACGGTCACGCTCCCGAACAGTGCGCCAAAGCGGGCGCGGCTATGGCAAAGTTAAAACTGACGCGTCAGGGACCCTTACCGACCAAAGTACTGCGCGAAACAATCTACGAATACTAAAAACGCGCCGACGCCTGACCGCCCCGGGGAAGTCGTAAGTCCATCAGGGTACTCCCGTAAATTATACGCATAAGTAAAGTATGATGTGTGGTAAAGCTAAAAATGCCAAATCAATTGAGTCTGTAAGCCAATGCTGTAAGAGGTGTAATCTGAGAATTGAAAGTAAGCATCACTAACTGGCTTAGCGAAGAAGTAGCTGGCCGTGGGCTGAAGCAGCAACGACAATCCGGAATGGAATCGGTAGTCTATCCCAGCCCCAACTACGCCATTGCTCTTGATACGAGCCTCGGTAAAGGTTGTGCTCTTGGCGAAAACTACCCCGGTGGAGAAATAAGGCGATAAACGACGATTGGTCAATCGGTAATTCACCGAAAGCGGCAGTTGCATCCCCTCACTGGTAAAGGGTTCAAGTTCGATTTGTGGAAGTAGCGAACTTGTAGAATAATCAGCGTTTCGGTAGTAAAGTAGCCCCACAGATGCGTTCCATTTGGACGTAAAACGATAGCGTGCAGTTAAGTTAAGCCGAACGACGAAATTAGATTACGGCCGGATACTTGACTTTGGGTTTTTGAGCCGTTGAAATTTGCACTAACTTGATACGAATAGGGATTGTAATTGAACCAATACGTGGGCGCTATCGACACCCGACTTTGTGCTGACAAGAGTGTAATCGACGTGCCAAATAACCCTGCAAGAAGGAACAGCGATTTCATAAGTCGAGTGGTTATAAGCCAAGACCCTAATTCCTTCCAAACAGTTGCAATCAACCAAAACTACCGAGTGCTAAGCAGCATTAGCTGAGAAATTTCTACGGCCGGGCCTCTCTCACCCGTTCCTTGGCCGGAACGACGACTGGATTGCGGTAAGCCCGCACCAGAAAATAAACACCCAGCAAGACGGCCGGAATACTTAGCAATTGGCCGACGTTTAAAGCAAGATTATTTTCAAACGGCACTTGGTTCTCTTTCAGGTACTCGTAGAAAAACCGCAGCCCGAATACCCAGATCAGGAAGATACCTAACATACTGCCGCGGGGCGTGCGCTCCTTGTAGCGGTTCCAGAACCACAGCAGGACGAAGAACAGGACCAAACACGACAGCGACTCGTAAAGCTGCGCGGGATGGCGCGGAATTTTGTCGTACTCAGGGTTATTCATGAAGATAAACGCCCAGGGCACGTCTGTCGGGCGGCCAACAATCTCGGAGTTCATCAGGTTACCAAAGCGGATGCAGGCTCCGCCCAGCGCGACGGTAATGACAATTCGGTCGGTCACCCATAGGAACGTTTGTCCCGTAGCCCAGCTGGCCTGCCGACGAGAATACAGCCATAAACCCGTCAGGATGCCAATCGTTGCGCCGTGACTGGCTAAACCCGAAAACGGGGGTGTGATGACGGAAAGCGGATTGCGCAGCAGCGTTTCGGGTTCGTAAAACAGATAATGACCAAAGCGAGCACCAAGAATGGTGGCTAAGACCATGTAAATCAAGAGCGAATCGGTGTCTTCAACGGGCTTATTTTCCTTTTTAAACACGTAGGTCATGATCTGCATACCGATCAGGAAACCTAAAGCAAACAGCAGGCCGTACCAACGAATGGAAAACGAACCAATGTGGAAAATTTCGGGGTTTACGTCCCAAATTACGTAGTGCAACATAGCGAGTCGGGAATCGTGCCGGTTGATAACGAGCGGCAGCGGACAAAGATACGGATTGCGGGAAAGTTTTCGGCCGTTTTGGTGTTAAGCGGTGTATGCTATCGTCAATCCTGATTGGGCTGGTGCGGGTTTATCAGGGCGCGGTGTCGCCGTATTTGCCCAACGCCTGTCGTTACACGCCAACCTGTTCGCAGTACGCCGTCGAGGCCATTCGGAAGCACGGTCCCGCGCGGGGCGGCTGGCTGGCTCTTAAACGCATTAGCCGCTGCCACCCGTGGGGCGGGCATGGCTACGATCCGGTGGAGTGAATGGTGAAGAGCGAATGGCGAAAAGTGAATTGCTCCAACGAGTCATTCGCCCTTCGCCCTTCATTATTCACCATTGTCTATTTAACGTTAATTAGATTATGATTGGAATAACCGCCGATAACAAACTCAAACGCCTGATTGTCGTGGGCGACCGGGTGCTGATTAAACCTAAAGACCCGACCGACCGCACGGCCAGTGGGTTGTACTTGCCCCCGACAGTGCAGGAAAAAGAACAAGTTCAGTCGGGTTACGTCGTGAAGGTTGGGCCGGGTTACCCAATTCCCGTGCCGACGGAAGACGAGCCGTGGAAAGAAACCGAAGAAAAGGTCAAGTATATGCCGCTCCAAGCGCAGGAAGGCGACGTGGCGCTGTATCTGCAACGGAACGCAATTGAGTTGCAGTACGAAGGCGAGCAATACGTGATTGTTCCGCAGGCGTCGATCCTAATGCTGGAACGGTCGGAAGACTTGGCTTAAACGAAAGTCCAGTCTCTCTACTCAAAACACTATGCAGACCCGTTGGTTCATACTTCTGATTGTCTTATTCATTGGATTTACCCTTGATATGGAAAGCGTAGCGAACCAGAAAAAGTCGCTCAAAGCGATTTTAGAGGAAAAGAAAGACCACCGGCGCGTGTTGCTGATTTACGGCCGCGACGACGCCCAACATTACATCATTGAGCAGCAAGAAAGCCTTAACGAAGTGCGCGACGGCCTCGCCGAACGCGAATTAGACGTTATGATTTTGGTGGCCTCATTGCTGCCCGAGCCAGACCGCTGGTATCTGATGCACAGCGAGTTTAATCTGGTGCCCCAGGAAAACTACATGGGGTGGCTCATCGGCAAGGACGGTAGCATCAAGCAAACGTACAAGAAGCCGGTTTCGACGGAAGACTTGTTCACTACCATCGACGCGATGCCCATGCGGCAACAGGAGATAAAGCACGAGTAAAGCGTTTATTGTAGCGCTGCCAATCCTGGCGGAGCAGCCGTAGGCTAATTGGGTAGAGGCAACACACCCGCTACAACTTAGCCTACGGCTACTCCAACAAGAGTGCCGGAGCTACGTGCCGATAGCTAAATGCAATCCTCCGCTCCTTCCGAACGCATTCTAATCACTGGCGCAACGGGCAACGTTGGTCTGGAAACGTTGCGGGCGTTGCTGAAGTCCTCCGCTAAACCCCGCTTTGAGGTAATCGCCGGTGTGCGCAATCCCGATCAGTCGAGAAGTCAGCTTGACGTTCAGCCGGACGGCTTCGTTACGCTCGACTTTACGGACGCCAACACGTTCGACGCGGCCCTGCGGGGTGTCAGCCGACTGCTGCTCATTCGCCCGCCCCGCTTGGCAGACGTAGACACTTACTTTAAGCCGTTTGTGCAGGCCGTCAAACGCGCCGGGGTGCAACAGGTCGCGTTTCTGTCGTTGCAGGGCGTGGAGCAGAATACCTTGACGCCCCACTACAAAATTGAGAAGTTGATTGTCGAAGCAGGGCTGCCGTTTACGTTCCTGCGGCCCAGCTTTTTCATGCAAAATCTGAGCAC
>CAXUEB010000017.1:18548-30947 GCA_964249775.1 uncultured Spirosoma sp.
ATTTTCGTTCCGGCGGGCGATGGTCGTACGAGTTTTGTCGACGTGCGGGATATTGGTGCGGTGGCGGCTCTGACCCTGACGAGCACCGGCAGCGAACACCTCAACCGCGGCTACGAACTAACCGGCTCCGAAGCCCTGACCTACTCGGAAGTCGCCCAGATTCTGACGGCCGTGCTGAACCGCCCCATTACGTACCGCGACCCGTCGATTCTGCGGTTCATCTGGCAGAAGTGGCAACGGGAAGCCACCCCGCTGGGCTTTACGATGATTATGGTCGCCTTGTATACGGTATCTAAACTGGGGAAAGCGGCCGGCCTAACCGACGAAACAGCACGGCTTCTCGGTCGACCGCCGATTCCGTTCCGGCAGTTTGCCGAAGATTACCGAAACGTTTGGATGCCTTGACGCTTAACGCCCTAACCGGCTACCCGTGCGGTTGCCGCGCAGGTCGAGCACGCGCGGCTGATGGCGTCGGATCGAATAAGCGTAGCGGAGTGTCAATCCGTAAGCCATACCGGTTCCTTTCCCGTTCAATTGAGCGCTTTGGCTGATGCCCCGGTTGAGCGACGAATAGGTTAAGTCGGTGGTGAGCGAGTTGCCCAAGCCCCAATACTTCCGAACGGATAATCCCAGGTCTACGTTATCGGTGACGCGAACGCCGTATTCGGCTCCGATTTCCAACAGGCCCGTCGGCTGCGCATTGATGCGCGTCTGACCACTCAATACGAACGAATCGGACCATTCCCGCCGGGTGCGGTACGTTTGACCCGACACCTTGAACTGGCCTTCCTGCCGCCCGCTGTTGGGCACCAACCACAACCCCGTGCTGAGCCAGAACCCCGACCGGCGCCACGGGCCGCTGGTCGACAGAATCTGTCGCTTACCTCGCAGCACGAACCCTTGTCGGTCATTGGCGGACTGGTAAGATTGTTCTACGTAACTACTATTCACCGATAGCTGCGTATGAATCGGCATCCGGGCGTAGCCGGCCTCAACGGCCCAGCGTTCGCGGTACACCCAGCCGATGACGGCCCCGGCCCCAAATTTTGTTACACGTTTGCTGTCGATGAGACCGCTGAACGATTCGTCGAGTTGGGCGCGGTCCGTGCGGACGAATCCTTCCAGCGATGCGTACCAGCGGTCGATAATCGACGCACCTCCGTAGCGGGTCAACACACGCTGGTAAGACTGCGCCCGGTCGTGGTTAGGCAGCCGATAATAATCGACTGTTCCCTGCCCTCTGACGCCCAGAACGCTTAAGGTCATGCAGAAAAAAAGGAAGTAGCGTTTCATCATCGGCAACTGGTTTCACATGTACGAAAATAACGCGATAATCGCTTGTTTGTTAATTTCTTACGCTAAATTTAATCCATTCACGGCAATCTAATCAATTTTCTGGCCAAAATAGCGTTGACGTTAACCAAAAAACAAGAAACCCGGCTCCAGACGACGGCTGGAACCGGGTTTCTCAAGGACTTAAGAAGCGGATTAATTACCCGAACCCGACGTACCACTCGAACCGTGTTTCATGACCGGTACCGATACCGTCATATTGTCCCAGGCAATAGCGATGCTGCTGTTAGCGGGCGTGATGGTTAGTTTTTCGATGGGCGTTTTGTTCATCGACACGGGCACTTTGACCATCGCCACGTCGGACCCCTTAATCTTTTCGTAATCATACGCCCCCCACTGACCAAGGGTGCTGTTGAGCAACACACTCCACTCTTTTTCGCCGGGAATGGTGTACAGCGTGTACGTGCCAGCTTTGACCATCTTGCCGCCGAACATCACGTCGCTTTTGAACGTTACTTCGGTCGCTTCGTTAGCCCCCGTGCGCCACACTTTACCGTACTTTTCTAAACTTCCCGATCCGTCGGCTCCGAAGATTGTCCGGCCTTTCTTCGCCGGCTGACCGTAAACTACTTTGATGTTTTTGTCGGGACTTTCGGCCGTTATTTTCGGACTCATCGGCGGCTTTTTGTCCTGAGCCTGCCCCAGCGATACCATCGCCAACAAGCAAATCAATAAGGCAATTCCGTTTTTCATGCGTGAAAGTTGGTTTGGTTGACGATTTGTGTCTTTATCGACACAAAGTAAACAATAGTTTTTCGAGAATGATGCACGGTTTCGTCGGTAAAACGGTATTTTTACCTCTCATATAATAGTATGCACGCATACCAATTTTGACTCGACCAGCACACTCCCTATGGCAACTACGTACTTCAGCAAACGCAATCTGCAATTCTTAATCCACGAGGTCTTTAAAGCTGAAGAGCTGACCCGCTACGCTTACTTTGACGCGCACGACCGCGAAACGTTTAATCTGGTGCTCGATTCGGCGACGTACATCGCCGATACGCTGATGCACCCCTACCTAAAAGACGTCGATAAAAACCAGCCTGAACTTAAGAATGGGCAGGTTAAGGTGCATCCGAAAGTAAAAGAGTATCTGAAAGCGGTGGGCGACGCGGGGCTAATCGGCGCGGGCTTTTCGTTTGAGCACGGCGGGCAGCAACTGCCTGAGATGGTTAGTTCGTGCGTTGGTTTCATCTTGATGGCGGCCAACAACGGCATGATGTACACCGGCCTGACGTCGGGGGCGGCTCATTTGATTACGTCGTTCGGTTCGCCCGACTTAAGCGAGCAGTATGTGCCGAAGATGCTAACCGGTCAATGGCAGGGTACGATGGCCTTAACCGAACCACAGGCGGGTTCGTCGCTGTCCGACGTAACGACTTCGGCGACGCCCCAACCCGACGGCTCATATAAAATTAGGGGTCAGAAAGTATTTATTTCGGCCGGTGACCACGATGCCGTCGACAACATTATTCACCTAACGCTGGCTCGGATTGAAGGCGCACCCAAGGGCACGAAAGGTATTTCGCTCTTTGTGGTACCGAAGTACCGGCTGCATGACACCGGCGAGTACGTAGACAACGACGTGCAGTCGACGGGCGTGTACCACAAACTGGGGCAGAAAGGCGTACCGGCTATGCACCTAACGATGGGGTCCAACGACAACACGGTCGGTTACCTCGTCGGCGAGCCGCATCAGGGTCTGCCCTACATGTTTCAGATGATGAACGAAGCCCGCATTGGCGTCGGCATGACGGCAGCGGCCATTGCAACGGCGGCTTATTACGCAGCCCTGGAATACGCCCGTGAGCGTCCGCAAAGCCGCCGACTGAACGAAAAAAACCTTTTGGACGCACCTCAAACGCCCATCATCAACCACCCCGACGTTCGCCGGATGCTCTTGTTTCAAAAAGCCGTCACCGAAGGTTCGCTGTCGTTGCTGATCGAAGCCGCCCGGCTTTACGACATCAGTCAGGTGGCCGAAGGTGAGGAAAAAGAAAATGCGTTTTTGCTGCTCGATTTGCTGATGCCGATTGCGAAAACGTATCCGTCGGAGATGGGTGTGCAATCAGTCAGCCAGAGTTTGCAGACGTTCGGTGGCTACGGCTTCACGGAAGACTTTCCGGTTGAGCAGTTTTACCGCGACATCCGCATCACGCCCATCTACGAAGGCACGACCGGCATTCAGGCGCAGGATCTGCTCGGTCGCAAAATGACCATGAAAGGCGGCAAGGCTCCGCAGTTGCTGTTCGCTGAAATCGGCAAAACCCTGGCCGAAGCCGGCACCTACGACGATCTCAAACCCTACGCTGACCAGCTATCTGCCGAATTGAAGCGGACGCAGGAGGTTTTCACGGCTCTGATGCCCCACGCCATGAAGGGCGACACCGAGCGCTATTTAGCCGACGCAACCTTATTTCTGGAACTGTTCGGCATTGTGGTGGTAGCGTGGCAGTGGCTCAAGCAGGCCGTCGTCGCCAAACAAATCATGCTGACGCAGAATTCGCAGGGCGATGACTTGGTGTTCTACGAAGGCAAGATTCATACGATGAAGTTCTTTTTCCACTACGAAGTACCGAAAACGCTCGGTCTTGCGCAACGACTCAAGGACCCGGAAGTGCTGACGATTGTATCAGCGAAGGAATTGGCGTTGTAAATCACGTTCATCCATGCGTAACGAGAACGGCCACCCTGCGCAGGGTGGCCGTTCTCGTTATCTGTAATGCACAACAACTTCATGCTTAACACGTTCCGGTGCCAATGCTATCAGTTCGTCAAGTTCTTGCTATTCAATTTAATTGATGACTTAGCGCCTGTGCATACGTTTGGTCGCTCATTGTATTTCTACGATTAGAAAGTCTTTACGCTGATTAGAGAGTTGACCGGTCGATTTGGTTCTCGTGTACAGTCGAGTCCATTTGCGGACAAAACTATGATTTTTAGGCGTTATCGTCTCTTCGCTTCTCACTTCCCGCTCCTCACTCCTTTTTTGGTACTACCTTTGCGGCTTCAATCATCCGCGTTCGCTGATGCCGCTGATTGCCCCGTCGAGTTACGAGCCGCCCGCCCGGTTATGGAACGGCCACCTGCAAACCATTATTCCTTCGCTGTTTCGCAAGGTTGCGGTCTCTTACGTCCGCGAACGCGTCGATACGCCGGACGATGATTTCCTGGATTTGGATTGGGCACATTCTGGCGAAGAGCAATTGGAGAATGGCGATTGGCGTCCGCTACCATCTCGCCGATCGCCATTCTCCAATCGCGCTTCGCTCGTCATCCTCTCCCACGGCCTTGAAGGCTCTTCGACCAGTACGTATCTCGTTGGAATGGTACGGCACCTGACGCAAAGCGGCTTTGACTGCTTAGCCTGGCATTACCGTTCGTGCAGTGGCGAACTGAATCGGCAGCAGCGCTTTTACCACATCGGCGAGACGGGCGATCTGCACTTCGTCATTCAATACGCCTTAACCAAAGGCTACGAGACAATTTACTTGATCGGTTTCAGCGCGGGCGGCAGCGTGACGCTTAAGTACTTAGGTGAACAGGGCGCGGCCATCAATCCCGCCGTTCGCCGGGCCGTTGTTCTGTCGGTGCCGCTTGATTTGATCGGCGCAACCCGTCGGCTGGAAGAGTGGGACAGTTTAGTGTATAATTACCGATTCAACCGAACGCTCAAACGCAAGGTGTTGCAGAAAGCGGCCGTCATGCCCGGTGTGTTTTCGACCGAAACCGTGCTCAAAGCCCGCAGCGTCCGCGAATTTGACAACTTGTTCACGGCCCCCATGAACGGCTTCCGCGACGTGATTGATTACTACACCCAAAGCAGTTCGCTGCAATTCGTGCCGAAGATTACGGTGCCGACGCTGATTGTCAACGCCAAAAACGACCCGTTTCTGTCGCCCGAATGCTTTCCGGATGCAATGGCGCGGGAACTACCGAACGTTTGGATGGAGTTTCCCGACCAAGGCGGTCACTGCGGCTTTCCGCCGAAACGGGGCGGTATCAACGGGGGTACCTACTGGTCCGAGCAGCGGGCAGTCGAATTTATGACGGCGTCGGATTAGTGCGGTTCACCGTTTTTTTCGTGTACGTATAGCCATAGCTTACTCATTCCATGCTCACCAAAGCGCCCGAACAGACGTATTACATCATTGATTTTGACAGCACCTTTACCAAGGTCGAAGCCTTGGACGTGCTGGGCGAAATCTCGCTCATCGGCCGCCCCGACCGCGACGACGTGCTCGATCAAATCAAAGCCATCACCGACCGGGGTATGTCGGGCGAGATTTCGTTTACGGATTCGCTCAACCTGCGGCTGAAGCTGCTCGGTGCGCACCGCGATCATCTACCGGCGCTGGTCGAGACGCTGATGGGCAAAATTTCGGATTCGTTTCAGCGCAACAAGCCGTTCCTGACCGAAAACGCCGAGCAGATTTACGTCGTCTCCAACGGGTTTAAGGAGTTTATTATTCCCATCGTCACGTCGCTGGGCGTGCGGGCCGAGAACGTGTTTGCCAATACGTTCGTGTTCGGCGAAACAGGTGAAATTGTAGGGTTCGACGCCGAAAATCCGCTGTCGGCGAACGGCGGCAAATCGCAGGTGATCCGCAAGCTGAACCTCGACGGCGAGGTATACGTCATCGGCGACGGCTACACGGATTACGAAATCAAGGCGTCGGGTTTAGCCAACCGCTTTTACGCCTTTACGGAAAACGTGCTGCGGCCCCGCGTAGTCGAAAAAGCCGACCACATCGCTTCTTCACTCGACGACTTCTTGTTCCACAACCACCTGAGCCGCAGTCAGTCGTACCCGAAGAGCCGCATCAAAATTCTTCTCCTCGAAAATGTGCATCCGGTAGCGGTGCAACTCTTTGAGCAAGAAGGCTTCAACGTCGAAATCCGGAAAGGTGCGCTTGACGAGGACGAACTCATTGAAGCCGTGCGCGACGTGTCGATTCTGGGTATCCGCTCCAAAACGCAGGTCACGCGCCGGGTGCTCGAAAACGCCAACAAGCTGATGACCATCGGCGCGTTCTGCATTGGCACCAATCAGATTGACCTCGAAACGTGTACCGAACGGGGCATTGCGGTGTTCAACGCGCCCTACAGCAACACCCGCTCGGTGGTGGAACTGGCCGTTGGCGAAATTATTATGCTGATCCGGGGCATCGTGCCCAAAAGCAACCTGATGCATCAGGGCGTGTGGGACAAGTCGGCCAAGAACAGCTTTGAGGTGCGGGGCAAAAAGCTGGGTTTGGTTGGTTACGGCAACATCGGCACGCAACTTTCGGTAGTGGCCGAAGCGCTCGGCATGGAAGTATACTTTTACGACGCGGTCGACAAACTCGCGCTTGGTAACGCCCGCAAGTGCCGCTCGCTCGACGAACTGCTGGCCATTGCCGACATCATCAGCCTGCACACCGACGGCCGTAAAGACAACAAAAATCTTATCAGCTACCGCGAGTTTGGGCTGATGAAAAACGGCGTCATTTTCCTGAATCTGTCGCGCGGCCACATCGTCGACATTCCGGCCTTGGTCGACGCCATCGAACGCGGCAAGGTCATTGGCGCGGGCGTCGACGTGTTTCCTTACGAGCCAAAGACTAATAACGAAGAGTTCGTGAACGCCTTACGCGGCCTGCCGAACGTCATTCTAACGCCCCACATCGGCGGCAGCACCGAAGAAGCCCAGGAAAACATCGGCAACTTTGTACCGGGCAAATTGCTGGAATACATCAACAACGGCAGCACCTACGGCAGCGTTAACTTCCCCGAACTGCAACTACCGTTGTTGAACGATTCGCACCGGTTGTTGCACATCCACGCCAACGTGCCGGGCATTCTGGCCAAGATCAATAACATCTTCGCTAAGTACCACATCAACATCAAAGGACAATACCTCAAAACCAACGAGCAGATTGGTTACGTGATCACCGACATCGCCAAAGAATACGCCGACGCGATGGTGAACGAGCTGCGGACGATTGACCAAACGATCAAGTTTAGACTACTGTACTAAGTGGGGTGCTGACAGACAAGGAACGTGCAGACTTGGCGAAGGGAAACCCATCCTGGAAGATTTTCCTGGTAGCCTTTTCGTTCTTGATCGGCATGCTACCTATTTTCGGAATTCACTTTTACAAAATTGCCAAGCGTAAAGCGATTCGTAGAGATAGCTCATTCGGCACGGCCACGATTACCCACCTGGAGTACAAGGCCAGGAAAGGCCGCCACTGGTACGCCGTACACGCAACATACTGGGTAGATGGAACGGCGTTTATTGGAACGGGCAAGGCAGTTGAGACCCTGACTCCTGAGCAACGCAATTCGTTGATTGGCCGCAACTTGCCGGTCATCTACGAAAAGACGGACCCGTCAAACGGAGCGCTGTTGTCAAGCGAGCGCCAATTCAATCGCTTCCAATTAGATCGGCCCGACAGCCTGGCCTAGACCCGACTTTACTTCTTTGATTAACCCATGAAACACACCTACTTTACGCCCGGCCCGGCCGAACTGTACCCGACATTTTCTGCGCACTTGCAAACGGCGCTGGACGAGCAGATTGGATCGATTTCGCACCGGAGTGGGCGGTTCCGGGACATTTATAAGTTTACCGATGAGCAACTACGGACGCTGTTGAATATTCCCCCTACGCACGGCATTTTCTTTACCGGCTCGGCCTCCGAAGTGTGGGAACGGCTGCTGCTCAACTGCGTGGAGCATGAAAGCTTTCACCTCGTCAATGGATCGTTTTCGCGGAAGTTTTACGATTACGCCCTGGCCCTGCATAAGTACGCGCACGTGCTGGAAAAACCGTTCGGCGAAGGCTTTGATCACGGCGACATTGAGATACCGGAATATGCCGAACTGGTTTGTTTAACCCACAACGAGACGTCGGCGGGCGTGCAGATGCGACCCGCCGACATGCACAAGCTCAAACGCAAATACCCCAAAAAGCTGTTCTGCGTCGACATGGTTTCGTCGGCCCCTTACCCGGATTTGGATTTTACGCTGATCGACTCGGCGTTCTTCTCGGTGCAAAAAGCGTTTGGCATGCCGGCGGGTCTGGGCGTCTGGGTTGCGAGCCAAACGTGTTTAGAAAAAGCCGAACGGTTAGGGCGCTACGATTCGATGACCATCGGCGCGCACCACACCCTACCGACGCTTTGGAAACACTACCAAACCTTCGAGACGCCCGCCACGCCCAACGTGCTGTACATTTACCTGCTGGGTAAAATCGCCGAAGACTTCAACCGAATCGGCATCGAAACCATTCGGCGACAGACTGAAGACAAGGCCCGGATGCTGTATAAGTTCTTAGACGCTTCGGACGCGTACCGGCCGTTTATCGCGCCGGAGCGGCACCGCTCGCAGACGGTCATCGTGGCAAACACGGAACGGCCCTCGGCGCAGGTCATTGCGCAGGCCAAGCAGGCTGGCATGGTCGTCGGTAGTGGCTACGGTACGTTCAAAGAATCGCAGATTCGAATCGCAAATTTTCCGGCAGTTTCGGCGGAACAAGTGACTGCGTTGATTGCCCAGTTGCAGCAGTGATTGGGCAGAATTGCTACTCAGCGATTTACGGGCGCTTTCGGTAAAACTACCGAGCGCATTTTTGTTTACATTATTTCCGTTAACTACCTCACGGCAACAAACCTTACCGGGCGTTTTTAGTTAAGGAGACAGCGTTTTTAACAAATGCTTACAACTCAACAACGATGAAAACTTTACTAACAACAACGGTGCTGACGATGCTGTCCGTGGCCCTGGTGGCCCAGAATCGCACCGATTCGACGCAGAACGCCAAGCCGCTCGTCAATGAGCAGACGCGGGAAAAGGTAGCCGAGAAAGTAGAACAGGCCGAAGAGAAATTTACGGAAGAGGTCGAGAGGTCCCGCGGCTACCAGCAGGACAATCAACTGAGCTGGTTTCAGCAGGGTACGATTTTCGCCGGCGGTGGCTTAGGAATCGGGGGCGGCAACAAAAGCACCTACTTGGCCGTCAACACGCGGGTTGGGTATTTCTTCCAGCCGGGTTTTATGGCCGGCCTGCGGTTTGATTACGACAAGCGCGTAGGAAACCGATACAACGCCCGGCAAAGCGGTCTGTTTGCTCGGTACTATCCGTTCCGGACGCGCATCAGCAGTTTCATCGGCGCGGGTTATAATTTCGGGCGTGAGTTCTCGACCGACCTGGCCCAGGAACGGAAAGCCAACTACAACAGCATCCACCTCGAAATTGGCGTTATGGCCTGGATTCTGCGCCGGTTAGGAGCCGAAGTAGCATTGGAAAACAACTACTATGATAAGCTTGACCCGGCCGCCGGCCGCAGCAAGGGAGGCCGGTTCAAGTTCGGCGTAAACTATTACTTCGGGCAAATTGGTCAGGGCGCACGGCTTGGTCAAGGAACACGGCAGGGAACGCGCCGTCGGTAGAAACGGGATTCGTACCAACCGAAAGCGGGCAACTCATTGGACGGGTCGCCCGCTTTGTGTTTTCCAGCTTATTAGTTTACCACCCAAACGCCCGGAGGTGGTGCATCGTGTGCACGCTGGTAAAATCCAGCATTTCGCGAACGGTCAATTTGCCCATTAGCGGGTGCGGAATCACGTACTCGTCCATATCCTCGCCCGACCAGAACTGAACGGCGTCGTACAGTCCCTCGTATACGTCGTTGAACCGCTGCACGATCACGGCGCGGCTGTCCTGCATGTCTTCGGGCCGGGGCGACAAACTGTCGGGCGCTTTCACACCCAGCGAAAGGGCACTGGCGTAGGCAGCTTCAATGGTTTTGTAGGGTCGGGACGACCCGTAGGCCCGCCCCCATTGCAGCAGCACTTCGCGCGGGCCGGTCATCAGCCGTTGCACCGGGCGGGCCGACAAATACAGGTGCTGCATGGTTTCAGCCAGCGACCATTTGTTGACAATGCGTTGTTTAAACCCTTCTTCCGAACGCGCGTTGGCCAGATCAACAAACGTCTGGCGACCGTATTGCAACCGATCTGTAATGGCTCTTTTCGGTGAAAACATTGTATTCCAATGGGTAAGTTAATCTTCCGCAAACGGATTGATTAATTAACAAATTAACGCATAACTAATTGATTTACAGCACCAGTATAAAACAAATAATTAACATTTATGGAATCTATCCGGTTACTGATATGTTAGCAATATACAGCAGGGTTGTGGTTTGTCAAGTACCTAACCTGCGTTTCTTACTCCCGTTATGATCGCCGAACCTATCGTCTCCGCCCTTACCCAGCCGACCCCTCGTCCGGCTACCGAACCCCTTGTTAAGTCGCCCCGTCTTTGGATGCCCAAGCGCGTTGTCTTTACGGCCGACGCGCTCAAGGAGCCGTTTGGCGAGGCTATGTACGAGCGCATGACGGCGCTCGGTTTGCCCATCGAGATCGCTAAGAATAATCGCATCACCGGCCTGCGCGGGGCCGATGAGCGCGAGACGTACCGCATCGCTAAGAACACCCTGGCCATTGTCAACGCCCCGCCGGGTGCCTTCAAGCTCCAGCCCATTCCGCCGTCGGCCGACTGGCAGATGAACTTAGCTGAAGGCTGCCCCGCTCACTGTCACTACTGTTACTTGGCCGGTAGCTTAGCCGGTCCGCCGGTCGTGCGCGCCTACGCCAACCTGCCCAAGATGCTGGAGCACACCGCTACCTACGAAGGTACCTACCCGCCGAACCGGAGCTGGCAGGGCACCGACGCTGGTCGCCCGACGACGTTCGAGGTTAGCTGCTACACCGACGTGCTGGGTATCGAGCACCTGACCGGCAGCTTAGCCGAGTGCATCCGCTACTACGGTACGCGCGAGCGGGGTCAGTTGCGCTTCGTGACCAAGTACGGCAACGTCGACAGCCTGCTCGACCTGCCCCACAACGGGCAGACCCGCGCCCGCGTCAGCATCAACGCCGACACCGTTGCCCGGCGCTTAGAGGGCGGCACGGCTTCGGTCGAGGCCCGGTTGCAGGGCATTCGCAAGCTGGCCCTGCCAAAGGAGTTAGGCGGTGGTGGCTACCCCATCGGTTTGGTCATCGCGCCCATCATGCCCATTCCCGATTGGCGTCAGCACTACACGGCCCTGCTCGACCGCATCGCCGAGGTCATTGACTTCCCGTGCGACATGAACGCCGAGCTAATCAGCCACCGCTTCACGCCCGGCTCGAAGGACATTCTCTTGCAGTGGTACCCGAACACTTCGCTGGAGATGGACGAGGCCACGCGCGCCGAGAAGCGCAACAAGTTTGGCGGCACCAAATACGTCTACCGCCCCGAGGAAATGAAGGAGATGAAGGCATTCTTCTACGCCGAGTGGGCCAAGCGCTTCCCCAACGCGCCGGTGCTGTACTGGACGTAGTTTGTTAGCCCCGACGCCATCGTCGGGGCTTTTTTCTTACCACACCCGCGCCTGCTCCACCTCCGGCTTGTACAGTCGCTGCCCCGGTTTTACGCCAAACGCAGCGTAGAACGGTGCGAAGTTGGTTAGCGGGCCGTTGACGCGGAACTTGGCGGGCGAGTGCGGGTCAGTAGCGATGCCAACGCGTTCGGTTTCGTCGCGAACTTTGACGCGCCAGACCTGCGCAAAGCCCAGAAAAAACCGCTGATCGGGCGTAAAGCCGTCGATCTTCTCCGTACTTTGTCCGGACGCGGAGCCGCCCTGCTTAGTCAGTTTAAACGCTTGATACGCCAAGGTGATGCCGCCCAGATCGGCGAGGTTTTCGCCCAGCGTCAGGCGGCCGTTCAGGTGCAGATTGTCCAGCACGGTGTAGCCGCTGTACTGCTTTACAACGGCCTGCGCCTTGGTGTTGAACCGTTCGGCGTCCTGCTTGGTCCACCAGTCGCGCAGGTTGCCGTTGGCGTCGTACTGCCGGCCCTGATCGTCGAACAGGTGCGTCATCTCGTGGCCAATCACCATGCCAATGCCGCCGTAGTTAATGGCGTCGTCGGCGTCTTTGTCGAAGAACGGGAATTGCAGAATGCCAGCCGGAAACACGATTTCGTTGTTCGTCAGGTTGGCGTAGGCATTTA